>NZ_CP084742.1:1854705-2163823 GCF_020520285.1 Pseudomonas sp. L5B5
AAAGCCCTGCTGGCCAAGCGCGATCCGGGCAAGAACGAACCCCAGGATCTGCACAACGCCTACGAACAGCTGGCCAAGGAAGTCGCCCGCCTGGAACGCCACTGACCACGGTTCCCCGTCATTGAATGGAGGCAAAGCAAATGTCCGATTCCCATTCCCAAGAAGGCCTGTTCCCCCTGAGCTACCGCATCGGCACGTCGCAACCTGGGGCGCCGACCCTGTTGCTCAACCTGCTGGTCTACACCCCCGAGCGCAGTGTGCGCGGCACTTCGTCGATCACCCAGGCGACCAACCCGCCGCTTGACCTGCAAAGCGCCGTCTGGGGCGAGTACACCTACCTGACCGTGATGTCCCCCACCACCACCAAGATCCTGATCACCGCCCAGGGCAACCAGGGTGGCCCGGGCTCGAACTCGATCATCACCTTCAAGCTGCACCTGGTGGTCGACGACGACTGGAAGCAAGGCACCGCCAACTACCAGTACTACAACGGCCACAGCTGGGTCACCGTGAACAACGTGCCGGCACAGCTGGAAGACAACGTGCGCTCCAGCACCCAGTCCAGGCCCCAGCTGCACAGCCAGCCGCACCATCCGCTGCCGCCGATCTCGGCGCTGTACGCAGCCCCGATCCACGGTGCCATCGCCAGCGGCGACCTGGCGCAGATGAAGAGCCTGCACCGGGTAGCGACCCAGCAACTGGAGCAGTTGCCGCTGATCCGCACCGCGCTGGACGCGGCCAAGGCCGAGATCGGCAAGCAGGAACGACGCTGAGCCCAGCCCAGCGACCTCGAGTCTTCCCTCACGCCAAGGAGTTGCAGCATGACAATTGGACTGTTCCATACCCGCCTCATCGTCGCCAACCCGGTGATCGGAGCGCCGGTCCTGACCCTCGATCTGTTGGTCAACACGCCACAGAAAACCGTCACCGGCCTGGCCCGCGTAACCCAGAGCACCTCACCCCCGGTGAATTTTCTCGCCGATGTCTGGGGCAACTACTCGCAGATCCAGCTCGATCAATCCAGCGAGGGCCACCTGATCCTCAACCTGGCGGGCAACCCCAGCGGTCCCGGCAGCCAGGCCGCCGAGACCTTCCACCTGCAGGGCATCCTCGGCCTGGACTGGGCCAGCGGCTTTGCCAGCTACCGCTACGACTACCAGGGTCACTGGCACGTGGTGCAGCACGCCGCTGTCAGCCCGGCCCAGGTGGAGCAGGCGGCGCACGCCGAGCCCCAGGCCCGGGCCGCCAACCCGGCCGACCAGGCCCACCTGCACCCGCACCCGCTGTATGCCGTGGCGTTGCAGCAGGCCCAGGCCAGCGGCGACCTGGCGCGGCTCAAGGCCCTGGTGGCCCAGGCCGAGCAGCAGTTGGCCAACAGTGACAACCTGAGCAAGGCCGTGCAGCAGTTGCAGACGGAAATCAACCGCCTGGAACAACGCTGAGACCGGCTCCCCGGGGCCGGCCATGGCCGGTCCCGGATCGCCGGGCAACCGATCGCGCCATTGCCGCTCAAGGAAGGCGCGCCTATATCGATGGGTTGGTGCCGCGCACCGCTGGGTGCGCAAGGATCTTTCATGTCGGACAGTCTCCCCGCCCGCTACCTCAGCGAGAGCGATATCAAGCGCTACGTGCCGGTGCACGTGGTCTGGGAAATCACCCTGGCCTGCGACCTAAAGTGCCTGCACTGTGGCTCCCGGGCCGGGCACCGCCGTCCCGGTGAACTGAACACCACAGAGTGCCTGGAAGTGATCGACGCCCTGGCTGCCCTGGGCACGCGGGAAGTCACCCTGATCGGTGGCGAAGCCTACTTGCGCAAGGACTGGACGCGGCTGATCCAGGCCATCCACGACCGCGGCATGTACGTGGCGATCCAGACCGGCGGGCGCAACCTGACCCCCGCCAAGATGCAGGCGGCGATAGAAGCCGGGCTCAACGGCGTCGGCGTGTCCCTGGACGGCCTGGCGCCCCTGCATGATGCGGTGCGCAACGTGCCGGGTTCCTTCGACAAAGCCCTGGACACCCTGCACCGGGCCAAGCAGGCCGGGCTCAAGGTCAGCGTCAACACCCAGATCGGCGCCGCGACCCTGCCCGACCTGCCGGCCCTGATGGACCTGATCATCGATGCCGGCGCCAGCCACTGGCAGATCCAGTTGACCGTGGCCATGGGCAATGCCGTGGACCACCCCGAACTGCTGTTGCAGCCCTACCAGTTGCTGGAGGTCATGCCGCTGCTGGCCAGGCTCTACCGCGAAGGCAGCGAGCGCGGATTGCTGATGAACGTCGGCAACAACATCGGCTACTACGGCCCCTACGAGCACCTGTGGCGCGGTTTCGGCGACGAGCGCGTGCACTGGAGCGGCTGCGCCGCCGGGCAGACGGTGCTGGCGCTGGAAGCCGACGGCACGGTCAAGGGCTGCCCGTCCCTGGCCACCGTCGGGTTCTCCGGCGGCAACGTGCGCACCATGAACCTGCACGACATCTGGCACTACAGCGAGGGCATCCACTTCGGCCGCCTGCGCTCGGTGGACGACCTCTGGGGCTACTGCCGAACCTGCTACTACAACGACGTCTGCCGGGGCGGTTGCACCTGGACCTCGCACTCGCTGCTAGGCAAGCCGGGCAACAACCCCTACTGCCACTACCGGACCCTGGACCTGGCGAAGAAAGGCCTGCGCGAGCGCATCGTCAAGCTCGAGGACGCAGGGCCTGCCTCATTCTCCGTGGGCCGCTTCGACCTGGTCACCGAGCGCATCGATACCGGCGAAACCGTATCCAGCGTCAGCGACAGCGGCCAAGTGATCAAGCTGGCCTGGGTCAACCAGGGCCTCGCATCCCCCGATGAAGGCCGCATCCCGCCACGCCTGGCCCTGTGCCGAGCCTGCCGGCAATACATCCATGCCCACGAAGTCACGTGCCCGCATTGCCAGGCCGATGTCGCCGTCGCCGAAGCCCGGCACCAGGAAGACCGTCAACGCCAGCAGGCGCTGATCAACACGCTGCACCAGTTGCTCGGCCTGCCCCAGGAGCAGCCCCGCCTGTAGCCACCGCCGACCGCTCCCTGGGCGGTCGGCTATAAGCCTTGCGCGAACCATGGGAAAAGCGTCTAAAAAAAACGCACGCGTCCGCTCGTTCGACGCTTTGCTATGCAGTGTCCACCGATGCCGGCAAGGCGCTCGGTTTTTCCAGGGACTGCCCTGGCCGCACAAGGAACGTACACGATGAAAATCAACCCCTACCTGGTATTCAACGGCGAATGCCGGGCCGCCTTCACGTTTTATGCCCAATGCCTGAACGGCACCCTGGAAATGATGCTGACCTTCGGCGAGAGCCCGGCCCGCGATCATCTCCCGGCCGACTGCCATGCACTGATCATGCATACCCGACTCAACGTCGGCGACCAGGTGCTGATGGCTTCGGACAGCACCCCGGACCTGCCCTACGCCGGTATCCGCGGTTGTTCGATCGCCCTGAACATCGACAACGCCGCCGAAGCCGAGCGGGTATTCAATGCCCTGGCCAACCAGGGCAGCATCCGCATGCCCCTGGAGGAGACGTTCTGGGCCGAACGCTTCGGCATGCTGGAAGATCGCTTCGGCGTGTCGTGGATGGTCAACTGCGAGAAAAAGCCCCATTAGCCCATAGCGCCACCGACGCCCCCAATCTCGGCGGATATCCGCTAGCACAAAGTCGCCACGGGCACAACTTGCGTGCCCGGAAGGCGCTCTTGCAAAAGTTTTTTCACCCGGCACAAATGCCGTCATCCCCCCGCCAGCCGGTGCCTTGACGGTATCTGGCTGGTTTTTGCCGATGTTTTTTACGCGGTTTCATTCAACGGTCGGCAAATCCCTGTACTAGGATACGAAGCTGCCTTGGGTCGATCTGCATAAACAGGAGGTAAATCGGCAGTCGACCAAACTCATTGCTATAAGGCAGCCTTCCACACTTCACATTCATGGATGAAATGATGAACTCACAAGTACTGTTCCCGCACATTGGCAAGGTCATTGCCAGCACTGGCAGCCGCCGCTTCCCACGCATGCTGCACGACCTGATCCTCACTCAGCTGGCCGTGGACGCCACCCATATCACCCAACTGCGAACGGACCCGGAACAGACCGTCGAAGGCACCAGCCGCAACACCGTGCACCACTGTCATCCGCTGCACGGCCAGTCGGCCAATGACGACTCGCTGCTGCACGCAGCCTTCCCCGAGCAGAGCGTGGAGGCCGACCCGGCCCCATCGCGACGGCGTGGGGGCAAGGATTCGACGCAATTGCACCTGACCGGTCGCATCGACTCCTACCAGTACGTGCTGTCGGTGTACCGCAGCAACCAGGCCCGCAGCTTCTCGCACCAGGAACGCCTGCTGCTGGAAGACATCTCGCCGCTGCTGCTGCCGATGGTCGAAAAGCACATCAGCGCCCTGCAACCCCGGGGCCTGGACGGTGAGCAGGACAGCGCCGCCATCGAAGGCCTGGAAACCCTGCGCCTGCGGTTTGCCGACCGCCTGGCGCAATCGGGGCTGAGCCTGTCCAATCGCGAGATGGAAGTCTGCGTCGGCCTGCTGGCCGGGCGTACCGCACCGCAACTGGCCGAACAGTGCCAGCTCAAGGTCAATACCGTGGAAAGCTACCTCAAGCGCGCGGCCATCAAGCTGGGCATCAGCGGCCGGCACTCGCTGTTGCGCTGGATGTATTCGCCCCAGGAAGCCGCCGCGCCGGTCGCCGCCAACGCGCCCGAGTGAGGTCCGGGCGCCGCCGGCCCTGCGCCGGTGGCACCCCTGCCGGCCTCAATCACGGGCCAGGGCTTCGATCGGATCCAGGCGCGCCGCGTTGCGCGCCGGGACAAAACCGAAGATCACCCCGATCAGCGTCGAGCAGGCAAACGCGGTAATGATCGACCCCATGGAAAACACCATCTCCCATTCCCTGATGAACAGGGTGAACAGGTAGCCGATGGCGAAGGACAGGGCGATGCCGATGGAACCGCCGATCAGGCAGACCATCACCGCCTCCACCAGGAACTGCTGGCGGATGTCCGACTGCCGCGCCCCCACAGCCATGCGAATGCCGATCTCGCGGGTACGCTCGGTGACCGATACCAGCATGATGTTCATCACCCCGATACCGCCCACCAGCAGGGAAATCACCGCGATCAATGACAGCAGCAGCGCCAGCGAGCGACTGGTGCGTTGCACCGTCTGCATGATGCTGTCCAGGTTGTTGGTGAAGAAATCCTTGGTCCCGTGGCGCTGTTCCATGAGTTTCTTGACGTGTTCCTCCACCACCTTGCTCGGCTGGCCGTCCTTGATCTTGACGCTGATGCTGTCCAGGTGACGCTGGCCCAGCACCCGTCCGGCAGCGGTTTCGTAAGGCAGCCAGACATTGAGCAGGTTGGCTGCGGTGAACAGGTTCTTGTTCTCGGCAGCCACCCCGATCACCGTGCACGGCAGGTTGCCCACCAGGATCACCTGCCCCAGGGGATCGACATCCGGGCCGAACAGCCGGTTGCGGGTGTTGTGGTCGATGACCACCACCTGGGCCTGGCGCCGGGCGTCGTTCTCGCTGAAGGCGATGCCGGCGGCGAGCTTGATGTCACGCACCTTGAAGTACAGGTGGCTGACACCATTGACCGTGGCATTGAGGTCGATGTTGCCGAAGCGCAGCAACAGGCTGCGGCCCACCATCGGCGTGGCGCTGTCGACGTAGTACAGCTGGTTCAGGGCCGTGACGTCGGCAGGCATCAGGGTCTGGATGCCCGCCGCCCGGCTGTCGCCGAAACTGGCCCCGGGAAAGATGTCGATGGTGTTGCTGCCGATCGCCTGGATGTCCTTGAGCACGTAGCGCTTGGCGCCTTCGCCAATGGCCACGATGGACACCACCGAGGTGATGCCGATGATGATCCCGAGCATGGTCAGCAAGGTGCGCATGCGGTGTGACACCAGCGCCACCCAGGCCATCACGAAAGCCTCCTTGAACAGGCCCAGGCTGGCCACCAGGCGCCGAGCCCCGGCCGGCCGCGAGGACACCTGCGGCGGTGCCTCGAGCGCCTGTGCCGGCTGCGGGTTGACCCGGTCGCTGACGATCTCGCCATCGCGCACCTCGATGATGCGTTGGGCATTGGCCGCCACCTTGGGGTCGTGGGTGACGATGATCACCGTGTGCCCCGCGGCGTGCAGCTCCTGGAGAATGCGCATCACCTCCTTGCCGCTACTGGTGTCCAGGGCCCCGGTGGGTTCGTCGGCCAGGATCACCTCGCCGCCGTTCATCAGTGCCCGGGCGATGCTCACCCGCTGCTGCTGGCCGCCGGACAGCTGGTTGGGCCGGTGTTCCAGGTGCCCGTCCAGGCCCAGGCGCGCCAGCAGCTCGCGGGCCCGGCCATGGCGCCGGGCCTGGGGGCTGCCGGCGTAGATCGCCGGGATCTCGACGTTGTGCATGGCATTGAGGTGGGGCAACAGGTGGTAGCGCTGGAAGATGAAGCCGAAGTGATCGCGGCGCAGTTCCGCCAGTGCCTGGTCGTCCAGGTCGCGGGTTTCGCGGCCATTGACCTGGTAGCTGCCGGCCGTGGCGTAGTCCAGGCAGCCGAGGATGTTCATCAGGGTCGACTTGCCCGAGCCCGAGGCCCCGGTGATGGCCACCATCTCCCCGGCCTGGATGTCCAGGTCGATATTCTTCAGGGCCATGAACTCCCGTTCGCCGGCCTTGAAACTGCGGCTGATGCCCTTGAGCTGCAACAGTGGCTGGGTCATGGTCAGGCCCCCGCCATGCCAGGCTGCGGATCACCGATCACCACCTGGTCACCTTCGGCCAGGCCCTGGGTGATCTGGACCTTGACGTTGTTGTTGATCCCGGTGGTGACATTGCGCGCCTGAGCCTGGCCCTTGGCGTCGAGCACCCGTACCGCGAAGCTGCCATCGGCATTGCGCGGGCCCAGGGCCGCCACCGGCACCATCAGCACATCCTTGGCTGTGTCCAGGACGATGCGCACCTGGGCGGTCATGGAGATGCGCAGGCGGTGGTCGGGGTTGGGCACATCGAACAGCGCGTTGTAGAACACTGCGGTGTTCTGCTTGGGGGTGCCGGCAGGCTGGGTCTCGAGGAAATTCTGCGGCGCCGGCTCCGTGCCCCGCAACTTGGCGTAGTAGCGCTTCTCGGACTCGCCGAGGATGGTGAAGTACACCTGCTGGCCCGGGCTGATGTGGATTACGTCGGCCTCGGACACCTGGGCCTTGACGGTCATGGTGTCCAGGTCGGCGAGCTTGAGCAGGATCGGCGCGAGCTGGTTGGCGATCACGGTCTGGCCTTCCTGGGTCACCACCCCCACCACATCGCCGTCGATGGGCGCGATGATACGGGTGTAGGCCAGGTTCACCTTGGCGGTGTCGATCTGGATTTGCGCGCTCTTGATCTGCGCGTCCAGGGACATCAGGTTGGCCTGCTGCACCTCGTAGTTGGATTCGGAGGTGTCGAAGTCCTGCTTGGAAATCGACGCGTCCACCTGCAGCTCGCGATAACGCTCATAAGTCGCCTTGGTTTCCTTGAGCTGGGCAGCGGTGGCCCGGCGCTTGGCCTGCAGGTTTTCCTCGTCGACCTGGGCCTGGCGCAGGGTATTGCGCAGCACCAGGGGATCGATCTCGGCCAGCCACTGGCCTTGCTTGACCTTGTCCCCGACCTTGACCTTGAGGGATTTCAGCTGTCCGGAGACCTGGGCGCCGACGTCCACCTGCCGGATGCCTTCCAGCAAGCCGGAAGCCAGCACCGCGTTCTCGATGTCTCCCCGTTCGACGATGGCGGTCAGGTACTGCGGCGCCTGTGCCGGCGCGCGTACCGCATAGAAAATCAATCCGGCCACAACCACCAGCAACAGCCCCATACCGATTTTGCGAAACTTCGACTTTTCCATAGATGACCACAAGTCCGTTGAGGGTGGGCTCCGCCGACCAGCGGCGAGCCCCCTTACAGGACACCGTGCTGCCGTAGTGAGCGGTGTCCCAGGTAAATGAAACGTCCTATCGGGCCGACGGCGGGCACCCGCCCACCGCCAGCCTGGCCGCGTCTGGCGTCATGACACGACCTCCCCCCGGGGCAGCGCCAGGCCGTCCTGCCACCAGGCCGCCAGTTGCCGCACATTGGGCGCCTTGAGCAGGCTGAAGTGGTTGCCCGGGGCGAACCACAGCCCAAGCTCGCCCACCTGGCCACGCCAGCCCTGGATCATGTCCTGCTGCTCCCGGCGATTGCCGGCGGCGTCCAGCACCGGGTCGTCGGCCAGCACCAGGCGCACCTGGCCGCGGTAGCTTTCGCGAGGCTGGTAGCAGGTGCGCAGGGCCGTGGCGAAGGTCCACGCCGCGCCATGCATCGCCCGCGGGTCCGCGCGCTGGGACAACAGGCCGACCCGCACCATGCCGGCGTGCAACAGGCGCATCTGCGTGGCGTCGTCCTGGGCAGCGAAGTGCTCGGGGTCGATGCCCATGTCGCAGCCCGCCGACAGCTGCATGGACTCGATCAGGCGCAGCAGCGCCGCCGTGGTGGTGTAGGGCCGGCCTACCAGCCCCGCGCCACCGGGAGCCTGGCTGTCGAGCAGGGTCAGGGACGCCACTTCGCGACCGGCCGCCTGCAACACCGCCGCCATCTCGAACGCCACCCAGCCACCGAACGAATGGCCGATCAAATGCAGCGGCCCCGCCGGGTACTGCTCCTGGATGGCCTGCAGGTAGTAGCGGGCCGCGACCTCCACCTGGACATGGGGCACGCCATTGCCATCCAGCCCCCGGGCCTGCAGGCCGAAGATCGGCCAGTCCGGCCCCAGGGCCTCGGCAAGGCCAATGAACCCGGTAATGCTGTCGCCGGCCCCCGGTATACAGAAGATCGGCACCTGCCCGGCCCGCCCGCCCTGGATCCGCAGCAAGGGCTGGTGGGTCGACGCCCTGCGGGGGCGGGCAACGCCCGAACGCGCCTGCTCCAGGGCCTGGCCCATGGCTTGCCCCAGGGCCAGGACATGGGGCGCCTGCATCATGCTCAGGTGATCGCCGGGCACGCTGATGCACTGCAGTTGCTCCACCGCCAGCACTTCGCCCCAACCCAGGGTCGGGCTGCGCCGCGACAGCTCGGTGGGCCGTTCGGCCGCGCAGAACAGGTGCACCGGCACCCCGATCGGATGCAAGCGGTAATGGGCCAGCGCATGCCCATGGGCCACTTCGCGGTCCAGGTACTGCCACAACTGCTCGGGGCTGGCCGCCGCCAGCTGGTCGAACAGCAAATGCTGGTCGCGCAGGACTTGCAGCAGAGTCGGGAAATCGAGGCCGTCCAGTTGCCCGCGCAGCCGCTCCAGGGCCACCAGTGCAGTACTACCGGCCTCGCCCTGGGCGCTCCAGTAGGCCTGGCACTGCAGCAGCAGGTGCTGCTGGTGGGCAGCATTGCCGGACCAGCGTGCCTTGCCCTGGTCGGTCAGGCGTGGCACGTAGCTGTCGATCAGGCCGAGGAACTCCACCTCCTCGTCCAGCCCCAGCAACTGCTGGGCGATCTCGTAAGCCAGCACCCCGCCGAACGACCAGCCGGCCAGGCGGTAGGGGCCCTCGGGCTGGACCTGGCGCATGACCCGCACCAGGCGCGTGGCCAGGCACTCCAGGGTGCGCAGCTGTGGCTGGCCCAGGGCAATGCCCGGCAAGCCGTAGATGGGGAAATCCCCCGGCAGGTGCTGCCCCAGCACCGGGAAGTACATGTCCAGCCCGGTGAACTCATGCACCAGGAACAACGCCGGCCCCGTCCCCTCGCGTACCGGCACCAGCTCCTGGGGCCCCGCCGTGCCGCGCTCGGTCAACAGGCGGGCCATGGCCGCCACGCTGGCGTGCTGGAACAGGTCCGCCAGGCCCAGCTCGAAGCCGGCCTGCTGCAAGCGGTTGACCAGTTGGATCGCCAGCAGCGAATGCCCGCCCTGCTCGAAGAAATGCTCGTGGCGCCCCACCTGTTGCAATTGCAGGACCTGCGCCCAGTGCTCGGCCAGGTTCTGCTCCAGGGGCGTGCGCGGCGCTTCGTAGCCGGCGCGAGGCCGGGCGTCGAGGCCCGGAGCCGGCAGCGCCTTGCGGTCCAGCTTGCCGTTGGCGGTCAGCGGCAACGCCTCCAGCTGCACATAGGCCGGCGGCACCATGTACTCCGGCAAGCGCTCCAGCAGGTACTCGCGCAACGCCTCGCCAGTGGGCGCCACCGTGTCATCGTGCAGGCTGTAGTAGGCCACCAGGCGCTTGGCCCCGGGCGCGTCCTCGCGGACCAGTACCACCGCGTCGCGCAGCCCCGGGAAGCCAGCCAGGCAGGCCTGGATCTCCCCCGGCTCGATACGGAAACCACGGATCTTCACCTGTTCGTCATTGCGCCCGATGCACTCCAGCACACCGCTCGGCAGCCAACGGCCCAGGTCGCCGGTGCGATACATCAAGGCTCCAGGCTCATCGCTGAACGGATCGACGAGGAACCGCTCGGCAGTCAGCTCGGGACGATTCAGGTAACCCTTGGCCACCCCGTCGCCACCGATATGGATCTCGCCGACCACCCCGACCGGCAGCGGCTGGCCCAGGGCATCCAGGACATAGACGCGGGTGTTGGACAGCGGCCGGCCGATGGGCACGCTGTCGGCGTCGGCCGCCAGTTCCCCAGGCTCGTGGGTGACGGCAAAGGTGGTGGTCTCGGTGGGACCGTAACCGTTGACCAGGCGCAAGCCCGGTGCCTGGGCCTGCATGCGCCGGAACGCCGTGGCATCGGCCCGCTCGCCGCCGCACAAGAGCATGCGCAAGCCCTTGAGCGCCTGGGGAATCAACTGCACGTACTGGTTGAACAGGCTGGTGGTGAGAAACAGCAAGGTCGCGCCGCTGCTGTGCAGCAACTGGGCGAAGGCCGGTGGATCGAGCAGGGTCTGCTGGTCCACCACGACGACCCGGCCACCGTTGAGCAACGGGCCCCAGACATCCATGGTGCTGGCGTCGAACGCCGGATTGGAGGCGAAGGCCACCCGGTCCTCGGGGTTGAAATCGGCGTAGCCGTTGTTGATCACCAGCCGGGTGATGGCCCGGTGCGGCACCAGCACGCCCTTGGGTTCGCCGGTGGAGCCGGAGGTGTACATGATGTACGCCACCGCCTCGCTGGACAGGTCCAGGCTCGGGTTGTCGTGCCCTGGCAACCGGTCGAAGCGCAACCGGTCCAGATCGACCCGCTGCGGCCCCCCTTCCAGAGGCCGGTCGCTGTGGGCCAGCAGGACCACCGCCTGGCTGTCGGCGACCATGAAGCCCAGGCGCTCGGCCGGGGCGTGGATGTCCAGCGGCACATAGGCCGCGCCGCACTTGCTGGCCGCCAGTTGGCTGGCCAGCAGGTCCAGGGAGCGCGGCAGCAGCAGCGCCAGCGTGTCCCCGGGGCGTACCCCGAGCGCCAGCAGGTGATGGGCCAGCTGGTTGGCCCGGGCATTGAGCTGGGCATAACTGACCACCTCCTGGCCATGCACCGCCGCCACCTGTTGCGGGCGCTCCAGCACCTGTTCCTCGAAGCGCTGGTGCAGGGTCTGCTGGCGCGGGTAGTCGCGGGCGGTGGCATTGAATTGCACCAGCACCTGCTGGCGCTCGGCGTCCGGCAGCACCGCGACCTGGCCGACCGCCAGGTCCGGATGCTGCTCCAGGGCTTGCAGCAGGTTCTCCAGGGTGCTGTGCAAGTACTGGCAGATGCGCTGGGCATCGACCCCGGCCGCCACCGCCGTGAGCATGAAGCCATCCCCCAGGTCGTCGACGCTCAGGGTCAGCGGGTAGTTGCTGCGCTCCTCGGCATTGAGCAGTTGCATGCCTTCCCAGGCTTCACCGGCCTGGGCTGGCGACGGCGCGCTGTGACGGTAGTTGAGCAGGCTGCTGAACAGCGGCGTGCCCGGTTCCACCCCGCTGCAACGCTGGACCAGCGCCAGCGGCGCCTGTTCATGACCCATCAGTTGCGCCAGGCGCTCATGGGTCGCCAGCAACGCATTGCGCACCGGCAACTCTCCCAGGTCGACCCGCAGCGGCAGGGTGTTGATGAACACCCCAAGGGCCCGCTCGGCGCCCTCGCCTCCCTGCATCCGACCCAGCAGCACGGTGCCGAACACCACCTGCTGCTGCCCCGTCAGGCTGCCCAGCACCCGGCCCCAGGCTAGGTGCATCAGGCTGGCGGCGCTGACTCCCAGTTGCCGCACCCGCTCGCGCAGGCGCCGGCCCAGCAGGCGGTCCAGGGGTTGGCGGGCCTCGCTGAGGGCCACCTCGCGACCGGGCACTTCCTGCAAGCCCAGGGGCAGGGTCGGCTGCTGGATATCCCCCAGCATCTGGCCGAAGAACGCTTCATGCTCGGCCTCACCGATGCCCAGCCGCGCCTGGGCCACGTAGTTGCGATAGGGCACCGCCGCGCCCAGGCGCTCCTGGCGCCCCAGCAGGAAGGCTTGCAGTTCGTGCTGCAGCACCTCCAGCGCCACGTGGTCCATCACCAGGTGATGGAACAGCAACAGCGCCACGATCCGTCCATGGTCCGGATCGGCGGCGTACACCAGGCGCAGCAGCGGCGCCTGGGTGATCTGCAGGCGGTAGCGACGACTGTCGAAACGCGCCTGCAACTGCTCCAGCACCGGCCCTTGGGCGGCGTCCAGCAGCAGCTCCTCGCAGCACAGCGCGGCTTCGCGCCAGACCACTTGCAGCGGCTCTTGCAAGCCCTCCCACAACACGGCGCTGCGCAGGATGTCATTGCGCTCGATCACCCCCTGCATGGCCCCGGCGAAGGCCAGCAGGCGCTCGCGGCTGTCGAAGGCGAACTGCGCCTGCAGCACATAGGGATCGCCCTGGCCGGCCGCCAGGTGGTGGTAGAGGATGCCCGCCTGCAAGGGCGCCAGCGGATAGATGTCCTGGACATTGGCAGTGCCGCCGGGAACCGTGGCCACCACCCGGTCGATGGCAGCCTGGTCCAGCTCGATCAGCGGCAGCAACGGCGGGGTAATGCGCGGGCAATCGCGGTAGATCAGGTTCTGCGGCACCTGGACTTCGCGTCCCCGGCCGACGGCAGCGGCCAGGGCCGCCAGGGTCGGCTGGCCGAACAGCACCCGCACATCCGCCGACAGGCCGGCCCGACGCATGCGGCCGATCAGGTTCACCGCCAGTAGCGAGTGCCCGCCCAGTTCGAAGAAGTGATCGTGGCGCCCGACCCGCTCGACGTTGAGCAACTCGGCCCACAACTGCGCCAGGAGGATTTCGGTGTCGCCCACCGGCGCCTCGTACTCGCGCACCACCGCCGCCTCCAGCCCAGGAGCCGGCAGCGACTTGCGCTCGAGCTTGCCGTTGGGGCTCAGGGGCAGCGCGTCCAGGTGCACGAACAGCGCCGGCACCATGTAGTCCGGCAGGTGCTCCAGCAACGCCTGGCGCAGCTGTTCGACAGGCTGCTTCGAGTGCCCGGCGCTGCTGGTGTAGTAGGCCACCAGGCGCTTGTCCCCGGGCACGTCCTCGCGGGCCAGCACCACCGCTTCCTTGACCCCGTCCAGCTGGGTCAGGCGCGCCTGGATTTCCCCCAGCTCGATGCGCAAGCCGCGGATCTTCACCTGGTCGTCGTTGCGCCCCAGGTACTCGATGTTGCCGTCGGCCCGATAGCGGCCCAAGTCGCCGGTGCGGTACATCCGTGCGCCCGGCGCTTCGCTGAACGGATCGTCGAGGAAACGCTCGGCCGTCAGTTGCTCACGATTGAGATACCCCCGGGCCACCTGCACCCCGGCGATGAACAACTCGCCCACCACCCCCAGCGGCACCGGCTGCAACTGCGAATCCAGCAGGTAAAGGCGGGTATTGGCGATCGGCTTGCCGATCGGCGTGTTGTCCGGGATCGCTTCCAGCGGGCCGGCGCACTCCCAGGCGGTGACATCCACCGCCGCCTCGGTGGGGCCGTACAGGTTGTGCAAGCCAACCCCTGGCAACTGCTGCTTGAAGCGCCGCACCAGGCTGCCGGGCAACGCCTCGCCGCTGCACATCACCTGGCGCAGGCTGGCGCACTCGCGGGTCGGGCCATAGGCCAGGAACCCATCGAGCATCGACGGCACGAAATGCAGGGTGGTGATGTTTTCCCGGTCGATCACCTGGCGCAGGTAGGCCGGGTCCTTGTGCCCCTCGGGGCGGGCCATCACCAGCCGCGCGCCGGTGAACAGCGGCCAGAAGAACTCCCACACCGACACGTCGAAGCTGAACGGGGTCTTCTGCAACACCGCGTCGTTCGCATCCAGGCGGTACTGCTCCTGCATCCACAGCAAGCGGTTGACCACCGCCCGGTGTTCGTTCATCGCCCCCTTGGGCTGGCCCGTGGAACCCGAGGTGTAGATCACGTAGGCCAGGTGCCGTGGCGTGAGTCCCTCGAGCCGTGGATTGATCCGTGGCTGGCGGCTCCACACCGGCTGTTCGAGATCCACCACCGGCACGCCCGGCTCGCCCAGCAGGTCCAGGGTCGTCGCCTGGGCCAGCACGACCTGCGGCGCGCTGTCCTGAAGCATGTAGGCAATCCGCTCGGCAGGATAGGTCGGGTCGATGGGCACGTAGGCACCGCCGGCCTTGAGGATCGCCAGCAGTCCCACCACCATTTCCAGGCCACGCTCGACGCAGATCGCCACCCGCTGGTCCGGGCCGACGCCCAGCTGCAACAGGTGCCCGGCCAACTGGTTGGCCTGCTGGTTGAGCTGGCGGTAACTCAGGCGCTGCTCGCCAGCCTGCACCGCCAGCGCTTCGGGGCTGCGCAACACCTGGGCCTCGAACAGCCCGTGCAGGGTCTGCTCCAGCGGGTAGTCGCGGGCGGTGGCGTTGAAGCCTTCGAGCAACTGGCGACGCTGCGCCTGGTCCAGCAGCGGCACCTGCTCCAGGCGCGCCTGGTCGTCTGCCACCATGGCGTGCAGCACTCGCTGCAAGTAGCCGACATAAGCGTGCACGGTGCGCTCGTCGAACAGCGCCGTGGCGTATTCCAGGGTGCCCTCGATATGGTCCTGGACCTCCCCCAGGTTCAGCGACAGGTCGAACTTGGCAAAGTGGCTGGCTTCATGGATGCCCTCCAGGCGCAGGTCGCCCAGCACCAGTTGCGGGGCATCACCGTTCTGCCAGGTCATCAGCGTCTGGAACAGCGGACTGTGGGCCAGGCTGCGCGTCGGGCGCAGAATCTCCACCACTTGCTCGAACGGCAGGTGCTGATGGGCCTGGGCCTCGAGGGTGCGGGCCTTGACCTGGGCCAGCAACGTCTCGATCCGTGGCGCCGCCGCCAGGTCCACGCGCACGGCCAGGGTGTTGACGAACAGGCCGATCAGGCCCTCGACCTCGGCCCGCACGCGGTTGGCCACCGGCGTGCCGATCACCACCTCGGCCTGCCCCGACAGCCGTCCGAGCAGCAGCGCCCAGGCGCTCATCAAGGTCATGTACAGGGTGCTGCCATGGCGCTGGCTCAACGCCCGCAAGCCGGCAGTGAGCTGGCGGTCCAGGCGCACCGGGACACTGCTGCCAGCGTAATCCTGCTGGGCCGGGCGCGGCCGGTCGGTGGGCAACAGCAGCAACGGCGGCGCGCCCTCCAGGGCCTGGCGCCAGTAGTCGCCCTGCTGTTGCAGCACCTCGCCGCTGAGCCAGCGGCGCTGCCAGTGGGCAAAGTCGCTGTACTGCACCGCCAGCGGCGGTAGCGGGTCCGGCAGGCCACGGCTGAAGGCGGCATACAGGGCCACCAGCTCCCGGGTCAGCACCCCCATGGACCAGCCATCGCTGACGATGTGGTGCAGGGTCAGCAACAGCACATGATGATCGTCCGCCAGGGTCACCAGGCGCCCGCGAATCAGCGGGCCGCGCTCCAGGTCGAACGGCGCCGAAGCCTCGCCCTGGACCAGCGCCTGCAAGGCGTCGTGGGCCTGGGGATGGCCGCGCAGGTTTTCTACCAGCAGGCTCAGCCCCGCCTCTGGCGGGGCGATCAGCACCTCAGCCTCGTCGCCGTACTGGGCGAAGCGGCTGCGCAGGGTTTCATGCCGCGCGACGATCCGCGCCAGGGCCCGCTGCAGGGCCTGGCCATCCAGCTGACCACGCAGGCGCAGGCCGATGGGAATGTTGTAGGCGGTATTGGCGCCTTCCATCTGCGCCAGGAACCACAGGCGCTGCTGGGCGAAGGACAGTGCCAGGGGCTGGTTGCGCGGGGCTGGCAGCAGGTCCGGCAGATCGCTGCGCTCGGCCCGGGACAGGGCCTGGGCCACGGCGTGCAGCTCGGCGTCGGCGAACAGCTCGCCCAGGGCCAGTTCCACCCCCAGGCGCTGGCGCACCTGGGACAGCATGCGCATGGCCAGCAGCGAATGCCCGCCCAACTCGAAGAAATGATCGTGGCGCCCGACTCGCTCCACGTGCAGCAGCTCGCTCCAGATCTGTGCCAGGGCGATCTCCTGCTCGCCCTGGGGCGCCTCGTATTCCCGGGACAGCAGCGCGTCCAGCTCCGGCACCGGCAAGGCCTGGCGATCGAGCTTGCCGTTGGCGGTCAGCGGCAAGGCGTCGAGCCTGACGTAGGCCGCCGGCACCATGTACTCGGGCAACTGCCCCAGCAGTTGCGTGCGCAGTTCGCCCGGGGTCGGCACCCGCTCGCCCGCAACGGTGAAATAGGCCACCAGCCGGGTCTGCCCCGGTTGATCCTCGCGGGCCAGCAGTACGGCGTCCTGAATGGCTGGCAGACGGTTCAGGCAGGTTTCGATTTCTCCCAGTTCGATGCGCACGCCACGCACCTTGACCTGGTGATCGTTGCGCCCCAGGTAGTCGATGCGCCCATCCGCCAGCCAGCGCGCCAGGTCGCCGGTGCGGTACATGCGCGCCCCCGGCTCGGGGCTGAACGGGTCGTCGAGAAAACGCTCGGAGGTCAGTTCGGGGCGATCGAGATACCCCCGGGCCACCCCGGCGCCCCCCACATACAGCTCGCCAGCGACGCCAATCGGCACCGGCTGGCGCTGTTCGTCCAGCAGGTAGACACGGGCATTGGCCATCGGCCGGCCGATATCCAGAACACCGCCAGCCTCCAGCGCTCCGCTGGTGGCCACCACCGTGGCTTCGGTGGGGCCATAGTTGTTGACCACGGCAAAGGACTGCGGCTGGTCGAACTGGCGCAGGCGGTCGCCGCCCACCAGCAGGGTATGCAGGGTCGGATGGCCCAGTTGCTGGGCGAAGGCGTACTCGGCCACCGGGGTCGGCAGGAAGCTCGCATCCAGTGGTTGGGCACGCCACCAGTCCAGCAGCCGGTCAATGTCCTGGTGGTCGATGCCGGCCGGCGGCAGGTGCAACGTCGCGCCGCTGCACAGCGCCGGCCAGAGTTCCCAGGCCATGGCATCGAACCCCAGGCCGGCGACGCTGGAGGTGTGCCGCCCCGGCCCCAGGTCGAAGGCCTGGCAATGCCAGTGCACCAGGTTCGCCAGGCTCCGGTGCTCCACCATCACCCCCTTGGGCTGGCCGGTGGAGCCGGAGGTGTAGATCACGTAGGCCAGGTGCCGCTCCGTCAACTGCGGCACCTGCGGTGCACTGGCCGGTTGCTGCTGCCAGCCGGGGTCGTCGAGATCGACCACCGGCAGGTCGGGGCTGCCGACCGCCGTGCGGGTCGCGGCCTGGACCAGCAGCGCCAGCGGCGCGCTGTCCTGCAACAGGTAGGCAATGCGTTCGGCCGGATGGGCCGGGTCGATGGGCACGTAAGCACCGCCCGCCTTGAGGACCGCCAGCAGGCTGACCGCCATGTCCGGACCGCGTCCAACGCAGATCGCCACACGCTGGTCGGGGCCCACGCCAAGCCCGCGCAAGTGCTGGGCCAGGCGATTGGCCCGGGTCTCCAGCTCGGCATAGCTCAGGCGCAGGTCGCCCGCTTGCACGGCGATGGCCTCAGGCTGCTGCGCGGAGCGGGCGGCGAACAGCTCGTGCAGCAGCGCGCCACGGGGATAGTCCTGGTCGCTGGCGTTGAAGTCTTCCAGCAACTGCCGCCGCTGCGCCTGCTCCAGCAGCGAGATCCGCGCCAGGAACTGCTGATCGTCCGCGACCATGGCCTTCAGCACCTGGACCAGGTAGCCGGCAAAACGCTGGGCGGTGTCGGCATCGAACAGCGCCGTGGCGTAGTCCAGGGAACCGCGAATCTGCCCCTGGCTTTCCCCCAGGCTCAGGGTCAGGTCGAACTTGGCCACCTGGCTGGCAGCCACCACGCCCTCGAGCTTGAGCTCGCCCAGCACCAGGTCCTGGGCGAAGTCCTCGACCCAGGTCAACACCGCCTGGAACAGCGGGCTGTGGGCCAGGCTGCGCTGGGGCCGGACGATTTCCACCACCTGCTCGAACGGCAGGTCCTGGTGGGCCTGGGCTTCCAGGCTGCGGGCGCGGACCTGGGCCAGCAGCCCGGCCACGCTTTGCCCGCCCTGCAGATCCAGGCGCAAGGCCAGGGTGTTGACGAACAGCCCGACCAGGCCCTCGACTTCGGCGCGCATGCGGTTGGCCACCGGGGTGCCGACCACCAGGTCATCCTGGCCCGACAAGCGCCCCAGCAACAACGCCCAGCCCGCCAGCAGGGTCATGTGCAGGGTGCAGCCGTGGCGCTGGGCCAGGGCCTTGAGCTGGGCACTCAATTGCGGCTCCAGCAGCAGCGCAACGCTGGCGCCCTGGTAGTCCTGCTGCACCGGTCGTGGCCGGTCGGCAGGCAGCATCAGCAAGGTCGGAGCGCCGGCAAGGACCCGGCGCCAGTAGTCGCCCTGCTGTTGCAGCACATCGCCGCTGAGCCAGCGCCGCTGCCACAGGGCGAAGTCGCTGTACTGCACCGCCAGGGGCACCAGCGGGTCTGGCTGGCCCTGGCTGAACGCGGCATACAGGGCCACCAGTTCCCGGGTCAGCACGCCCATGGACCAGCCGTCGGCGACGATATGGTGCAGGGTCAGCAACAGCACATGGTGCTCGTCCGCCAGGCGCAGCAAGCGAGCGCGAATCACCGGCCCGTGCTCCAGGTCGAAGGCTTGCGCCGCCTCGGCCCGCACCCGTTCGGCCAGGGTCAGGGGCGTCTCGCTGATGTCCTCCAGCAATAGCTCCAGGGCCCCGTCCACCGGCGCCACCAGCACCTGGGGCTGGTCGTCCACCAGGACGAAGCGGCTGCGCAAGGTGGCATGCCGGGCGACGATCGCCTGCAACGCCTGTTGCAGCGCCTGGCGATCCAGGTGCCCGCGCAGGCCCAGGCCGATGGGAATGTTGTAGGCACTGGTGCCCCCGGCCATCTGCGCCAGGAACCACAGGCGCTGCTGGGCGAAGGACAGCGGCAGGTCCTGGTCCTGGGGCGCCGGGAAGATTTCCGGCAACTGGCTGCGCCCGCTGCGCTCCAGCACCGCGGCGACCGCGTGCAACTCGGCATTGGCGAACAGCTCGGCCAGGGCCAGCTCCAGCCCCAGGCGCTGGCGCACCAGCGACACCATGCGCATGGCCAGCAACGAATGCCCGCCCAGCTCGAAGAAGTGATCCAGGCGCCCTACCCGTTCGACCTGCAGCACCTCGCTCCAGATCTGCGCCAGGACGGTTTCGGCAGGGCCTTCGGGGGCCTGGTACTGGCGACTGAACAGCGCCTGCTGGTCCGGCGCCGGCAAGGCCTGGCGGTCCAGCTTGCCGTTGGCGGTCAGCGGCAACGCAGCGAGTCGCACATAGGCCACCGGCACCATGTAGTCCGGCAACTGCGCCATCAGGTACTCGCGCAGCTCGCCCACCGCCAGGGCTGTGGCGCCTTCAGGCTCGGTGAAATAGGCCACCAGCCGCGGATTGCCCGGCTGGTCTTCACGGGCCAGCAACACGGCTTCCTGGATACCCGGGAACTGGTTGAGGCGGGTCTCGATCTCGCCCAGTTCGATGCGCACGCCACGGATCTTCACCTGGTGGTCATTGCGTCCCAGGTAGTCGATGCGTCCGTCCTCCAGCCAGCGAGCCAGGTCGCCGGTGCGGTACATGCGCGCCCCCGGCACCTCGCTGAACGGGTCATCGAGAAAACGCTCGGCCGTCAGTTGCGGGCGGTTGAGATACCCCCGCGCCACCCCGGCGCCGCCCACGTACAGCTCGCCGGCGACGCCGATGGGCACCGGCTGGCCAAGCTCGTCCAGCAGGTAGATCCGTGCATTGGCCATTGGCCGGCCGATGTCCAGGACGCCGCCGGCCTCGACAATGCCTGAAGTGGCCACCACCGTGGCCTCGGTAGGACCGTAGTTGTTGACCAGGGTGAACGACTGCCGCTGGCCGAACTGACGCAGGCGGTCGCCTCCGATCAGCAGGGTGCGCAGGCTCGGATGGTCCAGCCCCTGGCTGAAGGCATATTCGGCCACCGGGGTCGGCAGGAAGCTCACCTCCAGGGGCTGGGCGCGCCACCAGGCGAGCAAGGCATCGACATCCTCGGTGCCCTGGCTGGACGGGGCCAGGTGCAGGGTCGCGCCCGCGCACAGCGCCGGCCAGACCTCCCAGGCCATGGCGTCGAAGCCGAAGCCGGCCAGGCTCGAGGCCTGGCTGGCGCTGTGCAGGTCGAAGGCCTGGCAATGCCAGTCCACCAGGTTGCCCAGGGTCTGGTGCTCCACCATCACGCCCTTGGGCAAGCCGGTGGAACCGGAGGTGTAGATCACGTAGGCCAGGTTGCGCTGCGTCAGCCCCGGCACCTGCAGGTTGTCGTCGGGCTGGCCCTGCCAATGCCGTGGATCGAGTTCGAGCACCGGCATCGCCAGGGCCGGCAGGCGCGCGCGCAATTCGGTCTGGACCAGCACCGCCCGGGGGCTGCTGTCGTCCAGCAGGTAGTTCAGGCGCTCGGCCGGATGGGCCGGATCGACCGGCACATAGGCCCCCCCTGCCTTGAGGATCGCCAGCAGGCCCACCAGGGTCTCCAGGCCGCGCCGGGCGACGATGGCCACCCGGTCATCGGGGCGCACCCCCACTGCCTGCAGCTGGCGGGCCAGGGCGTTGGCCTGGGCATTGAGCCGGGCATACGTCAGTTCGCGCCCCTGGCAACAGGCCGCCAGTGCCTCGGGGGTACGTGCCGCCTGGGCCTCGATCCGCTGGTGCAGGGTCTGGCCGACGGGATAGTCCCGGGCGCTGCGGTTGAAGCCTTCGATCACCTGCCGGCGTTCGCTCGCCGGCAGTACCGGCAGCCTCTCGAGCGCCAGCTGCGGCTCCTGCTCCAGGCCGTCGGCCAGGTGTTCCAGGGTACACAGCAGGTAGCCGAGGATGCGCTGCGGATCGACCTGGGTGCTGGCCAGCAGGGTCAGGCTGAAGTCCTCGGTAAAATCGTCGACGCTCAGGGTCAGCGGGTAGTTGGTGCGTTCCTCGCTGTGCAGGGTGCTGATCCCGGCCCAGGCGGCCTGGGCCTCGGCACTGGCGCTGGCAGCGCTGTGGCGATAGTTGAGCAAGGCGCTGAACAGCGGGGTCGGCGCGCTGACCCCGCTGCAACGCTGGGCCAGGGCCAGGGCCGCGTGCTCATGGCGCAACAGGCTGGTCAGGCGCTTGTGGGTGTCCTTGAGGGCATCGGCCAGGCCCTGCCCGGCGACGTCCAGGCGAAACGGCAAGGTGTTGATGAAGATGCCCAGGGCCCGGTCGGTGGCCTCGGCCCCCTGCATCCGCCCCATCAGCACCGTGCCGAACACCACCTTGTGCTTGCCGGCCAGGGTCGCCAGGACCCGGCCCCAGGCCAGGTGGAACAGGCTCGCGGCACTGACCCCGGCCTGCCGCGCCTGGCTGCGCAGGCGCAGGCTCAATGGCGTGGGCAAGGCCAGGCTGGCCTCTTCGATGGCCCGGCCATCGCCCTGCACGTCCTGCAGGCCGAACGGCAAGGTCGGCTCATCGACGTCCGCCAGCATCTGGCGGAAAAAGGTTTCGTGTTCCTGCTCGCTGACGCCCAGCCGGGCCTGGGCCACATAGTTGCGAAACGGCAACGCCGGGCCCAGGCGCGCAGCCTGGCCGGTAAGCACGGCCTGCATTTCGTGGCGCACCACGTCCAGGGCGCTGTGGTCCATGGCCATGTGGTGGAACAGCAGCATGGCGACGATGCGTTGCCCCGCCTCGTCCCGGGCATGCACCAGGCGCAGCATCGGTGCCTGGCTGATATCCAGGCGATAGTGGCGGGCGTCGAACCGTCCCTGCAGTTGTTCCAGCACGGTGCCGCCGGCCGGGTCCGGCTCGACTTCCTGGAGGATCAGCCCGGCTTCGCGCCAGACCACCTGCATGGGTTGCTCCAGGCCATCCCAGAGCACCGCGGTGCGCAGAATGTCATGGCGGGCGATGACCCCGCGCAGGGCCTCGGCAAAGGCTTGCAGGTGCTGCGCACTGGCGAAGGCGAACTGCGCCTGCATGACGTAGGGATCGCCCTGGGTGGCGCTGACGTGGTGGTAGAGGATGCCTTCCTGCAACGGCGCCAGGGGGTAGATGTCCTGGACGTTGGCGACCCCGCCCGGCACCGTGGCGACGATGCGATCGATGGCCTGCTGGTCGAGGTTGGCCAGGGGCAGCAGGTCCGGGGTGATGTGCCGGGTCTGCAACGTGATGCCGTTGGCCGGCACCTCGATCTGCCCGGCCTTGACCGGCGCGTACTGGCCGCTCCTGATCAGCTCGATCAGCTGCGGCTTGTATTCGCGCAACCGGGCCAGCAAGGCCGGGTCGCTCAGGGCCTGCTTGTTGCCCTGGACCACCAGTTGCTCATCCTTGAGCACCAGCTGGACGTCCTTTTCCTTCAGTGTCGCCAACAGTTCGATCACGCTCACAGGACGATCTCCATTCGTTCGGTAATGGCCGCATAACCCGCCAGGGTCGGTTGTTCGAACAACGTGCGGACATCGGCCTCCATGCCGTGTTCGCGCATCCGACTGATCAGGCTCACCGCCAGCAGCGAGTGCCCGCCCAGTTCGAAGAAGTGATCGTGGCGCCCGACCCGCTCGACGTTGAGCAACTCGGCCCACAACTGCGCCAGGAGGATTTCGGTGTCGCCCACCGGCGCCTCGTACTCGCGCACCACCGCCGCCTCCAGCCCAGGAGCCGGCAGCGACTTGCGCTCGAGCTTGCCGTTGGGGCTCAGGGGCAGCGCGTCCAGGTGCACGAACAGCGCCGGCACCATGTAGTCCGGCAGGTGCTCCAGCAACGCCTGGCGCAGCTGTTCGACAGGCTGCTTCGAGTGCCCGGCGCTGCTGGTGTAGTAGGCCACCAGGCGCTTGTCCCCGGGCACGTCCTCGCGGGCCAGCACCACCGCTTCCTTGACCCCGTCCAGCTGGGTCAGGCGCGCCTGGATTTCCCCCAGCTCGATGCGCAAGCCGCGGATCTTCACCTGGTCGTCGTTGCGCCCCAGGTACTCGATGTTGCCGTCGGCCCGATAGCGGCCCAAGTCGCCGGTGCGGTACATCCGTGCGCCCGGCGCTTCGCTGAACGGATCGTCGAGGAAACGCTCGGCCGTCAGTTGCTCACGATTGAGATACCCCCGGGCCACCTGCACCCCGGCGATGAACAACTCGCCCACCACCCCCAGCGGCGCCGGCTGTAACTGCGAATCCAGCAGGTAAAGGCGGGTATTGGCGATCGGCTTGCCGATCGGCGTGTTGTCCGGGATCGCTTCCAGCGGGCCGGCGCACTCCCAGGCGGTGACATCCACCGCCGCCTCGGTGGGGCCATACAGGTTGTGCAGGCCAACCCCTGGCAACTGCTGCTTGAAGCGCCGCACCAGGCTGCCAGGCAATGCCTCGCCGCTGCACATCACCTGGCGCAGCCCCAGGTCGTCCGGCGTGGCGTCGTGGGCCAGGAACACATCGAGCATCGAGGGCACGAAATGCAAGGTGGTGATGCGCTGCTCGCGTATCAGCTGGCGCAGATAGACGGGGTCCTTGTGCCCCTCGGGGCGGGCCATCACCAGTCGCGCGCCGGTGAACAGCGGCCAGAAGAACTCCCACACCGACACGTCGAAGCTGAACGGGGTCTTCTGCAACACCGCGTCGTTCGCGTCCAGGCGGTATTGTTCCTGCATCCACAGCAAGCGGTTGACCACCGCCCGGTGTTCGTTCATCGCCCCCTTGGGCTGGCCCGTGGAGCCCGAGGTGTAGATCACATAGGCCAGGTGCTGCGGCCCGAGGTGCGGATGCTGCTGGTTGTCCTGGGACTGCCCGGCCCATTGCGGCTGGTCCAGGTCCAGCAAGGGCAGCCCAGATGCCAGCGCCAGGTGCCGGGTCGCCCCCTGGACCAGCACCGCCAGCGGCGCACTGTCCTGGAGCATGTAGTCGATGCGCTCGGCAGGATAGGCCGGGTCGATGGGCACGTAGGCACCGCCGGCCTTGAGGATCGCCAGCAGTCCCACCACCATTTCCAGGCCACGCTCGACACAGATCGCCACCCGCTGGTCCGGACCGACGCCCAGATGCAACAAGTGCCCGGCCAACTGGTTGGCCTGCTGGTTGAGCTGGCGGTAACTCAGGCGCTGCTCGCCAGCCTGCACCGCCAGCGCTTCGGGGCTGCGCAGCACCTGGGCCTCGAACAGCCCGTGCAGGGTCTGCTCCAGCGGGTAGTCGCGGGCGGTGGCGTTGAAGCCTTCGAGCAATTGGCGACGCTCGTCCTCGGGCAGGATCGGCACCTGCAGCAGGGAGCGCTGCGGTGCCTGCTCCAGGCTGTCCGCCAGGGCCAGCAAGGCTTGCTGCATGTAGCCGCAGACCCGTGCGGCGCCAATGCGCGCCGGAGTCATGGCTGTCAGGCGGAAATCCTGGCCGAAGTCGTCGACGTTGAGGCTCAGCGGGTAGTTGGTGCGTTCCTCGCTGTGCAGGGTCTCGATGCCCTGCCAGGCCTGGAGCACCGCCTCGCTTGCAGGCGCATCGCTACCGTGACGGTAGTTGAGCATGGCGCTGAACAACGGCAGTGGCGCCGCCACGCCACTGCAACGCTGGGCCAGGGCCAGGGACGCATGCTCGTGGCCCAGCAGTGCGCTGAGCCGGGCGTGAGTGGCCTTGACCGCCGCACGCACGCCACTGGCGTCCAGGTCGACCCGCAGCGGCAAGGTGTTGATGAACATCCCCAGGGCCCGATCGGCGCCCTGCCCGGCCTGCAAGCGGCCCAGCAGCACGGTGCCGAACACCACGCTGTCCTGGCCGGTGGTGACGTTCAGGACCCGGGCCCAGGCCAGGTGGAACAGGCTCGCGGCACTGACCCCCAGCAGTCGCGCCTGGGCCCGCAGGCGAGCACTCAGCGCGGCGTCCACGACGTGCTGCCGCTCCTCGATGGCATCGCCATCGCCCTGCACATTCTGCAAGCCGAACGGCAGGGTCGGGGCATCGATGTCGCCGAGCATCTGGCGGAAGAATGCTTCGTGCTCCTCACGGCTCACGCCCAGGCGGGCCTGGGCCACGTAGTTGCGATAGGGAATCGCCGCGCCCGCGGGCTGCTGCCCCTGCAGGCAGGCCTGGATCTCCTCGCGCACCACGTCCAGGGCGGTGTGGTCGAGGACGATATGGTGGAACAACAAGATCGCCACCACCCCCCCGCGTACCGGGTCCTGGGCGAACACCAGGCGCATGAGCGGCGCCCGGGCCAGGTCCAGGCGCCAATGGCGGGCGTCGAAGCGCTGGTGCAACTGCTCCAGGATGTCGCCGGCGGCCGGGTCCAGCTCGACGGCTTCGAGTGCCACCCGGGCCTCGCGCCAGACCACTTGCAGCGGTTGCTTGAGCCCCTCCCAGAGGATCGCCGTGCGCAGGATGTCATGGCGTTCACCGACCCTTTGCAGGGCTTCGGCAAAGTCTTCAAGGCGCTGGCGGCTGGCGAATGCCAGGTGCGATTGCAGCAGGTAGAGGTCACCCTGGCGAGCGCTCAGGTGATGGTAGAGGATGCCTTCCTGCAGCGGTGCCAGGGGATAGATGTCCTGGACGTTGGCAGTGCCACCGGGCACCGTGGCCACCACCCGGTCGATGGCGTCCTGGTCCAGTTCGATCAAGGGCAGCAGGTCCGGGGTGATGCGCTGGCAATCGACACCGATGCGGTTGGCTGGCACCTCGACCGTGCGGCTGCTGCCCACGGCAGCGGCCAGTGCCGCCAGGGTCGGTTGCTCGAACAGCACCCGGACATCAGCCTCGAGGCCGGCCTGGCGCATGCGCTCCACCAGCGTCACCGCCAGCAGCGAATGCCCGCCCAGTTCGAAGAAATGATCGTGGCGCCCGACCTGGTCGACGTGCAGCAATTCGCTCCAGATCCGCGCCAGGGTGGTCTCCACTGCCCCCTGGGGCGCTTCAAATTCGCGACTCAGCCACGCGCCCTGGGCCGGCGCCGGCAAGGCCTTGCGGTCCAGCTTGCCATTGGCGGTCAGCGGCAGTGCCTGGAGCCGGACGTAGGCCGCCGGCAGCATGTAGTCCGGCAGGCGCCCCTGCAGGTGGTCGCGCAGGTCTTCGGCAGCCGGTTCCGGGTTCTCGGCGCGCACGGTGAAGTAGGCCAGCAGGCGCCCTTCGTCCACCAGCACCAGGGCCTCCTCGAGGGCCGGATGGTCCAGCAACGCGGCTTCGATTTCCCCCGGTTCGATGCGCATGCCGCGCACCTTGACCTGATCGTCGTTGCGCCCCAGGTAGTCGAGGGTGCCGTCTTCGCGCCAGCGTGCCAGGTCGCCGCTGCGGTACATGCGGGCCTCGGGCTCGGCACTGAAGGGATCGTCGACGAAGCGTTCGGCGGTCAGGTCGGCGCGGTTGAGGTAACCCCGCGCCACCCCGGCGCCGCCCACATACAGCTCGCCAGCGACTCCCATGGGCACTGGCCGCAGCAGCGGGTCCAGCAGGTAGATCCGCGCATTGGCCATGGGTCGGCCGATATGCAACGCGCCACCGGCCTCGAGCGTGCCGGAAGTGGCCACCACCGTTGCCTCGGTGGGGCCGTAGTTGTTGACCACCGCAAAGCCCGGGTCGCGGGCGAACTGGCGCAAGCGGTCACCGCCGATCAGCAAGGTGCGCAAGGTCGGGTGCCGCAGTTGCTGGGCGAAAGCGTATTCCGCCACGGGTGTCGGCAGGAAGCTCACGTCCAGGGGGGCGGCACGCCACCAGGCCAGCAGTCGCTCGATGTCCTGATGGCCGATATCGGCCGGTGGCAGGTGCAGGGTCGCGCTGCTGCACAGGGCCGGCCAGACCTCCCAGGCCATGGCATCGAAACCCAGGCCGGCGAGGCTGGAGGCATGCCGCCCCGGCCCCAGGTCGAAGGCCTGGCAATGCCAGTGCACCAGGTTTTCCAGGCTGTGGTGTTCCACCATCACGCCCTTGGGCTGGCCGGTGGAACCGGAGGTGTAGATCACATAGGCCAAGTGCGCCGGGGTCAGCTGTGGCACCTGGGGGGCTCCGGGGTCGGTGTCCGTCCAGGCCTGCTGGTCGAGGTCGATCCGTGGCACGCTGCTGGCGCCCGCCAGCACCTGGCTGGCGCCATCCACCAGGAGTGCCCGGGGGGCGCTGTCGTGCAGCAGGTAGGCGATGCGTTCGGCCGGATGGCTGGGGTCGATGGGCACATAAGCCGCCCCGGCCTTGAGCACTGCCAGCATCCCTTGCAGCAGATACGGGCCACGAGCCAGGCACAGGGCCACTCGGTCGTCAGGCTGCACGCCCAGCGCCAGCAGCTGCCGGGCCAACTGATTGGCCCGCTGGTCGAGCTGGCGATAGCTCAGGCTCAGCGACCCCTGGACCAGCGCCACGGCATCGGGTGCCGTCTGCACCTGGACCTCGAACAGCCCATGCAGGGTCTGCCCGCGCGGGAAGGCGGCGGTGCTGGCATTGAATCCGTGCAGCAGTTGCTCACGCTCGGCCAGCGGCAGTACCGACAGTTGCCCCAGGTCCAGCTCGGGACTCCACTCCAGGGCGTCGGCCAGTTGTTCGAGGGCACAGAGCATGTAGCCCCCCAGGCGTTGCGCTCCAATCCCGGCCAAAGCCAGCAGCGACAGGGCGAAACCTTCACCCAAATCGTCGACGCTCAGGCTCAGCGGATAGTTGCTGCGCTCCTCGCCACCCAGCAGTTCCACGCCCTGCCAGATATCTTCGCCGGCCGTCACCGGCTGCGGGGCGCTGTGACGATAATTGAGCAAGGCATTGAACAGCGGCGATCCGCTGGCCACCGCACTGCAACGCTGGGCCAGGGCCAGGGACGCGTGCTCGTGACCGAGCAAGGCGCTGAGCCGGGCATGGGTCGCCTTGACCGCGGCGCGCACGCTGCAGTCCTGGACATCCACCCGCAAGGGCAAGGTGTTGATGAACACCCCCAGGGCACGGTCGGCGCCCTCGCCGCCCTGCATGCGCCCCATGAGCACGGTGCCGAACACCACCTGGCGGCGGTTGGCGACCTGCCCCAGCACCAGGGCCCAGGCCAGGTGCATCAGCGCTGCGGCGCTCACTCCCAGCTGCCGGGACTGTTCGCGCAGACGCAGGCTCAGGGACTCGGGCAGCGCCAGGCGGGCCTCCTCGATATCCCGGCCATCGCCTTGCACATCTTCCACGGCGAAGGCCAGGGTCGGCTCGTCGATGTCGCCGAGCATCTGGCGAAAGAACGCTTCATGTTCGGCCTGGCCGGCACCCAGTCGGGCCTGGGCCACGTAGTTGCGATACGGCACCGGGGTGCCGAGGGCCTGGCCCCGGTTGAACAGCAATTCGCGCATTTCCTGGCCGATCACCTCCATGGCGGTGTGGTCCAGGGCCAGGTGGTGGAACAGCAGGATCGCCACCACCCGCTGGCGCTGCGGATCGTAGGCATGCACCAGGCGGATCAGCGGCGCCTGGGCCAGGTCCAGGCGCCAGTGGCGGGCATCGAAGCGCTGGTGCAACTGCTCCAGGATGTCGCCGTCGGCCAGTGCCAGGTCCTGCTCCAGCACTTGCAGCCGGGCTTCGCGCCAGACCACCTGCACCGGCTGCGCCAGGCCTTCCCAGAGCACCGCGGTGCGCAGGATGTCATGGCGCGCGATGACCTGCTGCAAGCTCGCGGCGAAGCGCTCGAGACGCTCCAGGCTGTCGAAGGTCATGCGCGATTGCAGCAGGTAGGGGTCGCCCTGAACGGCACTCAGGTGGTGATACAGGATGCCCTCCTGGAGCGGCGCCAGGGGGTAGATGTCCTGGACGTTGGCAGTGCCGCCGGGCACCGTGGCCACCACCCGGTCGATGGCAGCCTGGTCCAGTTCGATCAAGGGCAGCAGGTCCGGGGTGATGCGCTGGCAATCGAGGCCGATGCGATTGGCCGGCACCTGCACCTCACGGCTGCTGCCCACGGCAGCGGCCAGGTCGGCCAGGGTCGGTTGGCTGAACAGCACCCGTACATCGGCCCCCAGGCCGATCTGGCGCATGCGCTCGATCAAGCTCACCGCCAACAGCGAATGCCCGCCCAGTTCGAAGAAGTGGTCATGGCGGCCTACCTGCTCGACCTTGAGCAGGTCGCTCCAGATCCGCGCCAGGGCGATCTCCACGTCGCCCTGGGGCGCCGCAAATTCGCGACTGAGGGTGGCCGACGCGGCCGGCACCGGCAGGGCCTTGCGGTCCAGCTTGCCATTGGCGGTCAACGGCAATACGTCCAGGCGCACATAGGCCAGCGGCACCATGTATTCGGGCAACTGCTGGAGCAAGGCGGTGCGCAGGGTCTCGGCGGACAATGGCGGGGCATCCTCCCGTACCCGGTAATAGGCCACCAGGCGCTTGTCCCCGGGCTCATCCTCGCGAACCAGCACCACGGCGTCCCTGATTCCCGGGCAGGTCGCCAGGCGCGCCTCGATTTCCCCCGGTTCGATGCGCAGGCCACGGATCTTCACCTGGTCGTCGTTGCGCCCCAGGCACTCCAGCAAGCCGTTGCCCAGCCAGCGGCCGATATCCCCGGTGCGGTACAGCCGGCCATCGGGTTGCGTACCGAAAGGATCGTGGATGAACTTCTGGGCATTGAGTTCGGGACGATCGAGGTAGCCCAGGGCCACACCGTCGCCGCCGATCACGATCTCGCCCGCGACGCCAATGGGCAGTGGCTGCTGCCGGGAATCGAGGATATACACCTGGGTATTGGACAGCGGCCGGCCAATGGGCAGGCCGTCGGCATCGGGCGGCAGTTCCCCCAGCTCGTGGGTGGTGGCGAAGGTGGTGGTCTCGGTCGGACCGTAGGCGTTGAGCAAGCGCAGGCCCGGCGCCAGGGCCTGCAGGCGCCGGAACGCCGAGGTGTCGGCCCGCTCGCCGCCGGACAAGAGCATGCGCAGGCCCTTGAACGCCTGGGGAATCAACTGCACGTACTGGTTGAACAGGCTGGTGGTGAGAAACAGCAAGGTCGCCCCGCTGCTGTGCATCAACTGGGCAAAAGCGGGTGGATCGAGCAGGGCCTGGTGATCCACCACCACGACTCGACCACCGTTGAGCAACGGTCCCCAGACCTCCATGGTGCTGGCGTCGAACGCCGGGTTGGAGGCGAAGACCACCCGGTCCTCGGGGTTGAAATCGGCGTAGCCGTTGTTGATCACCAGCCGGCTGATGGCCCGGTGCGGCACCCGTACGCCCTTGGGTTCGCCGGTGGAGCCGGAGGTGTACATGATGTACGCCACCGCCTCGCTGGATTGCTCCAGGGTCTGGTCCTGCTCAGGCAGGCCCTGCAACGCCAGCCGGTCCAGCTCGACCCGAGGCACCGCCACCTCCAGTGGCTGGTCGCTGCGGGTCAACAGGATCACGCTGCGGCTGTCACGGACCATGAAGTCCTGGCGTTCGGCCGGGGCGTTGCTGTCCAGCGGCACATAGGCGGCGCCGCACTTGATGACGGCCAACTCGCTGACCAGCAGGTCCAGGGAGCGCGGCAGGAGGAGCGCCAGGTGATCGCCCGGCTGCACCCCAAGCGTCTGCAGGTGTCGGGCCAGCTGGTTGGCCCGGGCATTGAGCTGGGCATAACTGAGCACCTCCTGGCCATGCACCGCCGCCACCTGCCGGGGGTGGGCCTGGACTCGGGCTTCGAACAACTGCGCCAGGGTTTGCTGGCGCGGGTAGTCGCGGGCGGTGGCGTTGAATTCCACCAGCACCTGGCGGCGCTCGGCTTTGGGCAACACCGGGATTGCCTGCAAGGCCTTGTCCGGCGTCTGCTCCAGGGCCTGCACCAGGTGCTCCAGGACACAGGCCAGGTAACCGCAGACCCGCGATCCATCCACGGGCGCCACCGCCTGCACCGTCAGGCGCAGGCCCTGGCTGTCATCGTCGATGTTCAGTGCCAGCGGGTAGTTGCTGCGCTCGCTCGATTCGAGTACCCGGATGCCGTCCCAGATCGTCGACTCCTGCGGGTCGTCGGCCAGGTTGGCACTGTGGCGGTAATTGAGCAGGCTGTTGAACAGCGGCAATGAGGCCGGCACCGCGCTGCAGCGCTGGGCCAGGGCCAGGGATGCGTGTTCATGGCCCAAGAGTTGCGAGAGCCGGGCATGGGTGCCGAGCAATGCCTGCTCCACCCCCTCGTCACCCACGCTGATGCGCAGCGCCAGGGTGTTGATGAACATGCCCAGGGCCCGGTCGGCCCCGGCACCGCCCTGCATCCGGCCCAGCAGCACGGTGCCGAACACCACGTCATCACGGCCGGACAACTGGCCCAGCACCCGGCCCCAGGCCAGGTGCATCAGGCTGGCGACACTGACCCCCAGGGCCCGCGCCCGCTCCCGCAGGCGCCGGCACAGCAGCGGGTCCAGGTGCAACTGGCGTTCCTGGATATCGCGACCGTCACGGTTGACGTCCTGCAGGCCGAACGCCAGGGTCGGCTCGTCGATGTCCCCAAGCAGCGCCTTGAAGAACGCCTGGTGATCCGCCTCGCTCAGGCCCAGCCGCGCCTGGGCCACATAGTTGCGATACGGCGCGGCGGGCGGCAGTTGCGCGCCGCGACCTTGCAGCACGGCACTGATTTCTTCCACCAGCACTTCCAGGGAGGTGTGGTCCAGGGCCAGGTGGTGGAACAGCAGGATGCCGAGCCAGCGCTGTTGCCCCGGGTCCCGGGCACAGGCCAGGCGCAGCAGCGGTGCGCTGCCCAGGTCCAGGCGATAGCGCCGCGGATCGAAACGCTCCTGCAACTGGTCCAGGGTCGAGCCCCGGGCCGGGTCCGCCTCCAGCATCTGCACCACCAGCGGCGCCTGGCGCCAGACCACCTGCACCGGTTCGTCCAGGCCCTCCCAGGCCAGGCTGGTCCGCAGGATGTCATGGCGCTCGATCACCTGCTGCACGGCCTGGGTGAAAGCCTGCAAGGTCGACTCGTCGGCGAATTCGAATTGCACCTGCAACAGGTAGGGATCGCCTTCGCTGCTGCTCAGGTGGTGATACAGGATCCCTGCCTGCAATGGCGCCACGGCATAGATGTCCTGGATATTGGCAGTGCCGCCGGGCACCGTGGCCACCAGCCGGTCGATGGCGGCCTGGTCCAGATCCGCCAGGGGCAGCAGGTCCGGGGTGATGCGTGGGCAATCGGCACCGATGCGGTTGGCCGGCACCTGCACTTCGCTGACCGATCCCACGGCGGCGGCCAGGGCAGCCAGGGTCGGCTGGCCGAACAGCACCCGCACATCGGCGCACAGGTCCAGCTGGCGCATGCGCTCCATCAGCTTGACCGCCAGCAGCGAATGCCCGCCCAGCTCGAAGAAGTTGTCCTGGCGCCCGACCTGGGGCAGCTGCAGCAGCTCCTCCCAGAGGTGCGCAATGGCTTGTTCCACTTCGCCCTCTGGCGCCTCGTAGTCGCGCCTGGCCACCGCCTGGCTGTCCGGTGCCGGCAGGGCCTTGCGGTCGAGCTTGCCATTGGTAGTCAGGGGCAGGCTGTCCAGCAGCACGAAGGCGCTGGGCAGCATGTAGTCGGCCAGGCTGTGGCGCAGTTGTTCGCGCAGTTGCGTAGCGCTGGGCTCGGCGTCCGGCCGGGCGATCACGTAGGCCACCAGGCGCTTGTCCCCGGGGACATCCTCGCGGGCTACCACCACGGCTTCGCGGACCCCATCGCAGGCCGCGAGACGGGCTTCGACTTCCCCCAGCTCGATGCGAAAACCACGGATCTTCACCTGGTCGTCGTTGCGCCCCAGGTACTCCAGGCTACCGTCATCCAGCCAGCGGGCCAGGTCGCCGGTCTTGTACAGGCGTGCGCCCGCTTGCTGGCTGAACGGATCGGCGATGAAGCGTTCGGCCGTCAGTTCCTCGCGGTTGAGGTAGCCCCTGGCGACCCCTGCGCCACCCACGTACAGCTCTCCCACCACCCCGGTCGGCAATGGCTGGCGCCGGGCATCGAGCACATACAGTTGCAGGTCGGGGATGCGCCGGCCGATGGGGCTGCTGCCCACCCGTTGCGCGTCCGCCGCCTGCAGCGGCCGATAGGTCACGTGCACCGTGGTTTCGGTGATGCCGTACATGTTCACCAGCTGGGTGCCGGCGTTGCCGACCCGGGCGTACCAGGGCTTGAGCAACCCTGGCTCCAGCGCCTCGCCGCCGAAGATCACCTGGCGCAGCGAGTGCTTGAGCGCACTGCGGCCCTGGGCGGCGATCAGCGAGCGGAAGGCGCTGGGGGTCTGGTTGAGGATGCTCACCGACGATTCGCAGAGCAACGCGTAGCAGGCTTCCGGCGAGCGGCTCACGGCCTGGGGCACCACCAGCAGCTGGCCGCCATGGACCAGCGCGCCCCAGATTTCCCAGACCGAGAAGTCAAAGGCGAAGGAATGGAACAGCGCCCACACATCGCGCCAGTTGAAACCGAACCAGTCGCGGGTGGCCGAGAACAGCCGGGCGACGTTGCGGTGTTCCACCATCACGCCCTTGGGCAGGCCCGTGGAGCCCGAGGTGTAGATCACATAGGCCAGGCTGGCCGGCGTCAGGCCGCCCACCTCGGGGTTCTCCTGCGCTTCATGGGCCAGGGTCCGGCTGTCGAGGTCGATCAGCGGCACCCGCAGGTCGGCCACCAGCGCCTGGGTGTCGGCTTGCACCAACAGCGCCACCGGGGCGCTGTCTTGCAGGGTGTAGGCGATGCGTTCGCGCGGATAGGCCGGGTCGATGGGCACGTAGGCCCCACCGGCCTTGAGGATCCCCAGCAGGCCGATGATCATTTCCAGGCCGCGTTCGACGCAGATCGCCACCCGCTGGTCCGGGCGCACGCCCAGGGCCAGCAGGCGGTGGGCCACCTGGTTGGCGCGCTGGTTGAGCTTGCCATAGCTCAGCCGCTGCCCCTGGAAGATCAGTGCCGGAGCTTCGGGCTGGACCCGGGCCTGGGCCTCGACCTGCTGGTGGATCAGGGGGTGGTCAGGGTAGTGACCCAAGGGGGTGTTGAGACCGTGCACCAGGTACTGGCGCTCGCTGGCCGGCAGCATCTGCAGGCTGTGCAGCGGCGCATCGGGCGTGTCCTGCAAGGCCAGGGCCAGGCTCTCCAGGACGCTCAGCAAGTAGCCGGTGATGCGCTCGGCGCCAATGGCGACGTCCACCAGCGCGACGATCCGCAGGTCTTCACCGAGGTCATCGACGTTGACGGTCAACGGGTAGTTGGTGCGCTCCTCGGCGCCCAGGATCTGGATGCCCGGCACCACCTCCTGGACTTCGACACCATCCCCGGCATGGCTGTGGCGATAGTTGAGCATGGCGCTGAACAGCGGGGTCGGTGCACTGACCCCGCTGCAGCGCTGGGCCTGGGCCAGGGATGCGTGCTCATGGGCCAGCAAGGCGGTCAGCCGCTGGTGGGTGGCCAGCACCCCGGCGCGCACGCCCTGGGCGCCGACATCCACCCGTAGCGGCAAGGTGTTGATGAACATGCCCAAGGCTCGTTCACCACCCTCGCCGGCCTCCATCCGCCCCAGCAGCACGGTGCCGAACACCACGGCCTCGCGTCCAGACACCTGGCCCAGGACCCGGGCCAGGGCCAGGTGCATCAGGCTCGCCACGCTCACCCCCAGTTGCCGGGCCTGGGCCCGCAGGCGCTGGCTGAGCTCGGTGGCCAGGGTGGCCCGGTGTTCCTCGATGCGCCGCCCAGCCCCCTGCACATCGCCGATGCCGAATGGCAGGGTCGGTTCGTCGATATCCCCGAGCATCTGGCGGAAGAACGCCTCGTGGTGCTCCTGTTCCTGGGCTTGGCGGGCCACGGCCAGGTGGTTGCGAAATGGCACTGGCGCCGGCAGCCGGTCGCTGTGGCCCTGCAACCGGGCCTGGACTTCCTGGCGCACCACGTCCAGGGCGGCGTGGTCCATGGCCATGTGGTGAAACAGCAGCAGGGCCACCTGGCGCCCGTTGCCCGGGTCCTGGGCGTACACCAGGCGCAGCAGGGGGGCCTGGCGCAGGTCCAGGCGAAAATGCCGAGCGTCGTAGCGGGCTTGCAACTGGCCCAGGGCATCGCCGCCGGCAGGGTCCAGGGCGACCTCCTCGCACACCAGCGGCGCCTGGCGCCAGACCACCTGCAGCGGCTCGTCCAGGCGCTCCCAGGCAATGGCGGTCCGCAGGATGTCATGCCGTTCGATGACCCATTGCAGGGCCGCGACGAATTCCTGGCGCAGCGTGTCGCTGGCGAAGGCGAAACGCGCCTGTAGCACATAGGGGTCGCCCTGGGCCGCAGACAGATGGTGATAGAGCATGCCTTCCTGCAACGGCGCCAGGGGGTAGATGTCCTGGACATTGGCCGCGCCGCCCGGCACCGCGGCGACGATGCGCTCGATGGCGGCCTGGTCCAGATCCGCCAGCGGCAGCATGTCCGGGGTGATCCTGAAGGCCGGGCTCAGCCAGTCGCCGCCCTGCCCGTCCAACAGTTCCAGGAGCCGTGGCTTGTGTTCGACCAGGCTGTCCCAGAGGCCATCGTCCAGGGCCTCGTCATCGCCCTGGACCACCAGGTCCTGGCCGTCGCGCTGGAGTCGGATCGCAAGGGTGGAAAGAACCGCCATCAATTCGCTGAACTGCATGTGTAACCTGCCTAGGATTCGGAAACGGTTGAAGAGAACGTCCGTGTTTCAGATGCAACGTTTCAGATGTGGCCGGTGCCCGAACCTCGAGCGGCCACGCCCCTGCCCTGCAGGGGGCTGCGCAACAGCCAGGATCTGGCGCAGCGAAAGAACGCTAAAACATCCCTCCCCAGGTGTCTGGCATGGGAATTCAGGACACTGTCCCGGGCCTGTCCCCCTCACGGCGTCACGCCTGCGCGCCGGCATCCAGGCCGGCGCGCCAAGAGCGTGGAACACGGCCCGAAAGCCTCAGAGGCGCCGCTGGCGCTTGAGCTGGGGGATGGTCGTGGCGGGAATGACCACCTGCTGCAACTGGCTACGGGTGTTGGCTGCCAGTGCCGCCAGGGTCGGCTGGCTGAATAGCAGCCGGGCATCGGCATGCAACCCCTCCTGGCGCATCCGCGCCACCAGGCTGACCGCCAGCAGGGAGTGCCCGCCCAGTTCGAAGAAGTTGTCCTGGCGCCCGACTCGCTCGACCTGCAGCACCTCGGCCCAGAGCTGCGCCAGGGTAGTCTCCAGCTCGCCTTCGGGGGCCTCGAAGGCCCGGGCCAGCACCGCGTCCGCCCCGGGTTCAGGCAAGGCCTTGCGGTCCAGCTTGCCGTTGCCGCTCAGGGGCAAGGCGTCCAGGCGCACATAGGCCGCCGGCACCATGTAGTCGGGCAGGCGTTCCAGGACGTGGGCCCGCAACGCCTCGATACCCGGCTCGGCTGCTCCTGCCTGCAGGCTGTAGTAGGCCACCAGGCGTTCGTTGCGCATCAGCACCGCCACCTCGCGTATCCCAGGATGGCTGGCCAGCCGTGCCTCGATCTCCCCCGGTTCCAGGCGCAGGCCGCGCAGCTTGACCTGGAAGTCGTTGCGCCCCAGGAACTCCAGGACGCCGTCTTCGGTGTAGCGCACCAGGTCGCCACTGCGGTACAGCCGGTCACCGGCGACGAAGGGGCTGTCGATGAAGCGCTCGGCCTGCAGCTGCGCCAGGCCCAGGTAGCCACGGGCGACCCCGACCCCACCGATGTGCAGCTGGCCACTGACGCCCCGAGGCACCGGCTGGTCATGGGCGTCCAGCACGTACAAGCGGGTGTTGGTGATGGCCCGGCCGATGGGCAGTTGCACCGGCGGTATCGGCGCATCGGGCTCCAGGGTCCAGGCGGTGCTGTCCACCGTGGCTTCGGTCGGGCCGTAGACGTTGTGCAGACGCGCCCGGGGCAGGCGCTGGCGCATGAGCAAGGCGATGGCCTCGGTCAGCTCGCCGCCGCCGCAGAACACATCGGTCAGGCTCTGGCACTGGCTCGCCTCTTCCAGCTGCAGGAACTGCAGCAGCATCGCCGGCACGAACTTGATCATCGTCACCTGCTGCTCCACCACCAGCCGCGCCAGGTACGCCGGCTCGCGGTGACCGCCCGGCCGCGCCAGCAACAGGCGCATACCGGTGACCAGGGGCCAGAACAGCTCCCAGACCGAGCCATCGAAGCTGAACGGGGCCTTTTGCAGCAAGGTGCCGCCCGCCGACCGTGGACACAGCTGCGAGCCCCAGTGCATCAGGTTGCCCAGGCCGCGGTGCTCCACCATCACGCCCTTGGGCGTGCCGGTGGAGCCGGAGGTGTAGATCACATAGGCCAGGTGCGAGACCTCCAGCCCCGGTACATGCGGGTCCTGCTGGGGCTGGTGCTGCCAGGTGCAGGCGTCGAAATCCAGCAGCGGCAATCCCAGGTCCTCCAGCAACGACCGGGTGGGCTGGTGCACCAGCAGCGCCAGCGGCTGGCTGTCCTGCACCAGGAAGCGCAGGCGCTCGGCGGGGTAGTCCGGGTCCAGGGGCACATAGGCGCCACCGGCCTTGAGTATGCCCAGCAGGCCCACCAGCAGCTCGGGGCTGCGCTGCACACACAGCCCGACTCGCACGTCCGGCCCCACGCCCTGCTCGCGCAGGTGATGGGCCAGCTGGTTGGCCTGGCGATTGAGCTGTTCGTAGCTCAGTTGCCGCTCGCCAGCCTGCACGGCAACAGCCTGGGGCGTGCGTTGCACCTGGGCTTCGAACAGGGCATGCAGGGTCAGCTCGCGCGGATAGGCCGACTCGGTGGCGTTGTATTCCAGCAGCAGTTGCGCCGCCTCGGCCGGCGGCAGGATCGGCAGGCTGTGCAGGGGCGTCGCCGGCGCTTGCTCCAGGGCCTGCAACAGGCCCTGGAGGGCACAACCCAGGTAATCCAGCACGCGCTGCGCGCCGATCCGCCGTGGCGCGCGGACGCCCAGGCGGAACCCCGGCTCCAGGTCGTCCACGGCCAGCATCAGCGGATAACTGACCACCTCTTCGCTGGCGAGCAATTGCACGCCAGCCGGCAAGTCCTGCAACAGTGCCTGGGCATCGGCGCCGACGTTGTGCCGGTAGTTGAGCAAGGCATTGAACAAGGGGGTCGGCGGCGCCACCGCGCTGCAGCGCTGGGCCAGGGACAGCGGCGCCTGCTCGTGGGCCAGCAGTGCGCTGAGGTGCTCCTGGGCCTGATGCAGGCCGTCGATCACCGTCAGCCCCGCCAGTTCCAGGCGCAGGGGCAAAGTGTTGATGAACATGCCCAGGGCCCGGTCGGCCCCGGGGCCGGCCTGCAAGCGGCCCAGCAGCACGGTGCCGAACAGCACATCCTCGCGCCCGCTGGTGCGCCCCAGCACCAGGGCCCACGCCAGGTGGAACAGACTGGCGGCACTGACTCCATGGCGGCGGACCAGGCGCCGCAGGCGCTGGTCCAGGTCATTGTCCAGCAGGTGCCCGGCCTCCTCGTGGTCCAGTTGTTCGCCGGGCCGCTCCTTGAGCTCGAACGCCAGGGTCGGCGCGTCCACCCCGGCCAGCGCCTGGCGGAAGAACGCCGCGTGGCGCTCCTGGTCCAGGCCGGTGCGGGCTACGTATTCGCGGTAGGCGAAAGGCTCGGCCAACTGCTGCTGGCGACCGTCCATGTGGGCGCCGATTTCCGCCATCAGCACGGCGGTAGAGGTCGCGTCGTTGACCAGGTGATGGAAACGCAGAATGGCCAGCCAGCGGCCCTGTGGCCGGTCTTCGGCCCAGCCCAGGGCGAGCATGGGTGCCTGACGGATATCCAGGGGGCGCTGGCGAGGATCGAAGTGCCGGCGCAGTTGCTCGAGCACCGGCTCGTCCACCACGGGCCGCAGTTCTTCCACGGCCAGCGGGGCCTGGCGCCAGACCACTTGCACCGCCGGCTCCAGCACTTCCCAGACCAGGCTGGTGCGCAGGATGTCGTGTCGCTGGATGACTGCCTGCAACGCCTGGGCGAACGCGTCCAGGTCCTCGCGGCGGGCGAAGGCGAACAGCGCATGCTGCTGGTACGGATCACGGCTGGCCGAGGTCATGTGGTGGTACAGCAGGCCGGCCTGCAAGGGCGCCAGGGGATAGATCTCCTGGACATTGGCCGCCCCACCGGGAACCGTGGCCACGACTCGGTCGATGCTGTCCTGGTCCAGCGCCAGCAAGCTGAGCAGGTCCGGGGTGATGCGCTGGCAGCCGGGCGGCACGCGATTGGCCGGGACCTGCAGTGGCGCCTGCTGCTGCACCGCGGCGGCCAGGCTGGCCAGGGTCGGCTGGCCGAACAGTACCCGCACATCGGCCTGCAGGCCCTCCTGCTCCATGCGCTGGATCAGTTGCAGGGCCAGCAACGAATGCCCACCCAATTCGAAGAAGTGATCCTGGCGCCCGACTCGGCCGACCTGCAACACCTCGGCCCAGAGTCGTGCCAGGGTGGTTTCCAGGCCCTCCCGGGGCGCCTCGTACTCGCGACTGATCAGCGCCTGCTGGTCCGGCGCCGGCAGCGCCCGGCGGTCCAGCTTGCCATTGGCGGTCAGCGGCAAGGCATCGAGCCGTACATAGGCCATGGGCACCATGTAGTCCGGCAAGCGTTGCAGCAGGTACTCGCGCAATTGGCCGATGGGCATCTCCCCCTCGGCACTGAACCAGGCTACCAGCTGGCCATCGCGGGCCTGGACCACCGCCTCGTGCAGGGCGGGATGGCTGCCCAGGCAGGTTTCGATTTCCCCCAGCTCGATGCGCAGGCCGCGGATCTTCACCTGGTCGTCGTTGCGCCCGAGGTATTCCAGGGTGCCGTCCTGGCGCCAGCACGCCAGGTCGCCGGTGCGATACATCCGTGCTCCCGGCACTTCGCTGAACGGGTCGTCGAGGAAGCGCTCGGCGGTCAGCTCGGGGCGCTCGAGATACCCTCGGGCCACCCCGGCACCGCCCACGTACAACTCGCCGGGCACGCCGATGGGCAGGGGCCGTCGCTGCTCATCCAGCAGATAGATGCGCGTGTTGGCGATCGGCCGACCGATATGCAGCGCTGCGCCGGGCTCGATGGTCCCGGAGGTTGCCACCACCGTGGCCTCGGTCGGGCCGTAGTTGTTGACCAGGGTAAAGCCCTGGGCCAGCGGCGGTTGGCGCAGGCGATCGCCCCCCACCAGCAAGGTCTCGAGGGTCGGGTGGCCGGTGTGCCGGCTGAAGGCGTATTCGGCCACCGGGGTCGGCAGGAAGCTCACGTCCAGCGGCTGGGCGCGCCACCAGGCGAGCAGGCTGTCGAGGTCCTCGGGGCCGTCGCTGACCGGCGCCAGGTGCAGGGTCGCCCCGGCACACAGGGTCGGCCAGATCTCCCAGGCCATGGCATCGAAACCGAAGCCGGCCAGGCAGGAGGTCTGCCGGCCCGGGCGCAGGTCGAAGGCCTCGCAGTGCCAGTCCACCAGGCCCGACAGGCTCTGGTGCTCCACCAGTACGCCCTTGGGCAGGCCGGTGGAACCCGAGGTGTAGATCACATAGGCCAGGTGCCGAGGGGTCAGCCCGGGCACCTGCGGGTTGGCCGCGATACCCGGCTGCCACTGCACGCTGTCCAGCTCCACCAATGGCATTGTCAGGGCCGGCAGGTGCTGGCGCAGGTCCTGCTGGACCAGTACCGCCACCGGGGCACAATCCTTGAGCAGGTAGGCCAGGCGCTCGGCCGGATGCGCCGGGTCGAGGGGGACGTAGCCGGCCCCGGCCTTGAGGATCGCCAGCAGGCCCACCAGGGTCTGCGGGCTGCGCCGGGCCACGATGGCGACCCGGTCGTCCGGGCGTACGCCCAGCTCCTGCAGGTGCCGAGCCAGGGCGTTGGCCTGCTGATCGAGCTGGGCATAGCTGAGCGTCTGGTCCTGGGCAATGAGCGCAATGGCGTCCGGGGTGCGGGCGGCCCAGGCCTCGATCCGGGCATGGATGCGCTGCTCGGTGGCGGCCGGGCGGTCGGTGGCGTTCCACTGGCGCAGGCGTGCACTGTCGGCCTCGGTCAGCAGCGAGAAACCCTGCACCGCCAAGCCGGTGTCCTCCAGGCCTTGCTCCAGGATATGCAGCAGGTGCCCGGCCATGGCCTGGACCTCCCCGGCCTGGAAATACCGGCGGTCATAGACGTAGTGCATCCAGGCACTGTCATCGAAGCTGTTGCTGCGCAGGTGGATGGCCAGCGGTCCGGGCTCATGGCGGTTGGAGACTTTCACCGACGAGGCGCTGGTCTCGCCGTAGCGGTACTCCAGGTTCTCGACCTCATAGGACAGCGACACTTCGAACAGCTGCGAGCGGTCTTCGCGCAACAGGCCAAGGGCCCGATTGAGCTCGCTCAACGGGAAGCGCTGGTGACGAAAATCCTGCTTCAGCACGTCGCGAACCGCCATCACCAGGGCCTCGAAGCTCAGCTGCGGGGCGAAGTCCATGCGGACGGCGCTGACCTGGGTGAAGGAGCCCAGGGTCACCTTGAAGGCAGCGTTGGGGCGGTTCAGCACCGGCATGCCCAGCACCCACTCGCTGCGTTGCCCGATCCGGGTGAAGTACACGTGCAGTGCCGCCAGCAACACATGGAAGGCCGAGCCACCGAGCTGCCTGCCCAGGGCTTTCATCCGCTCGTGCAGCACCGCAGGGAACGCCTGGACCAGGGTCGCCCCCGGCGTCCCGCCATCCTCGGGCGCCCGATAGCGTGGGCGCAGCAGGGGTTCGGGCACGCTGCGGTATTTGTCCAGCCAGTAGTCCCGGTCACGCTGATAACGAGCGGACTGGTGGTAGCGGATATCGTCCTCGATGAAGTCGGTGAAGGATGGCGCCGTGGCCTCTGGTTCTTCGCCGCGCAACAGAGTGCTGTAGACGTCGCCCGTGATCTGGGACAGCTGGGCGAACCCCCAGCCATCGAGGATCAGGTGATGGGCCTCGGACTCCACCAGGTGGTACTGCGGCCCCAGGCGAAACACCGAGAAACGACACAGGCGCTCGCCTTCCAGGGCGAAGGCCTGCTGCATCTGCCGCTGGATCTGCAGCCGGGCAGCGGCCAGCGGATCGGCCTCGCCGGACACGTCGTGCACCACCAGTTCCATCGGCCAATGGCGATCGAAATACTGCAATGGCAAGCCATCCGGGCTGCCCTCGCGGGACAGGACGGTGCGCAGCACGTCGTGCCGAGCCACCACCAGCTCCAGGGCACGCTGCAGCAGATCGGGCCGGAGCGGACCATGCAATTCGGCATACCCACCGATGTTGTACAAGGGCGAGTCGCCGCGACTGAGCTGGTCAAGCCAGATATCCCGTTGCCCGGCGGTCAGAGGCAGGCCCCGGGCCTGTGCCTGAACGACGTTCATGGCTGCCCCCGGCGCGGGCATCCTGCCTGCGGCAAGCGGCGAATGGCGACGACAACGTCGCCCATGGCTGTGGCAGAAAAAATCGTCATAAGATCCTTCTCATGTGATGGCCAGGGCACCGGCTTCCAGGATTTAAGCACCGGCCCCAGGGACTGTATGTCACCCGAAACCTGGACAGTCCGGGGGGCCGCCATGGCTCTGCAACGCGGTTCTCAGGGGAATTTTGGCCCTTGGACGAGGACCTGCGGCACGGCTGAATTAGTTGTAGGAAATTGACTATCCGTGCCTGAGGTTCTTGACTGGTAAGTCCAGTCTCATGACCTGGGACACTCTCCTCGCCCCTGTCCCTTGTAGACGGGTCCGGCCCAACGCCCCCGGGGCCCTCAGGGCAATCGCCAGGGGTCGGCGCCGGGCCTCCCCGAGCCGCGATCAGGGTTTTATGTCCCGGTTTTCCCCTACAGACGCGAGGTAAATGCTTAGGCTTAAATCAGATACATCTGACCGGCCCGGATTCATGGAGAATCCGCTGCGGTCTGCCGTCGCAACAAGGCTTCGATCAGCGATTTGCCTTGATCAAGGATGATAGGGATATGAGTCTGACCAGCAAGATCGCGAATCTGGAAACACCGAACTTCTATTTCGAACTGGGGCAGTTGATCTCCAGCACGGGCCAGGGGCCGTTCGCCGCGAACATGCTCGAACTGGTGAACAAGCTGGTGCCGGTGAACCACCTGGTGCTCAGTGAATGGACGCTCGACGAGCGCCAGTCCCGCGCCGAGGAAATCAGCCTGCTGGGACGTGCCGGCCAAACCGAACAGCTGCCGGAGTCGGTACGGCGCCACGAACCACTGCTGCACAAGATGCTGGAAATGGACGATTCGCTGCTGATTCAAATCAACGCCCAGGTCCATGGCCGGCAGGCGCGCAATATTCCACACCAATGTCACCTGGTATCACGCAAGGCCAACCGTCGCTGCGTGATCGCCCTCTATCGCGAGTCCACCCAGGGCGGTTTCTCCCTGGCCGAACTGTCGTTCCTCAAGAGCCTGTCCTCGACCCTGCTGCCGCTGCTGGAGCGCCATGCCCAGATGCACCGGCAACAGGCGCTCAAGAAACTGCGCAGCTGGAGCAGCCGGCCCCGGGACAACCAGGAGCAGACACCCCTGCAACGGGAATTCGACGAACGCCTGTCGCTGGGGGATATCGCTCTTTCGGCTCGGGAAAAGGAAGTCTGCCTGGGGTTGCTGACCGGCGGTACGGTGCCGGAGATGGCCCAGCGCCTGAGCGTGAAGAACAGCTCCATCGAGACTTATCTCAAGCGGGCCGCCGCCAAGCTCGGGGTCAGCGGCCGCCATGGCCTGGCCAAGTGGATGGTGGGAGCCTGAACCGACAAGGCCCTGGCAACCGGGAAGATGTCCCCAGCCCGGGCCGCGCCGGCGTGCTCCGCTGAGCCGTCAGATCTGGCTGGCCGAACAGCTCCAGCCTCGCCTGGCTGCCACCAGGTGTCTGGAGCAGCATCAGCCGTGACTCTTCTTCAAGTTCGGGGTTGATCCGTACACTGAAGCCGCCGTCGGCCCGCAAGCCTTCGCAGGATGAAGAACCGGGATTGCCAGTCGTCGTGAACCGTCGCTGAAAACACGCTCATCTTCCGCATCCGTCACCGTTGTCATTCAGGGTTGGCCGGGGGCATGCCAGGTGCTCACGGGTGCCCTTCGGCGCGATCGAGCGCGGTCACCGAGGTTAGTCGGGCCAGGCGCGGCGCCAACCACTGGTTGAGGTCGTCCATGCAACTGAACACCACCGGGACCAGCACCAGGCTCAGTAGGGTCGACGTGATCAACCCGCCGATCACCGCCACTGCCATGGGGGCGCGAAAGCCAGCATCGGCACCGCTGCTTAGCACAGCCGGGAGCATGCCAGCCACCATGGCCAGGGTGGTCATGATGATCGGACGTGCCCGTTCGGCCCCCGACTGCATCAGCGCCTGATGCCGGGGCATGCCGGCACGGCGCTTGTCGATGGTGAACTCCACCATCAGGATCGAGTTCTTGGTGACGATCCCCATGAGCATCAGCAAGCCGATGACCACCGGCATGTCGATGGCCGCGCCATACAGCAACAGGCCGCCGATGGCACCGCCCACCGACAGCGGCAGCGCGGTGAGGATGGTCAGCGGCTGCAGAAAGTCGCGAAACAGCAGCACCAGCACCGCGAACACCATCATGATGCCGAAGCTCATGGCCACGGCGAACTTGTCGAACATCTCGTTCATGTACTCGCCATCGCCGTACTCCATGCGGCTCACGCCCTGGGGCAACTGCTGCAATACCGGCAGGCGCTCGATGGCCTCCAGCGCAGCGCCCAGGGTAAGCCCGGACAGATCGGCATCCACCGAGACCCGGCGCAACCGCGAGAAGCGCTCGATTCGTGCCGGCCCACTGCCGTAACCGACATCGGCCACGGTGCTGAGCGGCACCACCGTGCCGCTGTCGGTCCCCACACCCAGATTGTTCAAGGCATCGAGGTCGCCCTGTTCGATCACCGGCAACAGCACCCGGATCGGCACTTGGCGGTCCTGGAAATTGAAGCGGGCCGAACTGGCGTTGATCTCGCCGACAGTGGCGATCCGCGCCACGCTGCCAATGGCCTGAGCGGTGACACCGGCCCGGGCCGCCTCCTCCACTCGGGGCTGGATCAACAGTTCCGGACGCGGCAACGGTTCGTTGACCTGGACGTTGGCAATCCCCCGGATACCCCGCATCTGCCGTTGCAGGGCGTGAGCGGCCTGGCTCAGCGCCTGGCCGTCGGCGCCCACCAGGATGACCGAGAGCTCGCGCGCGGCGGTCTCGCCACGAAAGGCGTAGCGCAGGTCGGCAAAACCATTGAGCAATGGTCGCAGGGACTGCTCGAAGGCTTTCTGGCTGAGTGCGCGCTGGCCTGCCGGTACCAGCCGGACCAGCAACTGCCCGGTGGCCACATCGGTGGTGCCCGAGGAGTCTTCGCCACCGGCGGTGGCGAACACCGAGATCACCTCGGGACGCTGGCGCAACTGCTCGGCCATGCTGGCGAACACCCGGTCGGTCTGGGCCAGGGGCGTGCCGGGCGGCAAGGACACGTCGATGCGCGACAGGCTGATGTCATTGACCGGCATGAAGCCCGAGGGCAACAACGGCACCAGGGCGAACGAACCGCACAGAAACAACCCGGCAAGGCCCAGGCTCCTGCGCGGGTGCCTGAGGGCCCAGTCCAGCAGTTTCAAGTAGCGGGCCAGCAGCCCCCGCGGTGGCGTGGCTACCGGGTGGTGCCCGGCAAGGGCGGCCTTGGGCGCCAGCAGGTACGCCGCCAGCAAGGGTGTCACTAGCCGCGCCACCAGCAGCGAAGCCAACACTGCCGCCGACACGGTGATACCGAACGGGGTGAAATACTGGCCGACAAATCCACCAATGAAGCTCACCGGCAGGAACACCGCGACAATGGTCGCGGTGATCGCCACCACGGCGAAGCCGATGGCGTCGCAGGCGTCGATGGCGGCCTGGTAGGGACACTTGCCCTGCTCCAGGTGACGCTCGATGTTCTCGATCTCGACAATGGCGTCGTCCACCAGGATGCCGATCACCAGGGTCAGGGCCAACAGCGTGATGCTGTTGAGCGAGTAACCGAAGGCAGCCATGACGGCGAAGGTCGGCAGAATCGACAACGGCAAGGCAATGGCTGCCACCAGGGTGGCGCGCCAGCTCCTGAGAAACATGAAGACCACCAGCACCGTCAGCAAAGCCCCCTCCACCAGGGTCATGATCGCTGCGTCGTAGCTGGCCAGCGTGTAGTCCACCGTGGAGGAAACCTTGTGGATCCGCAGATCGGGATTCTGCTGCTGCAGGAGCTGGATCGCCGCCTCCACGCCCGCCGCCACCCGCGTATCGCTGGAGCCCTTGGCACGGAACACCGCGAAGCCCACCACCTCCTGGCCATCGAGCCGGGCCCGGGAACGGGCTTCGCTGGCACCATCATGGACCGTGGCCAGGTCCGCCAGGCGTGTCCAGCGGCCCTCGGACAGAGCGATGGGAGTCTCCCCCAGCGCCTGCACTGTCGACGCACTGCCCAGGGTCCGGATCGACTGCTCGCTGCCGGCCAGCCGTGTGCGCCCGCCGGGCACGTTGATGTTGCCCTGCACCAACTGGGCGTTGACCTGGTCAGCTGTGATCCCCAGGGCTTGCAGGCGCTCGGCCTGCAGCTCGACCTTGACCTCGCGCTCGACGCCACCCAGGCGCTGGACCTTCTGCACGCCCGGCACCGCCAGCAATTGGCGACTGAGCACATCATCGACGAACCAGGACAGGTCCACCAGACGACGTCCACTGCCCTGGATCGCGTAGTTGAGGATCGCCCCGCCCTCGACATCGACACGGGTGATCATCGGCTCCTCGATCGTCTGCGGCAGATCGGCGCGGATCAGCGCAATGGCATCGCGAATATCGTTGGCCGCGCGCCCCGGATCAACGCCAAGCTGAAACTCCACGGTGGTCACCGAAATGCCGTCGCCCACGGTGGATGTGATGTGGCGAATCCCGGCCAGGCCCGATACGGCCCGCTCGACCCGCAAGGTCACCGAATGCTCAAGTTCGGTGGGTGCGGCCCCGACCTGGGGCACCACCACGGTGATGACCGGGAAGTCCACCCGGGGGTTGGCATTGATCGGCAACTGAACGAAGGAGAACCAGCCGGCCACCGTCAGTACCAGGAACATCACCAAGGTGGGAATCGGCCGGCGGATCGCCCAGGAGGACAGTTGCAAGCTCATGGCGTTGCCTGCGGCTGGTCGTCACCCAGGCTGACTACATCGCCTTCGCGAACGAAGGCCGAGGCCTGGGCCACCACGCGCTCGCCCTCGGCCAGACCAGACAGCAGCTCGACCTGGATACCATCGCGCCGGCCGACACGGACCTGGCGCAAGCTGGCCTTGCCGTCCAGCCCCAGCACCATGACCGAGGCCTGCTGGTCGCTGACGAAGGTCAGGGCCCGCTGCGGCAGGACCAGGCTCGACGCCTGGTGCGGCAATTCGAGGCTGGCAGTGGCGAAGCTGCCGGCACGCAGCCCAGGCGCGGCGGCCAGGGCGATGCGCACCCGGGCCCGCCGACTCAGGGGATCGACCTTCGGGGCCAGCAAGCGCACGGTACCGATCACCGGCTCTGCCACTCCCGCCGCCTGGACCTGGATCTGGGTGCCGACGTCCAGCAGGAACAAGCCTTTCTGCGTCACCTCACCGTCCAGCTCCAGCTGGTTGTCGCGAATCAAGCGAAACAGCGGTTCGCTGGCGCTCAAGGCCCCGATACGGGCATGACGCTCGGAAATCACTCCGGCCACCGGAGCTCGCACTACGGCCTTCTGCTGCTGGGCCCGGGCATCCGCCAACTGCGCCAGGGCCTGTTCGTGCTCAGCCCGGGCCGCTGCCAGGTTGGCCTCGGCGGATCGAGCCTGGGCCCGTTGCTGATCCACTTGCTGGGCACTGGCGGCGCCGATGCTGCCCAATTGGTCGATGCGGCCCTGGCTGGAACGGGCCTCGGCGTTCAATGCCCGATGCTGGCGAATCAGCGCCGCGGTGCGCTGCACAGTGGCCTCGGCCTGTTGCACCTGGGCATCCAGGGTACTGGTTTCCAACTGCGCCAGGATCTGTCCGGCCATCACCTGATCACCTTCCTCCACCCGCACCGAGGCGACACGCTGCTCCTGCAGCGCCGTGCCGATGGCGATCTCCTCGCGGGGGACCACGCTGCCGCTGATGAACAGGCTCTGGCCGACCGTGCCAGGCCGGACCAGCACACTGCTGACCTTCAGTACCGGCGCCTCCTCGCCAGTGCCGTGTGGCAACTGGGCCTCGGGCAGCCACAGTGCTGCCCCGGCCAGCAACAGGGTCAGCAGCGCCATGGCCAGCAGCTTGGGTTTGTGCCGGGCCAGGCGCTGACGCCGCTGTTGGCGCCGTTGCTCGGAGGTGGGGGTCATCTGGTTCATCTGCTGGATACTCGAAGGATCACAAACGCCCATGAGCCGGGCGCAATGCTCTGGCCTGGAACAGGCCACGACTGCCTGGGTCCCCAGGCGCGTTCAACACGACTCGGGGGGTTGCGGTCGCAGAAAACGGTGAATGATCTGGCGCAGCATGGGTTGATGCTCCCGGGCCTTGAACCCCGGTTCCAGCACCACCCGGGCGATGGCCCCTTCCGTGAGTGCTACCAGCCATACCGCGGCCATGGCCGAGTCCAGGTGCGGATCGACCTGGCCGGCGGCCATGCCCCGTTCGAGCAGGGCTGCCAGGTCGGCCTTGACCCGGGTTTCATTGGCGGCGAACAGTGCCCACAGCTGGGGATTGCGGCTGGCCTCGGCCGCCACCTCGATGCTGATGCGAGCCTGCAGCGGATCGCTGGACAGCTCCATCATGGCCAGGACCAGTTCCTCGATGGCCTTCAGTACATCCTTGGCCCCACTCCAGCGCTCGAACAGTTGAACGGTACTGTTCTGGTCCTGCTCGGCAATCGCCTCGATGATCGCGGCCTTGCTGGGAAAGTAATGGAACAGGTTACCCGGGCTCATGCCGGCAGCGGTGCAGATCTGCGCGGTGCTGGTAGCGTGAAAACCGTGTTGGGCGAAACATTCCAGCGCCGCGTCGAGGATCTGTCGACGCCGGCGTTGTGCCTTGCAGGGGTCTGCCGTTCTCAATTGCTCATCCTGGCGCGGCAGGCTCCTGCTGCGCGATCAATAGACTGACTGGTCGATCTATTATCGAGTCGAAAACCAGCGACGATTGGCGTTCCACGGTATGCCCGGGAACGCCCTATGGCTGGCGACCGACAACCACAGCAGGCTAGCGCGGAGCCTTTCCGGCCGCTGTAAATCTATGTGAAAAATAGTGCACGACAGCGACGAAGGGAGCGCTATGCCCTCCCCCGCGCCGATGCTCAGGCGGTTGCGGGCGGGACGCTGTCATCGATCGGCAACCGGCGCTGCACATGCCAGGACAAGGGCAGTGTCAGGAACAGCAGCGCCGCCAGTACCATCACCGCCACCGTGACCCCGACGGCGTCGCTGAGCAACCCGGCCAGCACTGGAGCGAGCGCCCCACCGCCGATGGTGCCGGTATAGAACAGCGAGAAGGCCTGGTCGCGCTTGGCACTGCCCACCAGGTCCGGCACGGCGCCATACAGCACCGACGAGGTGCCGTTGAGTACCAGGCCCAGCAGCGGCAACATCAGCATCAGCCCGCCATAGGGCAGCATGACCGCCAGCACGATCAGGCCGGCTGTGCTGGACTCGGTCAGCCAGACGGTCTTCATCATGCCGATGCGCGCCCCGAGGTAACCGCAGAACAGCTTGCCGAACGCACCACCGATGAACAGCAGGGTCAGGGCCAGGCCGATGCCGGCGCTGCCAGCGCCCTTGGCCTTGAGCAGGAACGGCAGAAAGGTCAGGAAACCCATGCGCACCGCGCTGTCCAGAGTGCCGGTGACGATCAGTGCCCACAGCCCGCGGGGCGCCCCCCGAGGACCTGCAGTGGTAGGCGCCTTGCCACGCATGGCCGAGGTGCTGGCCCGGGACGGGATCAGCCACCACAGCAGCCCGGCCGCCACCAGCCCCAGCACACCCACCAGGGTGACGCTGGCACGCCAGCTGATCACCGCCAGCAACAGGCCCACCAGGCCGGGAACCAGGGTCTTGCCGATGTCGCCAGCGAAGTTGTACTGCGCCAGCGCCTCCTTGACCCCACCACCGGCTTCATGGGTATCGGTGATCAGCGAGGAGGCCAGCGGATGCTGGGTACTGGCCCCCAGGCCACCGAGCAGCAGCGCCAAGAGCAGCACGCCCAGCCCCGTCGCCTGCCCGGCTAGCAGGTAGGCCAGCCCGGCGAGCGCGGTGCCGCCCACCAGCAGGCGCTCGCGCCCCCAGTGCCTGGCCGCCCGGCTAGCCAGCAGCTGGACGCCGGCCATCGTCCCGGCATAGACCCCACGCAACAGGCCGATCTGGGCGTAGCTCAGGGCGAACTGTGCCTGCCATACCGGCAGCAGGACATAGATCACATCGGTGAGGCCATCGTGCACGGCATGGGCGCTGCAACCCGCCAGCAACGAACGACGCCGCACCTGGGCAGGCCGGGCGGGAGCCGGATCGGGCGTTGCACGGTGCTGATCATTCATGGTGCTGACCCGATGGGTTGGAAGCAGGGACAGGCAAGGTGCGGGCGCAATCGAGCATTGCCCGGGAACGGCGATACAGGTACTGGGCAAAGACTGCGCGGGCAGCAGGCTGGCCCGGCGCGACCGCCATGGCCTGGGTAAAATCCTCGAGGGCTGCCAGGGCCTCCAGGAAGCGCCCGACCTGGGCCGGTCCGGCGTGCAGCTGGAACCAGGCTTGCGTGGCGTGGGCGACCTGCACCGGCCAGCCCCGCTCGGGCGCCAGCCAGCGTCTGAACAGGGGCTGGAGATAGCGCGCCTCGATCCACACATAGACATGCCGGACCAGGGTAGCCAGCAATCCTGGCAACGGGTCGTGTCGATCCTGGCAGCAGGCGTCGAACCACTGGCCAAACACCAGGGCTGCGGGCGCACTGGGTTCCCGGACCGCCCAGCGTTCGCTGCCGCAGACAGCGCTGGCCACGGCATTGAACAAGCCCGGTGAACCCGCCTGGCCTGCCCCATCCAACCCATCGGCGTTCAGCCGCTGCAGACGGTGTACGGTCCGGACGAGTCCGCTGCGAGCGGATGACAGAGGGACGGTCTCGACCAGCGACGCCAGGTGGCTGGCCAGACTCCGAGTGCTACGCCGGTCGTCATGGGTGTGCCACCAGCCGGCGAAGAACCCGAGCAACTCATCCATCGGCACCGGGTGTGCAACGAGCAGCACAAAGGCATCCTCGATGGCCAGCAGGCTGCGTTCCTGGCTCCAGAACGCCTCGAACAGTGCATGTTTCAGGGAGCTGGCGGGCATGTCGTTGAGCAAGGGCTCGGCGCACTTGAGCAACTGGCTCTGGCGCACGGGCAGGTCACTCGGGGTCATTGGGTATTGTCCTTCTCGGTTGAGTCAGCTGGCCAGCCGGGGACGTGGCTGCGGGGAGCGCCAGCCGTGCCAGCCAATCAGCAGAGCCAGTACCTGGAAGACCGCGATCAGCGCGACGCAGCCCGGCCAGCCCCAGTGATGCCAGAGCACCGCCGGAACCACCGCACCGCAGCTGCCCCCCAGGTAGTAACAGGTCAGGTACAACCCGACCGCGCCGGCCTTGTGCGTGCCGGCGGTGGCCGTGGTGAAGGCATTGGCCGCTGCCTGGGCCAGGAACACCCCGGTGGAGCTCAGGGCCAGGCCCAGGACCATCAGCCACAATGAAGACAACACGCTCAGGGCCGACCCGCAGACACCCAGCACGGCTGCCACCACCAGCAGCTCGACCTGGGGCCGTGACTTGCTCAGGCGCCCCGCGATGGGGATCACCACCAGCGCCAGCAGGAACACGCCGTAGAGCGTCCCCAGGGCCGCCGGTCCCAGATCGAATGGCGGCTGGCTGAGGTAGAGCCCGGCGTAGGTGAAGGTGGCCACTTGCGAGAACAGCACGCAAAAGCCCACGGCGTAGGTCGCCAGCAAGGGTTTGCTGCACAGCTGGCGCCAGGCACCGGCTTGCGTTGGCCGGCGCTGCCCGATCACGCCAGGATTGGCAGGCAACAGCCAGTAGATGGCCAGGCCGATCAGCAGGCTCAGGCCCGCCAGTACGACAAAGGCCTCGCGCCAGCCCAGGTATTGGGTGGCGATGCCGGTGACAAAGCGCCCGGCAAACCCGCCAAGCACGGTGCCGGCTACATACAGGCTGGTGACTTCGGTAACCGTGCCGCCCCTCCAGCGGTCGCCGATATAGGCCACGCTGGTGGCGAACACCACGGGGATCAACAGGCCCTCGACGAAGCGCCACAGCAACAGCTGGGCGAAGGTGCCGGCGCAGGCCACCAGCAAGGTCGGCAACGCCAGCGCCAAGGCGGCCAGCACGATCACCCGACGCTGATCGAAAGCACCGGTCAGGCGGCTGGTAAAGGGGGCGCTGACCGCGACCGCCAGGGTGGTGGCGGTGATGCTCCAGCCGGCCTCCCTGACGCTCACCGAAAACGCCTGGGCGAACACGGCAAGAATGCCCTGGGTCGCATACAGGTTGAGGAAGGCTGCGCAGCCACACAAGAACAGGGCCAGGCGGACACGATGCAGGGGGGGATTCATGAAACCTCTCGTTTTATGACGAAAGGCCTTTATAAAATACGCCAGCCGACCCAGACCAATACCGATTTCCGACCGATCAATACCCGGGGAACAGGATGCTCGATCTACGCAGGCTGCGTTACTTTCTGACCGTCGCCGAGGAATTGCACTTCGGCCGCGCCGCGTTGCGCTTGCACCTTGCGCAGCCGCCCCTGACCCGCCAGATCTCGGCGCTGGAAACCGAACTGGGGTTCCGCCTGTTCGACCGCACCAGCCGTAGCGTGTCCCTGACCGCCCAGGGCCAGCATTTTCTGCCCTATGCCCGGGCAGTCCTGGAACAGGTGGAGCGGGCCCAGACCATGGCCACCAAACTGGCCGCTGGCAGCGCCGGGCAACTGGCCGTGGGTTACGCCAGCTCGATCGCCCTGTCGGAGCTGTTCAGCCAGGCGATCCAGGCCTTCGCCCAGCGTTTTCCCGAGGTACAGCTGACGCTGGTGGAGGGCGCTTCCGCCAGTCAGTGGGCACAGATCGCCGATGGGCGTATCGACATCGGCCTGAGCCGGATGCAGCCTCCGGACGACTGGCAGGAGATCCACACCTTGTCCCTGGGGGACGAGCCGCTGGTGGCGGCGCTGGCCAGCGACAGCCCGCTGGCGGCACAGGCCCAAGTGACCCTGGCCGAACTCAGCGAATATCCCTTGATCCTGTTTCCGACCGGATATGGCTCGGGGCTCAACGAAGCCATCGAGCAGCTGTACCGTGGCCATGGCCTGCCCCTGCGCCCGGGGCCCAGCGGGCGGCAGATCACCTCGATCATCGCCCTGGTGGCCGCCGGCCAAGGCATCGCCCTGGTGCCGCGCTGTACCCGGACCCTGGCGAAAAAAGGCGTGAGCTATCGGCCCGTGGCGGACCTGGGTGCCACGGCCCCCTTGCTGGTCCTGACCCACGGCCAAAAGCGCAGCCACCTGGCGCAGGCGTTTATCGGGGTGATCGAAGGCTTGCACCAGGCGCAACAGGCCGCCGGGGAGGCCTGAGTCAAAGTACCGTCAGGCCCAGCCCGGCCAATAGCATGCCGGCCTGGCTGCGGGAAATGATCGCGCCCTTGAACAGCTTCGCGTCCACCAGCCGCAGGCCCTGCAAGCTAGCCTCGCGCAGGTCGGCGTCGTCGAAGCGGGCATTGTTCACCCGGGCCAGGGACAGGCTGCCACCTTCGATGAACACCGCCTTGCGAAAGTCGCAGTAGGTCAGGTCCGCCTCGCTGAAGTCGATGCGGTACAGCTGTGCCTTGTAGAACGAGATGCCGGACAGCATGGCGCTATTGAGCAGGCAGTCGGAGAAGTTCACGCCCAGGGCCGAGGCATCGGCGAAGTTGGCGCCTGTAAGCTTGCAGCCGTCGAACTGCACATGGGCGACCTTGCTGCGTTGCCACAGGGTGTTGTTCAGGTCGCAGCGTTCGAAACACGCATCGGTGAGCACGGCCGAACGCAGGATCGCCTGGCCGGCACGGCAACTGAGCCAACGGCTGTTGCTCAGGTTGGCGGCAGTGAGGTTGGCTGCGCTGAAACTGCACCGCTCGAAATGGGCTCCGGCCAGGTCGATGCGCGACAGATCCTGCCCGCTCAGATCCAGGCCCACGCCTCGCACCGGCAACGACTGGCTGGCGGCCAGCTCCGCCAGGGAGTGCCCTTGCAGATCCTCGGGGGTGATTTGGAAGTAACCGTCGTGCGCCTGCATGCCCTCTCCTGAGCCGGGGTTGAAGGGAGGCATCTTCTGGATACTGGACCTGCAGGTCAAGGTGGGGCTTGCGTCCGCTCTGCGGATGACTACCTCGGCGCCGGGACAATCATCAGGTAAGGCACCGACCAGCGCCCCATCGTCATTGGCCGAGGCGCCGTGGTGGGCATGGGCCCGGTGGTGACTAGTAGTGTGCCGCCCTATACCACCGTCTGCGGTAATCCGGCCCGGGCGCTGCACAAGGAGCAATGACCACCTGCGAACAATAAAAAAACCGCAGTAGCGGGTTCACAGGGGCATCACACCAGGTCAGCCGATCACATTGATCCCGAGGTGGGCGGCGAGGTGATTCATCTGATCACGGTCGAGCTTCACCCCATCCAGGTTGACCAGGCGAATATCCAGGTCACCCAGCTGCGAGTTGGTCAGGTCGCAGCCGGTAAAATCGGCGGATCGCCAATCGAACAGGCTGAACTCGCCACCGGACATGTCCGACCCGGCGAAGCTGGCCCCGGTCACGTTGGCGCCCGTCCAGCGGTTGTCCCACAGCTCGCACTTCTCGAGGTTGACCTTGGAAAAGTTCGCGTAGGCCAGGTTGCTCTTGTTGATATAGGCGTTGCAGAACCAGGATTTGCTGGAGATCACGTTCATGAAGCTGGCGCTGCTGAAATCGGCACCTTGCGCCTTGCACTCGCTGATCTCCAGTCCCAGCGCGCTGGCGAAGTTGAAGATGCAGACGGTCAGGTCGCAACGCTTGAACGAGGCGCCCTTCAACTTGGCACTGCGAAAGTTGCAACCGACCTGGCGGTCGGGGTCGTAGAAGCTGCAGTCGATGAACTGGGTTTCCGACAGATCGACCCGGGAAAAATCGCAATCAAGAAAGGTCACGCCAGTGACGATCTGACCGGTCAACTCCTCCACGCCCATGCGTTTGTTTTCAACAACCTGAGGTTCCATGGCATTTTCCTACACAAGCTTGTGAGCGATAACACGACAAACCTAGCATCCCGGGTTGAGTCATTTGAAGCTTTTTGGTCTCAATCGCTAAAAATATCGGGAATGGAACTGGTTGCGCAGGAACGATGGAATAGGCCATGAATTAGCTGGGTTCCGGGTCACGGTGCTGTTCAATGCCTTTTCGATCATGGGGTGCGTGGGCGAGGCACTCAACTGGAAACATCGAATCCCCCCTTTAAGAAGAGCATGATCGTAATTTCAATACGCCACTAAATCGACTCTTGCTGTATTCCTCCACTGAGGGCGGCGCATGTCCGAAGAAATCCATGAGCAGCCACAACTGCACCTGCCGGGATCGGTTTATCCGCAGGGCTGGCTCAGCAGTTCAGGAATGAGTTTCAGGGGGCTTGCCATCATCTGTTAGGGGCTGTTTATTAGAACCAGGCCAGGCCAACACGATCAGGGTGGCAATCGGGCTAATAACACTGCAGATTCAGGCGGGCACGTTGATGACCTAGAGAAAGCGCTAGGCCAACTTTCCAGCCTGGCTAAGAAGATCCAGAACGCAGCGACTCAATAAATTGGTGTCGCACTCGCCTACGGCGCACCTACTCTCATGCCCCACTGTCTGATGACGGTGGAAGGGACAGCAATCATCCGCCCCAAAGGAAAAATGATGCAATCGCTACCAGTGCCACGGTCAATTGTGGGCGAGTCGCTAGAACTGCGCCTTCTAGAGGCCACTGACTTCGAGTCGCTATACAACGTCGCATCCGATCCCCTGGTTTGGGCTCAGCATCCAAGCCCAATGCGCTATCAGAAAGCCATGCCAACGATGCCCCTCATAGATCGGGATTCTGTTCTGGCATTGGGGTCAACTCAATTCCTCCCTTTTTAGGAGCGCAAATGAAAAAGCCCCGGCAGGTGCCGAGGCGAAGGATAGGCTAAGCGTTTTCGAAGCGCAGTGACTCGCCTCATCCGCGAAGTCTAGATAGCTGAGCACACTCTCAGATCAAGCCAAGACATCCCAGGTCAGCGCAACCGCCGCACCTGGAACACTTGCAGCAACCCACAAACCTTGACCAGCAGGGAGAAACAGTGGGTATGGCAGCGCAAGCTCAGAGCCGGTGCCCACAGCCGAGCTCGCGTTTGCGGAGAAAATTATTGGCTTGGATTGGTCGGCAATGCTCGAAGGAGCAGAAGTACCAGTGAACACTCCCACCCCGCCATTGGACGTGCTGATGAGGCAAGTGCTAACAATCACTCCGGAGGTGTTTGCTGCAGCAGATACAACCTGAACCACATTGCTACCCGGGTTTACTGTCAGGTAATTCTTGCCAACTTTTACTGCGTTCATATTAACCACCTATTGAGTCGAATAATCGGTCGCGGAGATTCCGCTTTCACGTCGCTCACAGGCGATTGCTCGAAGCTCATGGCTTTCACTCGATCCAAGAGGTAGGCATCAGCAGCAAGCTGGATTTCACTGCTTTTGGATACGAGGAGTGGAATCATTATCTCAATAAAATACTGGATATACAACCAGTATTTATTTTAACCATTCGTATCCACGGTCAGGAGGCCTCACCCGACTGAATCTGGTCGCGTCCATCGACGCTTTAGAAACGAAAAAGTCTCGGCAAATGCCGAGGCTTAATGGTGTCAACAGGACCTAAGGTCTGTCGATTTGAATAATGTATTGGGCTCCCTGAATGCTCACGTGCACTCGAGATGGCTTGTAGTGTTCACACAAGCTGATGCGCAGCTTCGAAGCCTTCAGCTCTGCAATTGCTGGGTTTTCATCATAGAAGTTAACGGTCGTGTCGAATGGCGTGCTGTCAGAGCGATAGGTGGCGAAATATTCTGTCGCCATATCATTAAGCGTATTCGCCATCCTTGTAATCTCGATATGAGTTGTTTGATCCTATTCGCTGAGTTGCCAGCTCATCTGCAGACCATGGCGATGTTCAAGGTCAACACGAGGGTGCCGGGAGCAGGAAGTGTGCAAGCTTCAGTGGAATTGGGAGATTACAGTGCCGAACTGGGAACTAGCGTCTTTCTGATCCTCGCTGGATCTAGGGCGAGAGGCGCCAGGTCTGGTGTGAAGAACCGAGACGAGCGCCTGGTAGTTTTGAATGATGTGGCCAAATCAGTGATCGAGAAGCAGCGCGGAAAGCATCCGCTCTACATTTTCCCGTTTGGCAAGCCTTATGGCGAGGGGAGTGAAACTACGGTACACCGCATGAACAACTCGGCCTGGAAAAAGCCAGGATCAGAGCAGCGAAGAAGTGGCAGGAGAAGTTCCTGCGGCCCGCGCATGATGGCGTGCCAGAATCCGCATTCACGACTGATGCACATGCATACCTTTGGGAGAAGGCTGCGTGCAGCAGGCGTGACTGAGGAGGACAGGAAGACACTGCTCGGCCACAAGAATGGCAGCATCACCAGTCACTACTCAGCGGCGGAACTGGATCAGCTCATTGCAGCAGTAAATAAGGTATCAGCAACCGACTCGCGCGCACCAGCACCGACGATTCTGAAAAGAAGGGAGGCATGAAAGAAAAGGCCAAGGTCACTCGAAAAGTCACTATGGCAGAAACAACAAAGCCGCTCGAAAGCGGCTAAGTCATTGAAAAATATGGTCGGGACGGAGTGATTCGAACACTCGACCCCTAGCACCCCATGCTAGTGCGCTACCGGACTGCGCTACGCCCCGACTAGGCGTGAAACTCGTTTCACTTCTCAGGAAACGCTGAGGAATATACCGCAAGCTTTTGAAAAGTGGAAGTATTTAAAGCAGAAAATTACTTCTTGAGTACCACAAGCACATCTTCCAGCTCAGAGATCATCTGACGGATCAGTTGCTTGTACTGGGTCGTATCGTCTTTGGCCTCATCACCGGAGAGGCGAAGGCGCGCCCCGCCGATGGTGAATCCCTGGTCGTACAGCAGCGCACGGATCTGCCGGATCATCAGCACATCCTGGCGCTGATAATACCGGCGGTTTCCGCGGCGTTTGACGGGGTTGAGTTGAGGAAACTCCTGCTCCCAATAACGCAGCACATGCGGTTTGACCGCACAGAGCTCGCTGACCTCACCAATGGTGAAGTAGCGCTTGCCCGGGATGACCGGGAGCTCGTCGTTATGACTTGGTTCCAGCATAAGCCTCAACTCGGGCCTTCAACTTCTGCCCTGGACGAAAGGTGACCACACGGCGGGCCGTGATCGGGATTTCTTCACCCGTTTTCGGGTTACGGCCAGGACGCTGGCGTTTATCCCGAAGATCGAAGTTACCGAAACCGGACAATTTGACCTGTTCGTTATCTTCGAGAGCGTGCCTGATTTCTTCAAAGAATAGCTCGACCAATTCCTTGGCCTCGCGTTTATTCAGGCCCAGCTCTTCGTAGAGACGTTCGGCCATTTCAGCTTTCGTCAGAGCCCCCATACGTCACTTCCTTAGCGTGGCGTTCAACCTTTGTTCGAGCGAGGTGAGGATATTTTGCGTCGCTGAGTTCACCTCATCGTCATTAAGAGTGCGCGATGGATGCTGCCAGGTCAAGCCAACGGCGAGGCTTTTTCTATGAGGATCAATGCCTTTACCCTGATACACGTCAAATAGCCTGAGGTCGGTCAGCCACTCACCAGCATTCTCGCGGATGACATCAAGCACCGAGCTGGCGGCAACATCACGATCTGCCAGCAGGGCCAAATCACGGCGCACTTCAGGGAAGCGCGACAGTTCGCGGAACTTCGGCAAACGACCTTGAGCCACTTCGCTCAGGACCAACTCAAACACGAAGACCGGACGATCGAGGCCGAGTGACTTCGCCAACTCCGGGTGAATGGCCCCAAGGTATCCGACTTCACAACCATCACGTTCGATACGTGCAGTCTGGCCCGGATGCAGCGCAGGGTGCTTCCCCGGTACGAAAGTGAACGCATCCAGGGCACCAGCAAAGCCCAGCACTGCCTCAACATCCGCCTTGACGTCGAAGAAATCCACGCCATCACGGCCTTGAGCCCAACCTTCAGGCAATCGGGTGCCACAGACGATGCCCGCCAGCATCTGCTGCTGTTTCAAGCCTTCCAGTTGACCGACGAACCGCAGGCCACTTTCAAACATCCGGACACGATCCTGCTGGCGGTTCAGGTTGTGCTGCAGCGCCTTGACCAGACCCGGCCACAAGGAGGAACGCATGGCCGCCATATCCGCAGAAATAGGATTGGCCAACAGCAGCGCCTCAACACCGGGGCTGAACAGCTCGAACAGCTTTGGATCGATAAAGCTGTAGGTGATCGCTTCCTGATAACCACGAGCCACCAATAGACGCCGCAATGCTGGCAGGTCACCTTGTGCCTCAGCCTTGGCTTGAGGTGCCAGGCGAGCCTGTGGATAGCGAACCGGCAAACGGTTGTAGCCATAAAGACGTGCCAGCTCTTCGATCAAGTCAACCTCAAGGCTGATATCGAAACGATGACTCGGCACATCAACGCGCCACTGCCCTGCCCCATCGGAAGTTACAGTCAGATCCAGGCCGGAGAGCAGCCGCTCTACTTCTGGACCAGCGATTTCCATGCCCAGCATCTGGGTGATGCGTTCAGCACGCAAGGTGACCGGCGCAACTGATGGTAGATGCTGCTGGCTGACCGTCTCAATGATCGGACCTGCGTCGCCGCCAGTGATCTCCAACAGCAAGCCGGTAGCACGCTCCATGGCTTCGCGAGCCAATTGCCAGTCCACACCACGCTCGTAGCGATGGGAAGCATCGGTATGCAGGCCATAGGAACGCGCCTTGCCAGCAACTGCGATCTGGTCGAAGAAGGCACTTTCCAGAAATACGTCACGGGTTTTGGCGGTGACACCACTGTGCTCGCCACCCATAACGCCAGCGATCGCCAGGGCTCGGGTATGGTCGGCGATCACCAGGGTATCGCTGCGCAGGGTCACTTCCTGGCCATCGAGCAATACCAGCTTCTCGCCCTCTTCGGCCATGCGTACGCGGATACCGCCATTGATCTCGGCGAGATCGAAGGCGTGCAACGGCTGGCCCAGCTCGAGCATCACGTAGTTGGTGATGTCCACTGCGGCATCGATACTGCGCACATCGGCACGACGCAGACGCTCGACCATCCACAACGGAGTAGGCTTGGAAAGGTCGACATTACGGATCACCCGGCCCAGGTAACGTGGGCAGGCTGCAGGTGCCAGCACCTCCACCGGACGCACTTCATCATGCACAGCCGGGACTGCCGTCACTGTCGGACGCTGCACTTTAGTCGCGTAAAGGGCACCCACTTCACGAGCCAGGCCAGCCAGGGACAGGCAGTCGCCACGGTTGGGCGTCAGGTCAACCTCGATGCTGGCATCGTCCAGGCTCAGGTAGGCGCGAACGTCCTCACCCACTGGGGCATCAGCCGGCAGCTCCATGAGGCCGTCATTACCTTCACCAATCTGCAATTCAGCCTGGGAACACAGCATGCCGTTGGACTCAACGCCACGCAGCTTGGCTTTCTTGATCTTGAAGTCGCCCGGCAACTGAGCACCGATCATCGCGAACGGAATCTTCAGGCCCGGGCGCACGTTCGGCGCGCCACAGACAACCTGGAAAGTCTCGGAACCATTACTGACCTGGCACACCCGCAGCTTGTCGGCATCCGGGTGCTGCTCGGTGCTCAGCACCTCGCCCACCACGACACCACTAAAATCACCGGCGGCCGGCGTTACGCTGTCGACCTCAAGACCGGCCATCGATAGACGGGCTACCAACTCGTCACGACTTACCTGCGGGCTAACCCAGCCACGCAGCCATTGTTCACTGAATTTCATCCTGCTCTCCTAATAGATTCGTTACGGACGCGCGACTAGCGAAATTGCGCAAGAAACCGCAGGTCGTTGTCGAAGAACAGGCGCAAGTCATTGACCCCGTAACGCAGCATGGCCAGGCGTTCGGCACCCATGCCGAAGGCAAAGCCCTGGAATTCTTCCGGATCAATCCCGGACATACGCAGCACGTTCGGGTGAACCATGCCGCAGCCCATGACTTCCAGCCAGCCGGTCTGCTTGCAAACTCGGCAGCCTTTACCGCTGCACATCACGCACTCCATATCGACTTCGGCGGATGGCTCGGTGAACGGGAAGTACGAAGGGCGAAAACGCACAGCCAGTTCCTTCTCGAAGAACACCCGCAGGAATTCCTCGATAGTGCCCTTCAGGTCAGCAAAATTGATGTCGCGATCGACCAGCAGGCCTTCGACCTGGTGGAACATCGGCGAGTGGGTGATATCGGAGTCGCTACGGTACACACGGCCTGGGCAGACGATGCGAATCGGCGGCTGCTGCGATTCCATGGTGCGCACCTGTACCGGAGAGGTGTGGGTGCGCAACAACATGTTCGCATTGAAATAGAAGGTGTCATGCATCGACCGGGCCGGGTGGTGGCCTGGGATGTTGAGCGCCTCAAAGTTGTGATAGTCGTCTTCGACCTCAGGGCCTTCGGCAATGCCATAGCCGATATGAGTGAAGAACTGTTCGATACGTTCCAGGGTCCGCGTAATCGGGTGCAGACCGCCAGAGGTCTGGCCACGGCCCGGCAGGGTCACATCAATGCACTCGGCGGCAAGCTTGGCGCTGAGTTCCGCCTCCTCGAAGGCAGCCTTCCGAGCATTGAGAACCTCTGTCACACGCTCCTTGGCAACGTTGATCAGCGCTCCGACCTGCGGACGCTCTTCGGCTGGCAAATTGCCCAGGGTCTTCATCACCTGAGTCAGTTCGCCCTTCTTGCCAAGGAAGTGAACCCGGATCTGCTCCAGGGCATTGATGTCTTCAGCGTGTTGCACGGCCTCAAGTGCTTGAGAAACCAGCGCATCCAGGTTTTCCATGTACAGACTCCAGATACAAAATAGGGGAAGAGCTTGAAGGCTCTTCCCCTATTTATGACGTTTAACACCAGAGCCCACGAAGGTGAGCCCGGATGACTGTCGTGGGTACTTAAGCCAAGGTGGCTTTAGCTTTCTCGACAATCGCAGCAAACGCCGCTTTTTCGTTCACTGCCAGATCAGCCAGAACCTTACGGTCGATCTCGATGGACGCTTTTTTCAGACCAGCGATCAGACGGCTGTACGACAGGCCGTTGGTACGAGCACCAGCGTTGATACGAGCGATCCACAGAGCGCGGAACTGACGTTTTTTCTGACGACGGTCACGGTAGGCGTATTGGCCTGCCTTGATTACCGCTTGCTTGGCAACACGGAATACGCGCGAGCGTGCACCGTAGTAGCCTTTAGCAAGTTTCAGAATTTTTTTGTGACGCTTACGGGCAATGACGCCACGCTTTACACGAGCCATGAGTTACTTCCTCTAGTCTTGATCCAAAAATTAACGAAGGCGCAGCATGCGCTCGACTTTTGCCACGTCAGACGGATGCAGCAAGCTGCTACCGCGCAGTTGACGCTTACGCTTGGTCGACATTTTGGTCAGGATGTGGCTCTTGAAAGCGTGCTTGTGCTTGATACCGTTAGCAGTTTTCAGAAACCGCTTAGCAGCACCACTTTTGGTTTTCATCTTTGGCATGTTCGGATACTCCGCATTCAGTTGATAAACATAATCAGAAGGCCTGCCGTGCCCTGTTGATTACTTCTTCTTTTTCGGGGCGATGACCATGATCAGCTGGCGTCCTTCCATCTTAGGATGCTGTTCGACCGAACCGTACTCTTGCAGGTCAGTTTCAACCCGCTTGAGGAGTTCCATCCCCAGCTCCTGGTGGGCCATCTCACGGCCGCGGAATCGCAAGGAAACCTTGGCCCTGTCCCCGTCACTCAGGAAACGCACCAGGTTGCGTAGTTTTACCTGGTAGTCCCCTTCCTCCGTCCCTGGACGAAACTTGATTTCTTTAACCTGAATCTGCTTCTGGTTCTTCTTAGCAGCAGCAAGTTGCTTCTTCTTTTCGAAGATCGACTTGCCATAGTCCATCACCCGACAAACAGGTGGGACTGCATCGGCGGAAATCTCCACCAGATCCAGTTTGGCTTCTTCAGCTATACGGAGCGCTTCATCAATCGAGACGATGCCAATCTGCTCGCCGTCAGCGCCAATTAACCGAACCTCGCGTGCCGAGATATTCTCGTTGATCGGGGCCTTCGGTGCAGCTCGTTTATCTTGTCTCATATCACGCTTAATAGTAATTACTCCGAATCTTGGCGACCACGCCGGGAAACCGCTTGTGCGAGCAACGCCGAGAACTGGGCGATAGGCATCGAGCCCAAATCTTCACCTTCACGGGTGCGCACAGCGACAGTCTGCATCTCGACCTCCCGATCTCCAATAACCAAGAGATAGGGAACCTTGAGCAAAGTATGCTCGCGGATTTTAAAGCCGATCTTTTCATTTCTCAAGTCGGACTTGGCACGAAATCCGCTTTGATTGAGTGTTTTTTCCACCTCGAGGGCAAAATCGGCCTGTTTGTCAGTGATATTCATGATCACTGCCTGGGTGGGAGCCAGCCAAGCCGGGAATACACCAGCATAGTGCTCGATCAGCATGCCGATGAAGCGCTCGAACGAACCGAGGATCGCGCGATGCAGCATGACCGGGCGCTTTCGGCTGTTATCTTCGGCGATATAGCTGGCATCCAGACGCTCCGGAAGGTTCGGATCGTACTGCAGGGTGCCGCACTGCCAATTACGGCCGAGGCAGTCGCGCAAGGTGAACTCGATCTTCGGACCGTAGAATGCACCTTCGCCCGGCTGATACTCCCACTCCAGACCAGATTCATTCAGGGCGTCAGCCAGGGCGCCTTCGGCGCGATCCCACAGCTCTTCGGACCCCACGCGCTTGACCGGACGGGTCGACAGCTTCATGGCGATATCGGCAAAGCCGAAGTCCTTGTAGACATCCAGGGTCAGCTTGATGAAATCGGCAGCTTCTTTCTTGACCTGATCTTCGGTGCAGAAAATGTGCGCATCGTCCTGGACAAAGCCGCGCACGCGCATGATGCCGTGCAGGGCGCCAGAAGGCTCGTTACGGTGACAGGCACCGAACTCGGCCAGACGCAGTGGCAGGTCACGATAGGACTTCAACCCCTGGTTGAACACCTGCACGTGGCATGGGCAGTTCATCGGCTTGACCGCGTAGTCACGGCTTTCCGAGGACGTGGTGAACATGTTCTCGGCGTAGTTGGACCAGTGCCCGGAACGCTCCCAAAGGATACGGTCGACGACTTGCGGAGTCTTGATCTCGAGGTAGCCGTTTTCGCGCTGAATGTTGCGCATGTACTGCTCGAGTACCTGATAGATGGTCCAGCCGTTGGCGTGCCAGAACACCATGCCTGGCGCTTCTTCCTGAAGGTGGAACAGGTCCAGTTGCTTGCCGATCTTGCGATGGTCACGCTTTTCGGCTTCTTCGATGCGCTGGATATAGGCGGCCAATTGCTTCTTGTCGGCCCAGGCAGTGCCATAGACGCGCTGCAACTGCTCATTCTTGGCATCGCCGCGCCAGTAGGCACCGGACAGCTTGGTCAGTTTGAATGCCTTGAGGAAACGCGTGTTCGGCACGTGCGGACCGCGGCACATGTCGACATATTCTTCGTGATAGTACAGGCCCATGGCGGTTTCGTTCGGCATGTCCTCCACCAAGCGCAACTTGTAGTCTTCGCCACGGTTCTGGAACACGTCGATGACTTCGGCGCGCGGGGTCATCTTCTTGATGACATCGTAGTCCTTGTCGATCAACTGGTGCATACGCTGCTCGATGGCGACCAGGTCGTCCGGAGTGAAGGGACGCTCGTAGGCGATATCGTAATAGAAGCCTTCGTCGATCACCGGGCCGATCACCATCCTGGCGGTCGGGTACAGTTGCTTCACCGCGTGGCCAATCAAGTGGGCGCACGAGTGACGGATGATCTCCAGTCCCTCTTCATCTTTGGGGGTAATGATCTGCAAGGTGGCGTCATGCTCGATCAGGTCGCAAGCGTCGACCAGCTTGCCATCGACCTTGCCAGCCAGGGTGGCCTTGGCCAGGCCTGCGCCAATCGAGGCGGCAACTTCAGCTACGGATACGGCCTTGTCGAACGAACGTTGACTGCCATCGGGAAGAGTAATAGTGGGCATGGCGCCTCCTCTCCTAGTGGTGACCCCTACCAAAGGTCACGTGGGTTGGGATGAGCCAGTACAAGATCCATCCTGCCTTTCCCATGGGAAAGCCTGCCTCACAGTGGCAGAGACCTTTCGGCCTGTCAGGAGTAAACCAGAGTGACTGGGGTTCAAATCAAAAAAGGCATCAACCGCGCGGGAAAATGAAACGCCCACAGCCTGAAAACGCCCAAGCCGAGCATCCTAGCACAGATAAATCGCAATCATCGCGCGGCAAATTCGCAAAATGCAGTTTCCGGTCTTTTATTGAAGAAAGTGAACTTGGCATGTGCGTCGGTCCTCGAATACCTCGAGAATCGTCGTCCTTGCCACCGACTTCAGGAGAAACCGACTCATGCGCCTCACCAACCTGCTTGCCCTCGCTGCCCCGCTTGCCCTGCTGCTGCCCTTGAGCGCACAGGCCGCCTGGCCAGCCGGCGCCCGCGCCGACTACATGAAAGACTGCACAGCAGCGGCCAGCCAGAGCATCGACGCCAAGAGCGCCGAAAAGCATTGTGCCTGCGGTGCCGAGAAACTGAATGAAAAATTCACTACCGAGGAAATCAAGGAACTGATGAGCAAAACCAAACAACCCAGCGCCGAGCTGAGAACCCGAGCCCTCGATGCCATCGCTGCCTGTCGAGTGGCCAAGTAGCCCGTTGTCGCGAGAAACGAGCCTTACCAACGCTTGCCTGACAGCCTCAAACGGCTCTTTCTGCACAATTGATGCAGCTTTTACGGTTTTTTTATCACCGGCTCTTTTGCCCTAAAACCCCCTTAAACCGGGGCTTCCAGCTGATCCAGGTGGAAAAAGTCACAGATGAACCTGGCAAACAGTGGCTACAGGGGGCTCCCAAGCCGAACATTTCGACTATGATAGCCCGGTGTGCCCAGTTGGCCTGAGCAACACAGCACTACTGAAAATATATGTTTCTTGGAGATACACCATGTCTAATCGCCAAACCGGCACCGTAAAATGGTTCAACGATGAAAAAGGCTTCGGCTTCATCACTCCTCAAGGTGGCGGTGACGACCTGTTCGTACACTTCAAAGCTATTGAAAGCGACGGTTTCAAAAGCCTGAAAGAAGGCCAAACCGTTTCCTTCGTGGCTGAGAAAGGCCAAAAGGGTATGCAAGCTGCACAAGTTCGCCCTGAGTAATTTCTCAGCGAGCTAAAAAAACCCCGTCCATGTGACGGGGTTTTTTGTGGGCGAGTAAAACAGGTCGCCTCAGCCGCAGTTGACCCGGGTAACCACCAGGCCAGCGTCGGTATTGAGGTTCAGGCGATCGGAGCGATACTCCAGCGTGATCATGTCGTTGGGCTTGAGGAAACGCGCGTACTGCGCACCAGCCTTGGTACGGGCTTGTTCGAGCAGCTCTGCAGAGGCCTTCTTGCCGATGGCGAATTCGGCAGCGGTTGCTTCACAACGAGTGTGCCCGGGTTCGGCAGAAGCCACGGGGTCCTTTGTCGATCCGGCAGTGCTGCAACCACTCAGGACTGCTGCGGCCAACAAGGTTGCGAATGAAGCGAACTTCCAAGGCATGAAGCCTCCTTTTCAAAAGTAGACAGAGATCGTGCGACAGCCGATCTGGCTTTTGGTTTCAAAACGAAATGGCATTTTGCCCTATCGCTCGGGGCGGACAAGTCTGCCCCACCCGGCACAGTGGTTCACGAGACAATCGTCACCGGATATGAACGACGCTCAGTAGATGTCGATATAGTCGAATGCCGGTTTCGGCCAGTTCTGCTTGAGCGCATTGAAGACCTGCATCACCCAGCCGTCATCGCTGGCCGCCACCTGCCCCACATAACCGGAGCCGGCGGCCCAGGTCTCCAGGCGAAACAGCACGTCATCGATCTGGGCTCCGCCCACGATCCCCGAAGAGATATAGGCAATACCGCTCTTGCTCACACGCAACTGGGTATGCACCTTGTCGCTGGCCGAGGCCAACAATTGACGTACTGCTTGCGGCGTCAAGGCATCAGGCTGGTTCAGGTCGATTTGCACGCAGGCTTCCTTGAGCGCGAAAAAATCGCAGTGTCGCACAGGCTTCGCCTGATGCCTAAGTCGCAGTGCGAAAGCCCGGGCAACATGCTTAACTCTGCGGCCTTGCAACCCCCTGCCCCATCGACCCTGCGAGACCTCCATGACGACCGTCAACATCGACGCAGACATCAAAGCCAAATGGCTCCATGGCCAGTGCTCCTACAGCCCGGGAAGCCCCGAAGAACTGGCGATCATCAGCGTGGACCTGCTGACCCGGGAACTGGGGCCAGAATCGGCACGGGCATTCATCGACCAGGTATTCGAAAAATACCTGATCAACCGCCCGGAGTAGACCCCGCAGGCAGGCACCTGCGGGGATGACACTTACTTGAGGCGAGCCAGGCGCTCGGTGAGCAGGTCGAAGAACCCATCAGCATTGCCATTCTCGACCCAGAACACATTCTTCGGCTGCTTCAGGCCGTCATACCAGTCCACGATGGTCTGGCCGAAGGTAGGCCCCTCACGACTATCGACAACCATGTTGGCCTGGCGCCCGGTGAACAGATTAGGCTTGAGCAGGTAGGCGATCACCGTTGCATCGTGGACCGGACCACCCGGAATACCGTAGTGCTCCATGTCGCCCTTGACGTATTCGTTGAGAATATCGCCCACCACCTTGCTGGCGTTGTTGTGCAGCGCCGCAATCTTCTGCAGGCGCGCATCACTGGTCAGGATCTTGTGGGTCACGTCCAGAGGCAGATAAGTCAGCTTGACGCCACTCTTGAGCACCACTTCGGCAGCCTGGGGGTCGGCATACAAGTTGAACTCCGCTACCGGCGTGATATTGCCGCCGTTGAAGTGCGCACCCCCCATGACCACCACTTCCTTGATGCCCTGGGTAATGTCGGGAGCCTGGATCAGCGCCAGCGCCAGGTTGGTCTGCGGGCCGAGCATGGCGATGGTGATGCTGTGCGGCTTGGCTGCCCGCAACGTGTCGATCAGGTAGTTGACCGCACTGCCCTTGGCCAAGGGTGCCTTGGGTTCATGTACCGTCACCCCGGAAATTCCCTCCTTGCCATGAATGTTCTCGGCATAGATCGGCGTGCGCAGCAAAGGCGCCGGAGCACCGGCATACACCGGCACCTCGTCGCGCCCGGCCCATTCACGTGCCAGACGGGCATTGCGCGAGGTCTTGTCCAGGCGCACATTGCCGGCCACGGTGGTCAAGGCGCGGACCTGCAGTTCCTCGGGCGATGCCAGGGCGAACAACAGGGCCACCACATCGTCGGCCCCCGGGTCGGTATCGATGATCAGGTCGATCTTTTCCGCCGCCTGAGCGCCGGAAGCAGTGAGCAGAGACAAGAGCAGTAGACTCCGGAACCAGTGGTGGAACAGCTGAGCATAGCGGCGCATAGCGCACTCCTTGTGCAAGGTAGGGGAAACCGGATGGCGACCTAGAAAGTCACCCCGGCGATCAGAGCGATGTTGCAGTAAGGCTGGCACTCACCGGTGCGAACCACCGCACGGGCCTGGCGGCTGAGCACCTTGAACGCTTCATGGCTCAGGAGCTGGCGCTGGCCCAGCTCGCCAGCGTCGGCAAGCGCTTCCAGCGCAGGCAACGGCGCTGGCCGCTTGAGCAGGATTTCCTCGGCCAGCACATGACGCTCCACTTGCATCTCGCTGAGCAGCACCTTGAGGGTGCCGAGAAAATCGGGAACACCGTGGGTCAGCGCCAGATCGATCAACTCGACGCCGGGCGGCACAGGCAGGCCGGCGTCGCCGATCACCACGATGTCGCCGTGCCCCAGGGAGGCGATGAGGCGCGACAGCGCAATATTGAGCAAGGGTGTCTTTTTCATGAGGGAATAAACGCCTGTACGTCGCAGAGTGTAGGAATCGAAGGCTGGGCTCCGGCGCGGGTCACCGACAAGGCCGCCGCGACCTGGCCGAAGCGGATCGCATCGGCCTCGCTCTTGCCGGCAGCCAGCGCCGCGGCGAAACCGCCCACGAAGGTATCTCCCGCCGCAGTGGTATCGATGGCCTGGACCTTGGGCGCCGGGAAATGCTCGACGCGACTGCCATCGGCGAACAGCGAACCCTGCGCCCCGAGAGTAATGATGACCTTGCCGGCACCGGCAGCCAGCAAACGACTGGCAGCCTGTTCGGCACTCTCCAGCGAATCCACCACTACGCCACTGAGTGCACAGGCTTCGCTCTCATTGGGAATCAGGTAGTCGATCGAGGCATACCATTGCTCAGGCAAGGGTGCGCTGGCCGGCGCCGGGTTGAGAATCACCGTCTTGCCCAGCTCACGCCCACGCTTGAGGGCATGCCCCACCGTCGCCAGCGGTACCTCGAGCTGGCAGATGATCACATCGGCCTGCTGCAGTACCGCATCCACGGCCGCGACCTTCTCGGGGCTGAGCTGGCCGTTGCCGCCAGCAACGATGACGATGGCATTCTGGCTGCTGTCATCCACCACGATCAGCGCCACACCACTGGAACCCTCGACCACACTCACGGCCTGGCAATCGATACCCTCGACAAGCAAGGCATCACGCAATTGCCCGCCGTAGGCATCGTCACCGACACACCCGACCATGGACACCTGGGCCCCCAGCCTGGCCGCAGCCACCGCCTGGTTGGCCCCCTTGCCACCGGAGACCGTGGCAAAGGATTTCCCCGCCAGTGTCTCGCCACCACGAGGCAGGCGCTCGGCCCGGGTCACCAGGTCCATGTTGAGACTCCCCACCACCACTACTTTTGCTGACATGCATCGATACTCAATCAATAAGGTTCAGCGGCATTGCGCAAACGCGCCAACACAGGGCGCGGTCGACTCCCGCAAGACGATACTCGGCGTGACGATGCGCTGGTCCAGCGGCAGGTCCCGCACGCAGATACGGCGCAACAACAGCTCCGCCGCGGTTTCCCCCAACTGCAGGATCGACTGGCCGACAGTGGTCAACGCCGGATAGACATAACGGCTCATCAGGATGTCGTCGAAACCGATCACGGAAAGCTCGTCGGGCACCCGGATGTTGCGCTCCGCTGCAGCGCGCAAGACGCCGATACCCATCATGTCGTTGGTGGCGAAGATGGCGCTGGGCCGGTCTGCGTCCAGCAGCTGCGCCGCAGCCAGGTAGCCGCCGGTGCTGCTGAAATCGCTTTCCAGGATACGTTGCGCCGGCACCTCGACTCCCGCCTCGCGCAGCGCCTGGTGAAAGCCTGCCAGGCGCATCTGCGTCACACTGGTATTGGCCGGCCCGCCCACGCAGGCGATGTCGCGATGCCCAAGCTCCAGCAGGTGCCGGGTCGCCAGGTAAGCGCCGTACTGGTGGTCGATGCGTACCAGATCGGCATCCACGCCTTCCAGGCCACGGTCGACGATCACCATCGGCGTACGCACCCCGACCAGCCCCTGGGCCAGGCCGCTGTCGCCACCGACAGAGGTGACGATGAGCCCGTCGATGCGTTTTTCCAGCAGCACCCGCAGGTAATTGCGCTGCTTGTCTGGATCATCATCGGAGTTGCAGAGGATCACGCAGTAGCCATTGCGTTCGCAGTAATCCTCGATGCCTCGTGCCAGCTCGGCGAAATACGGATTGAGGCTGTTGGGTACCAGCAAACCGATGGTGGCCGTGGTCTTGGCCTTGAGCGAACGGGCCACTGCGCTGGGCACATAGTCCAGGCGCTCGATCGCCGCCTCGACCTTGAGTCGCACCTCTTCGCTGACCGGCCGTGTCTTGTTCAGTACGTGGGACACTGTGGTGTAGGAAATCCCCGCCAGTGCCGCCACATCCTTGATGGTTGCCATGAATCAAACCCGCCGGTTGGCGCGCTGGCTGCGATAGGTATCAAGCACCACGGCAATCACGATGACTGCGCCGGTGATGATGCGCTTGGTCGGTTCGGTTGCGCCGATTTGCGCAAGACCTGCAGCCAGCACGGAAATAATCAAGACGCCGAAGAAGGTACTGATCACCGAGCCGCGTCCACCCATCAGGCTGGTGCCACCGATCACCACCGCAGCGATGACCTGCAGCTCCAGGCCGGAGCCCGCGTTCGGGTCTGCCGCCTCCAGGCGGGAAATCTGAAACAACGCTGCAACGCCCGCCAGCAACCCCATCAGGCTGAATACCAGGATCTTGTAAGGCTTGGGATTGATCCCCGCCAGGCGAACCGCCTCTTCGTTGGTACCGATGCCGATCAGGTAGCGACCGAACACGGTGCGGGTCAGCACTGCCTGGGCCAGGAAGATGATCAGCAGGGCAATGATAAACGACGGCGAAATGCCAAAGGCAATCGGATTCGACAGCCAGGCAAAGGAGTCACCGATATACGCCGTGCGTGAACCGGTCATCTGGTAGGCCACACCCCGGGCCATCTCCAGCACGCCCAGGGACACGATGAACGATGGGATCCGCCAGGCCACGGTGATCGACCCGGTGATGGTTCCAGCCAATGCGGCGCAGGCCATGCCCAGCAATGCGGCGGGCACCACGCTCCAGCCCCAGCCGAGGATCGCCACACTGACGGTGGACGCCGCCAGGGCCAGCACCGAGCCCACGGACAGGTCGATGCCTCCGATGATCAGGACAAAGGTCATGCCCACTGCCAGCACCATCAGGTCCGGAATCTGGTTGGCCAGGGTGCTGAAGGTGTCGTAGGACAGGAAATGGCTGCTGAGCACGGAAAACAGGACAATCATGCCCAGCAGTGCTCCTGCCAACCCCAGGTAAGTGCCCAGGCCGTAGTAGTGACCGCCTCGCTTGCTGCTTGCAGGTGCCGTTTTCATGATGCATTCCTAGGCGCCGCTTCGTTGAGCAGCGCATCTCGTTTTTTATAGCCGGCGAACGCGGCGGCCAGCAGTTCGTCCTGGGTCCAGCTGTCCCGTTCGAAGGTATCGATCAGACGCCCGGCCGAGAGCACGCCGATACGATCGCAGATCAGCATCAACTCCCGCAGGTCACTGGACACCACCACCAGCGCCTTGCCCTGGCGCGTCAACTCGCCCAGCAAGCCGTAGATATCGAACTTGGCGCCGACATCGATGCCCCGGGTCGGCTCATCGAACAACAGCACCGAACAATCGCGCTCCAGCCAGCGGCCGATCACCACCTTCTGCTGGTTGCCGCCAGACAGTTCGGACACCAGCTGTGCCGGACTGGAACTGCGGATACGCATGGCGGCGATCTGCCGCCGGGCCAGTTGCTCCTCATCCCGGGAGTTGACCAGGCCGCTGCTGGATATCGCCGGCATGTTGCCCAGGGCGATGTTCGCGCTGATGGATTGGGTCAACAGCAAACCTTCACCCTTGCGGTCCTCGGTGATCAGGGCGATGCCATTGGCCACCGCGTCCACCGGCGAGCGAATGCTCACCGGGCGCGCCGGGGTGCCCAGGGCAATGCTGCCGCTGTCGGCGATATCGGCGCCGAAGATCAGGCGCAGCAACTCGGTGCGCCCGGCCCCGATCAGGCCGGAGATCCCGAAAATCTCGCCACTGCGCACCTCGAAGGACACATCGCGGACCTTGTCCGAACGGCTGAGATGGCTGACGGTCAGCGCGGGCGCGCCAATGTTGCGCTCGCCCAGGTCGATATGTTCGCCCAGCTCGCGCCCCACCATCAGGTTTACCAGCTGCTCGCTGTTGTAATCGGCCATCGGCTCGACACAGACCAGGCAGCCATCGCGCAGCACCGCAATGCGCTGGGCTACCCGAGCCAACTCTTCCAGACGATGGGAAATGTAGATGATCGACACACCACGAGCCTGCAGCCGGGTGATCTGCTCGAAGAGCATCTCCACCTCGCGAGAGGTGAGCATCGCGGTCGGCTCATCGAGAATCAGCACATGGCAGTCGCCAATCAGGTTGCGGGCGATCTCTACCATCTGCTGGTGACCGATCCCCAGCTCGCCCACCAGGGTATCGGGATCGATGGCGTCCAGGCCGACCTGGGCCATGGCCTCGATGGCCGCCTTGCGCAGCTGCTTGCGGCTGATCCAGCCACCCTGGCTGGGCAGGTTGTGGAGGAACAGGTTCTCGGCCACCGACAGGGTCGGCAGCAGGTTGAGTTCCTGCATGACCATGCGGATGCCCAGCTCCTCGGCCTGGGTACGACTGCCCGGACGATAGTCCTGGCCATTGAAACGCATATGGCCGGTGGTGGGACTGACCAGGCCACCAATGATTTTCGACAAGGTACTCTTGCCGGCGCCGTTCTCACCGGTCAGTGCCAGCACCTCGCCGCGCTGCAGCGTCAAGTCGATGCCGGCCAATACAGGTTGAGCGTAGGTCTTGCCGATACCACTGACCGAGAGGACAGCGTTCGCAGCGCAAACAGACATAAAGACTCTCCATGTGCCCATCCGCTCGGATGGGCACCGTTGTAACGCCGGGAGGACTACTTGGTGACCAGCTCGACCGGAGTCTCGATCACGCCATTGACACCGCTATCGACCTTCTCGCCCTTGAGGATCTTCAGCGCCGCCTCGATACCGAACACAGCCTGTTTCGCCGCGAACTGGTCAGCGGTAGCCAGGACCCGACCGTCCTTGAGCATCGGCTTGATGGCATTGATATTGTCGTAGCCGACCACCTGCACCTTGCCGGCCTTGCCTGCGGCGCGCACCGCAGAAACAGCCCCCACGGCCATGCTGTCATTGCCCGCCAGCAATGCCTTGAGGTTCGGGTACTCGCTGAGCATTGCCGAGGCCACACGGTTGCCGGCATTGATTTCCCAGTCGCCGGACTGCAGGGCAACCACCTTGATCTGCGCGGCGTCCATGGCGTCCTTGAAACCGGCGGTGCGCTGCTGGGCATTGGTGGTAGTGGACACTCCTTCGATGATCCCCACTTCGTCACCGGCCTTGAGCTGCTTGGCCAGGTACTCGCCCACCAGGCGAGCGCCCTTGCGGTTGTCGGGCCCTACGAAGGGTACGCTGATGTTCTTGCTCTTGAGCACATCAGGATCGAGCTGGTTGTCGATGTTGATCACGGTAATCCCGGCATCCACCGCCTTCTTGATCACCGGCACCATGGCCTTGGAATCAGCAGGGGCGATCACCAGCACATTGACCTTGGAAACGATCATCTGCTCGACGATGCGGATCTGGTTGGCCGTATCGGTTTCATCCTTGATGCCGTTGGACACCAGGTCGAAATCCGCCGAGTGCTCTTTTTGGTAGGCCTTGGCGCCGTCTTCCATGGTCAGGAAGAACTCGTTGGCCAAGGATTTCATGACCAGGGCGACCTTGGGTTTCTGTGGGGTATCGGCATAGGCCGAAGAGAGGGGCAGCGCTGCGCAAGTGGCAGCCAGGACAGCGGCAGCGAGGAGACGTCCAGCAAAGGGCAGCTTCATGAATTCACTCCGATCTTATGATTATTGTGGGCAACGTCCGCCCGACAGGCGGGCCGCGCCGCCGGGTGCCGGCGAGGACCTGGTGGCGTGCGGAAAAGATAGAAGATTATCGTTGTCCGCCGGCCACGCAAACGTTTGCGCAGAACGAACTATGCGAACCCGGCCAGAGTTTGTCAACGTGGATCAGAAAGGGGGGAAACGCCCTCGGCGCACGAGCGGGCCGACGATCGGGAAAGGCAACCCGCACGGCGCACTGCGCCGGGCGGGCCTGGATCAAGCGGAGGTATTCACCAGCTTGCCAGAAGAATCCGACTCCTTGGCCAGCTCCCGCACCAGGTTGCCCGATACTTCAGACAACGCAGCGTTGGTTTGGGCGACCTGCCCCTGGATGGCCATGACCACGGTCTGCTTGGCTTCGGGCGTGGGATAGCTGGCGGCCTGGGCGGCGGCCAACTGTTGCTGCTGCTGTTGGAGCTGCTCCTGCAATTCCTTCATGCGCTTGAGCAGCATCTTGACGACAAGGCTGTGGTTATCGCTCTCGCCAGCGGCATCGCCAGCCTCCTTTTTTTCCGCCTGCTTGGCGGAACCGACCCGCAGACTCCCCGAGTCTTCGGCACCTGGCGCTGCCTGGGCATCCTCGGCCACAGCATTGCTCAAAGCATTGACGGTCGCGGGCGACTTGCCATTGATCAGAATGGCTCCCGGCCCTGGAAATCCGACTGATAGCGACATATGAACTCCTGGTTAAAAAAATCCTAAAAGAATCATCGACCGTGTCAGAACAATCTTTAATTGACGGGGCAAGCAATCGGCCCGGAACTGGCGCTCGCATCTTTCGGATTACCGAACGCCAAGCCATGAAACGTTCGGCAACCCGGACAGATGCTGTTCGGAAGGTGCCAAAAACTGAAATAAAATTGATATAAATCAGTAACTTAAAATAATTATCCGGCCAAGGTGACGCTGGTACAGATCCTGCTCAACCCGCGATGCCCCGCCGCATACAGATCTGCAGTCGAGGTGTTTCTAGATGAACCTGCACCAGCACCGTCTCACTACTAGAGAGAAAACAATGAAATCTGCCTTCAAAACCTTCGTTCCGGGCGCTTTGGCCCTGCTCATGCTCCTGCCCCCTGCCCTGCAGGCCAAGGAAGCTGAAACCCAACAGAAACTCTCCAACGTGGTGATCCTCGCCACCGGCGGCACCATTGCCGGCGCGGGCGCCAGCGCTGCCAACAGCGCCACCTACCAGGCCGCCAAGGTCGGTATCGAGCAACTGATCGCCGGCATCCCCGAGTTGAGCCAGGTGGCCAACGTCCGTGGCGAGCAGGTCATGCAGATCGCCTCGGAAAGCATCACCAACGAAAACCTGCTGCAACTGGGTCGCCGCGTAGCCGAACTGGCCGACAGCAAGGACGTGGATGGCATCGTCATCACCCACGGTACCGACACCCTGGAAGAGACTGCCTACTTCCTCAACCTGGTGGAAAAAACCGACAAGCCGATCGTTGTCGTGGGCTCCATGCGCCCAGGCACCGCCATGTCGGCTGATGGCATGCTCAACCTGTACAACGCTGTATCCGTGGCAGGCAACAAGAGCGCCCGGGGCAAAGGCGTCCTGGTGACCATGAACGACGAGATCCAGTCCGGTCGCGACGTCAGCAAGATGATCAACATCAAGACCGAAGCCTTCAAGAGCCCATGGGGTCCCCTGGGCATGGTGGTGGAAGGCAAATCCTACTGGTTCCGCCTGCCAGCCAAGCGCCACACCATGGATTCGGAATTCGATATCAAGAACATCAAGAGCCTGCCTGACGTAGAAATCGCCTACGGTTACGGCAACGTCAGCGACACCGCCTACAAGGCCCTGGCTCAAAGTGGCGCCAAAGCCATCATCCACGCTGGCACTGGCAACGGTTCGGTATCTTCCCGCGTGGTACCGGCCCTGCAGGAACTGCGCAAGAACGGCGTGCAGATCATTCGCTCTTCCCACGTCAATGCCGGCGGTTTCGTACTGCGTAACGCCGAGCAGCCTGACGACAAGAACGACTGGGTCGTGGCTCATGACCTGAACCCACAAAAAGCCCGCATCCTGGCCATGGTCGCCCTGACCAAGACCCAGGACAGCAAGGAACTGCAACGCATGTTCTGGGAATACTGATTCCCGCTGCTCGACCACCCCGGTCGAGCACGCTTGCGACCACTCGCCCGACCGGGCGAGTGGTTCTCTCCCCCTGCACCACTCCGCTGAATCCCTCGCCTTAAAAAATTTTCGATGGCAATGAGACAAACGCGCAATGCGTTGTCAGAGGAATTTCTTGAATTTTAAGCAGTTGCGAAATCTCCTACAGTTAAATACTGTATGTGCGTACAGCTTAATAAGGATTGTTCCGTGGCCTCAACCCCAACACCCCTCAGCTCCTACGAACGCCTGGGTGTGCGCATCCAGAAAATCATCAACTCCCCTACCGCACAGAAAGCCAAGGCCGCCTTGATCTTCCGCCTGGCCGATGAGCCCCAGGACGAATGGGAGCGCCTGCTGGAGGAGATCGCCGAAAACGACAACGTCACCCTCGCCTATCGCGACGACGGTGGCGTGCAGATTTTCTGGGTTGTGCCAAAGGAAGATTGAGCTGATGAGCGTCCGTTGTTTCGCTGTACTGCTGTTGCTCCTTTCCTTTACCGCCCAGGCCGACGCTCCTCGCACCTTCAGCGAAGCCAAGAAGGTCGCCTGGAAACTCTATGCCCCCCAGTCCACCGAGTTCTATTGTGGCTGCAAGTACAACGGCAATCGGGTGAACCTGGCTGCCTGCGGCTACGTACCCCGCAAGAACGCCAAGCGGGCCGAGCGCATCGAATGGGAACATATCGTGCCGGCCTGGCAGATCGGTCATCAGCGCCAGTGCTGGCAACAGGGAGGGCGCAAGAACTGCTCGCGCAACGATACGACCTACCAGCGGGCCGAGGCCGACCTGCACAACCTGGTACCCAGCATCGGAGAAGTGAATGGCGACCGCAGCAACTTCAGCTTCGGCTGGCTGCCGGAACAGCCGGGACAGTATGGCTCCTGCCTGACCCAGGTGGACTTCAAGTCCAAGAAGGTCATGCCCAGGCCATCGATTCGCGGCATGATCGCCCGCACCTATTTCTACATGAGCAAACAGTACGGCCTACGCCTGTCCAAGCAGGACCGACAGCTCTTCGAGGCCTGGAACAAGACCTACCCGGTGCAAGGCTGGGAACGCCAGCGCAATCAGAGCGTAGCGTGCGTGATGGGGCGTGGTAACGAATTCGTCGGCACGGTCAACCTCAAGGCTTGCGGCTGACCTGTGATCGCCCGCAGGACGCGGGCGATATCTGCCGGAAATGAAACCCGGACTACTGCGCGTTCGGGTGCTCGATCACAGTGACATCGATATTGCGCTTTTTCGCCTTGACCAGCTTCTCGACCACTTCGGACTTCTTCGCCTCGGCCTCGGCCTGGGTAGCGAAGGGCCCGACCAGCACCTGCTGCTTGCCTTCGATCATTGCCACACTGGACATGATCCCGTGCTCGATCAACCAGCCGGTGAGGTCGCTTACCGCCTGGGGCAATTCACTGCCCACCAGCACATCCCATTGCGGTGCAGTGGGTGCCGACACCAATTGGGCCTGCACTGCCGCCGCAGCTTTCTTGTCCACCTCGACCCGCTTGCCTTCGCCGCAACCGCTCAATCCCACGGCCGCCAACATGGTCACTATCATCGCTACTGTGCGCACAACCTACCCCTAGAAGATCTGACGCGGCGATTTTAGCACTCAAGGCAAGAGAGACCTCGTCACAAAATCGAACCGAAACAGGAAGAATGAATTTTATTGCCTCTGTATAGTTGCGCCTTGGGAATTTATAGATCTTCTGCGCGTCAGAAAGAGGCACCCACTGAGTGGAACTTCGCACTAATCTATACCTAAGACCGACCTCTGCACTGTTTCAATCTGGTGCCCTACCAAGCTATCAAGGAGAAGATCATGCTGATACTCACCCGCAAAGTCGGTGAAAGCATAAACATCGGTGACGACATTACGATCACCATCCTCGGCGTCAGCGGCCAACAGGTCCGCATCGGTATCAACGCGCCAAAAGACGTTGCGGTACACCGTGAAGAAATCTATCAACGCATCCAGGCAGGCCTCACCGCACCGGATAAAAACGAAACCCCTTGAGCCACATGAGCACCAGCCCTCTGCCTGCGCCCCACGGCTGGCGCGGCATGCATCTTGTTTGCCTTGAGCTTTCCCCCGCAACCTCTCTGCATGCCCGGATCGGGCAGCAGGCACAACACTCTCCCAGGCGCCAGACTATCTCCCGCCATTGACCCTTATCTCCCAGGCCACCGACTCCACTACCGACTTTCGATACGCGACGCCCCGCTTTGCAGGCGTCGCCTCTGGAGGTCCACTCAGCTATCGACCGGCTTGAATCCCAGCGCCTGATTGAAGCGCAGCAGATAGCCGTCCGGATCGAGCACCAGCAGGTTCAACTGGCCACACAGCCGCTCATCCTGACGGTACCAGCACTCCTGGATCTCCCGGCGCAGGGGAACGCCAGCCTCCACCAGGGCCGCGGCCAGGCCGTGGATGTCCGGGCACTCGATCGACAGGTTCATCCCCCGACCGAAAGGCGCCTCCAGAGGCCCGACACGCCACTCCGACGCTTGCTGGTCATCCTGCTCCAGCATCAGCTGGCTGCCGTAGAAGGACAGAAAGGCAAAGTAGGCCTCCGGCCGCTGATACTCCAACTTGAAGCCCAGGGTGTCGCGATAGAACGCCAGGCTGCGCTCCAGGTTCGTGACCAGCAGTTCCGGAACCAGAGTGTTCATCTGAAACATCGAGGGCATCCATTGCTCATTGATCGAGCCGCGAGACTACTCCCACATCGAAGCAGATGCAGCTGCGCTTACCAATGATTACAAAGATCCGGCTACAAGTGCGCCAACGACACTCCTCGTGCCATGCCGCTGGCCGCCACCACCAACAGCACTAGCAACAGGGCCTGAACATGGCTGATGCGGGCGAACAACAGGGCCCGGCCAGTGTCGGGCAATGCCCCTCGTCCCAGGGCGATACGCCAGCGGATCAAGCTCAGCATGGGCAACAGTTCAAGCAGCAGAATGCCAATGAACAAGGCCATTTTCAGATGGAACAATGGCTGCTGCAGATAGTAGTCCGTCCCTTTCCCGTAGCCACCAAAGGCCCGCATCAAGCCGGTCACCAGCAGTACCAACGCCGCCACCCCCCAGGCAGTGTCGGCCAGCAACACCAGCCGGCAGGTGCCCTCGGCACGAGCCATTCGCCCCAGGGCCGAACCGCGCGCCAGCACCGCCGCAACAGCGCCGGCAAAAGCCAGCAGGTGTACAGCCGCCAGCATCCAATGCATCAACATCGCGCTCGCCTCCGCTTGATTGATCGACCTGTCCGGGCAACTCAATTAATAGCTCATGACGGCTGCATTTGCTGCGGCCAGGAGGTGCTCCAGGCCTGAACGAAAAAAACGACCCAGGCACGGATCGGAAGATCCGTACCTGGGTCGCGCGGCCATTCAGTCCAGCAATGACCTGCCCTGCTCAAGCATGGCGTTCCAGCAGTACCTTGCTCCACAGGGTGAACGCAGCCGTAGGCGTCCACGCCGGGTTGGAGGTGTGCTCCTGAAGGCACAGGTAGCGATTGCCCTCATAACTCACCCCGTCGCCCTTGCGATAGTGCTGGCCGACGCGCCATTGCGGAAACCCCGGGTCCACTGCGCCCCCGGTGGTCCTGGTGGTCACGCTGCGACTGGGCAGCGATTCCTGCCCCTGGGCATCAGTAGCGGTGACGAAGTAGCTGTACTGGGTATCCGGTTGCAGGTCCTGGTCCTCGACGCCTGGAACAGGTGTCTTGGCGACTGCGCGACCATCGCGATACAAGGTGTAGAACTCCACCGGGCGCACGCCGCTGGCGATGCTCCAGCTCAGGCTGACACTGTTGCGACCATTGCCCACCACTGCCAGGTTGCCAGGGGCCCCCGGACGCTCCGGCTCGCCACCGTCGCCATGGATCAGCGGCGCGTAACGGTTGCAGAACTCCCAGTTGTAGTGCGTCCCCTGCCGATTGATACCGGCATCCCAGTTCACCGACCAGGTCATCAGTCCCTTGATGGCGTGGCCAGCCTTCTGCAACCGCCTGAAGGCGTTGGCCATCGCCGCTGGATCGATGACATAACCGGTAGCCGCGGCGTCGACGTTGCTCGGCAAGCCAATCGCCAGCTTGTCTGCGGGGATTCGAGTGAAGCCACGGGTTCCCGAAGCCAGGCTGTCGGTGAGGTAGAACAGGAAGTCCTCCTTCATCTGGTCGTTGTTCTGGGCGATCCAGGCCCCCTGACCACCATTGGCCTCCGAAACCCAGAGCCCGTCGCCACCCTGGTTGTAGTACTGCGGTGCGACGAAGTCGTAGTAGCCCTCCAGCGCCTGCAGGTAGCCCACATACTTGCCATTGCTGGTCAGGTACGGGAACTCCGGCGCCATGCTGATGATGAAGTGCTTGCCCTGGCCCGCGTAATGGTCCTTCACCAGCTTCAAAGCTGCAGGTAGCACGCTCTTGTTATCGGCGAAATCAATGGCGCTCTGCTCCAGGTCGATGTCCAGGCCATCGAAGCCGTAAGTTTCAACCAAGCGAATGATCTCGTTGGCCAAGGGCTGTTCGTTGCCCTTGTGCAACTCGATATGTGCATCGGCACCGCCCAGGGAGATCAGTACTGCCCTTCCCTGGCTGTTGAGCACGCCCACCTGACGCCGGAATTCGGCATCGGTAAGGTTATGGGGCTTGAACGTGGGAATGCCGTTGCCCTTCATGAAGGCGACCGCCACCACGTTGTACTCCTTGGGTACATCCAGCAGGCTCAAGTTGGCAAACTGGCCGCGCTGGTAACCGTCGGCAGCGCCGGCGGCCCAGTTGTGCCAGAAGCCCATGAGGATCTTCTTGCCGGCAATGCTGGGCATCAGGGATGCAGCATCGGCGGCTTGGCTCTTGATTGACGAAAAATCGATTTTATCCATGTTCTAATCCTTCAGAACTATTAAACAAACTTCCCACTGAAACTTACTTGAAGTCCAGATCGAAGGCCTGATAAAAGGCGTTACCGGTATTGGCAACAATCCAGGCCAGCACGACAACATGACGCCCCTTCTTGTTCTTGGGCAGCACGACTTCATGTTCGGTCTTGGCTTTCAATACTTGACCATGTGCGTGATATGGAACTTGAGTATAGAAATCCTGGTAAAAAGCCTGTGGCTCAAGTTGCGCACGACTGATCCGCTGTTTCGGGTCCCAGCCATCTTTGGTGATGAACCAGCTATAACCACGAGTGACATGCGGTGCGCTGTATACCCACTGCACCCGGAATACTTGCCCAGGCTCCACGTTCACCAGCGGCCAGCTGAATGGGCGATTGAGCTTCTTCGACATTTCCTCGTCGGTGAAGTTGACGCAATCACGCGCATCGGTCTTGCCACCGCTGAGGATATAACCGTCCGCAGGTGGCGCGACACTCGGCTCGTCACTGCCGTAGGGGGCTGGGAACGGGCCGGCGCCCAAGGCTGGCAAGTTCTTCCCTCCTTCCATTTCGTTCACCTGCCAGGTGCCCAGCAGCCCCAGATCCACGGCAACCGAACCGCGGCTGGATGGAGAAACAACACGACCATGTTTAAGTTGAGTTTGTGGCTTATTCATTTCTTTCACTCCATTGATTAATTAAGTCTTGCTCTTGGCGAGCACCTTTAACTTAGCGCACTTTTAGCGAATTTTTTCACGCCCCCAATAATTAACCATCCGGATAAATTTGCGAAAAATAGCGTAAACCCCATTAAATGCTGGACTTCGTTATTCACACTGACAATTTGAAGAGTCAATGTATTACACGCTTTTCTGGAGCAGAAATGGCTTTCCCAGGGATTTATCAAGATAAAAACTTGAAACTAACGCCTTGGTGCCATGCACCAGAAACAACAAAACCCGGCCAAGGCCGGGTTTGCAGGAAAATGATTGAAGTGGTGTTTAGAGAACTACAGGCAGGTGGCCAATGCCGCGAGGCGGCGCTTGGAGACGAAATTGTCCTCGACAGCATAGAAAAGGGCGGAGGTCCCCGCCGCCTCGGCCTTGATATCCACGAAGGACTCGGCCGAACGGGCATACACGGTATAGCCGCCGTTCTTGCCAGGCTCCAGATAAGCAGCTGCATCAACGCCAAACACCGCCTCATCCTGCCAAGCGAACTGCACGCATTGCGCCACCAATTGATCGGCCTTGGCTGAACTCAGGATCTTGCTTGGAGCCCTTGCCCGGGCATCGTCCATGGTGGAACTTGCACAGCCGGCCAACAGCGCCGCAACCATTACCGCCATCAAAACCCGCATGCTGCCTCCTGGTCCGTTAAAACGCGAGAGTATCGCTCAGGCGCTGGAAAAAAGCCGTCCAGGCGCAAGAAAAAACCCTCCCGCACCTCAGATCAGCACTCGGCCAGGGATGACGCCAATTGCGCAATGGCCTCCTGATCGTCGTCACCCAGATGGCGATAGTTCTGGATGATGCTGCTTTCATCGGGGCTCAGGCTGCCCTCGGGCAAACGTGAACGCTCGCCGGTCAATAGATAGGTCAGGTCCACCCCATGACGGCCGATCGCCATCAGGTAATCCGATTTAGGGACTCGTTCGCCGCTCTCGTAGCGGCCCTGGGCATTGGCCTCGACGCCACCGATGGCGCCGAATTCCTGCTGGGAAAGCCCCAGTGCCTTGCGCTGCTCTTTCAAGCGCTCACCGAAGGTCTGCATAACCATCCTCATTCGACAAGGTGATGGTTGTTACGACCATGAAGCATGGCGAAGGTGCACTTTTTGTTAAATGGCCCATTGCCAGCCCATGGTCAAAAGATTAATCTTCGCGCCCCTTCCCACACTTTTGACAAGGAGATCCACCATGCAACAGCTGATCACCCCTTGCAGGACGTGCCTGGTTTAAACGCTGCATCCGCTATCCATTAGCGCCTTCGCTTAATCCTGCCTCGTCCTGCCATTGCCTGAATATTTTTTCCAATCAGGAATTGGACATGGACAATTGCATCCGTCATTTGTCGAACGGCGTCTCTCTGATCGCCTCCGACACCACCTGGATCGAAGACAAAGCGCTCCAGCAACTGCACACCACCGCTCAACTGCCCGGCATGCGCCAGGTCGTCGGCATGCCGGATCTGCATCCCGGTCGCGGCTACCCGGTAGGTGCAGCATTTTTCTCCACCGAGGTGATCTATCCGGCCCTGGTGGGCAACGACATCGGCTGCGGCATGGCGCTGTGGCAAACCGACCTTCCCAGCGCTCGCCTGAACCTCGACAAGCTGGAAAAGAAAATCGGCAACATCGATCTTCCGCTGGACGAACAGTGGGATGAAGAGCGCGAGCAACTGGGCCTGCCAGTCACCGGTCACGAACACTCCCTGGGCACCATTGGCGGTGGCAACCACTTTGCCGAAGTGCAACAACTCGACCAGGTGCACGATACCCAGGCCCTGGAGGCCCTGAACCTGGACCCCAAGGCCCTGTTGCTGCTGGTGCACAGCGGCTCCCGCGGCTTGGGTGAAGCCATCCTGCGCAGCCATGTGGACCAGCATGGACATCATCCACTGGAGATCGATAGCGTCGCCGGCTCCCAGTACCTGAAGCAGCATAACGAAGCCCTGCGCTTCGCCGAGGCCAATCGCCGACTGATCGCCGAACGGCTGCTGTACAACCTGCGGGCCAAGGGACATGCCGTGCTGGATATCAACCACAACCTGGTCTCTCCGGCTAACGTGGACGGCGTCCATGGCTGGCTGCATCGCAAGGGGGCCACGCCTTCGGACCTTGGGCCGGTGGTCATTCCCGGCTCCCGGGGCGACTACAGCTACCTGGTGCAGCCCATCCCTGCGTCGGTCAGCCTGTACTCGCTGGCGCATGGTGCCGGCCGCAAGTGGCTGCGCAGCGACTGCAAGGGTCGCCTGGCGACACGCTTCAGCTTCGATCAACTCAAGCGCACCCAACTGGGCAGCCGAGTGATCTGCGAGGATCGTGGATTGATGTACGAGGAGGCCCCCGAGGCCTACAAGAGCATCGATAGCGTGGTGGGAAGCCTGCGCGACGCCGGACTGGTGAAGATCATCGCCCGGCTCAAGCCGGTACTGACCTACAAGCGTCGGGGGTGCTGCTGATGCTATTGCTGCAACTCTCTTCCGCCCAGGGACCGGTCGAATGCGAAATCGCGGTGAGCAAGGCCCTGCCCCAGTTGCACCGCGAAGCCCAGGCCCTGGGCGTGCGCATCAGTATCGTGGAACAGCTTGCCGGTCATGCTGGCAACCATTGCAAATCGCTGCTGGCCAGTCTCGACGGCGAACAGGCCGCAGAGCTTGCCCGGCGCTGGACAGGCACCCTGCTCTGGAGCTGCAAGAGCCCTTGTCGTCCCGGGCACAAGCGCAAGAACTGGTATTTCGCCGGCCAGTTGTTCAGCCCACCCCAAGGCACGCTGGATGGCGAAATCCGTTTTGAAGCGATGCGCGCATCAGGCCCTGGCGGCCAGCATGTGAACACCACGGACTCCGCCGTACGCGCCACGCACCTGGCTACAGGCATCAGCGTGAAGGTGCAGTCCGAGCGCAGCCAGCATGACAACAAGCGCCTGGCACGCTTGTTGATCCAGCAGCGCCTGGAGGCCCTGCAACAACAGGACCAGGAGCAGCTGCGCCAGGACCGTCGTCATGCCCACCACCAGGTGGAACGCGGCAATCCGGTACGCACCTTCAACGGCAGCGCCTTCACTCCGGGAAACTGAACCCGACCTTGCAGGGAGCGGGCCGTTGGCACGACTCCCTGCTCCTTGCCCACTCCAAGCGTGGCAATATTCCCTCCATTTCTTCGGTTCATATAAGGATATTTGAATGCAGTTCCTGCCCTTGCTCGAGACGAGCCCAGAAGTTCAAGCCCTGGTGCGCAGCCTGCGCAACCAGGAACCGGTGCGAAAGCACATGTACACCGCTCATGAAATCACCGAGGGCGAACACCAACAGTGGCTGGCCTCCCTCAAGGACAACGAGCGCCAAAGGGTCTATGTCGCCATCAAGGATGGACAGGCTGTCGGCGTTGTCTCCTTGAACGCCATCAATGCCCTGCACCGAACTGCGGACTGGGCGCTTTACCTGGACGAACGACAGCAGGGAAAAGGCCTGGGGAGCATCGTGGAGTTCTGGATGCTCGACCATGCGTTCAATGAAGCAGGCCTGGAGAAACTCAATTGCGAAGTCCTGGAAACCAACGCGGCGGTAATCAGCATGCACCAGAAGTTTGGCTTCACTCTTGAAGGGGTAAGGCGCAAGAACGTCCTCAAGGACGGCGTGCGCATTGACGTCGCCCTGCTTGGCATCACCAAGCAAGAATGGGCAAGCAGGCGCCCCGCGCTCGCCCCGTTGATCCAGCGCCTGAGCAGGCTGGGACCAGGCCACTGACCCGCTCCGGGGGCGAGTCACGGATAGAGCACCACCATCCGCTCCAGCCCCGTCGTACCGACGAGCAACCTCCCGCCACACTCCAAAACCTGAAGAAAACACCTGCGCAATGCCTGCTCTCCGATCAAGATCGCGGCGCAGCGCAAAACCGCAAGCTGCCCTGTCGTAACAGCAACGCCCGCATTGAAGTCCAGCCTTTTGCCATAGTCGCCCAGAATCAATGCAAAACCAGCCCATGCCGAGCGCTCTTGCTGCGAGCACTGGACACAGGCCGGATGGGTGCAGCAGGGTGCTGACCAGCGATCTCAGGACAGTTGCGTAGCTGGTGATTGCTGTCGACGGCCGCCCCAGGTTCGACAGCACGCCCGGGACAAGCCCCACAGCCGAACGCCTGGGACACGTGATGATGATAATTAACGTCCTCGGCCATCCGGCAGGCGTCCAGGCGCCAGGCATGCCAGGCTCACCCCACCGGCGCCAAGTATCGGAGCCACCCCCTCGAGCGCAGTTTTCTACCGGAACTGAGCGCAGCACTAATCCAGTTTCTTCAGAAAAAACAAAGCGCTATGAAATTATTGTGGGCGCAGTGCGGATTGACCGGACCCACATTGCACTCAATGGCATAGAAGGATCAGCTCCCAGCTGTGACGTCAGCAGGTATTCGGGTCAAAAGCGATATTCCAGCCGCCGGCCAGCATTGCTGCAAGCAGCACTAGCACCCCGCCCAAGCCACCTGAAGCACTCGGACAGGAATGGCCGGGCATGCACCAAAAAATGCAGCACGCACAACCAGGCCCATGACATGAGCACGAGGCGGATGAGGTACCTGGAGGGATATAGAAGAGGTCTTGAAATCGCAGACAACAAAAAAGGGGCTCACCTTTCGGTGAACCCCTTCTAGACCGCCCAGCAGAGCGGATTTTGTTTGGTAGGCGCGATTGGACTCGAACCAACGACCCCCACCATGTCAAGGTGGTGCTCTAACCAACTGAGCTACGTGCCTGCTGTGAGGCGGCATTCTACGGAATTCCGGAGGGGTGTCAACACCTTTTTTCAGCTAAGCCTATGAATATGCGAATTTTTTAATTTCATGGCGATGGAGAAGTTTTTCTTCTGATCTGGCAGCCCATTTGCAACTCAGGTAGCATCGGCGCACTCGTAAAATATATTAAACACAAGAGGTCACAGGATGTCGCACATCCCATACCCACAGTCCTATTACGCTGCCTCCGCCAATACCACCCCGGAACGCCCACAACTGCAAGGCGAAGTTGAAACCGATGTCTGCGTGATTGGTGCGGGCTACACCGGACTGTCCAGTGCCTTGTTTCTTCTGGAGAACGGCTTTCGCGTCACGGTGCTGGAAGCGGCCAGGGTCGGCTTCGGGGCGTCCGGGCGCAACGGCGGACAGATCGTCAACAGCTACAGCCGCGACATCGATGTGATCGAGCGCAGCGTCGGCCCCAAGCAGGCGCAATTGCTGGGGCAGATGGCGTTCGAGGGCGGCAAGATCATTCGTGAACGTATCGCCAAGTACCAGATTCAGTGCGACCTGAAGGACGGTGGCGTGTTCGCCGCCCTGACCGACAAGCAGATGGCTCACCTGGAGTCCCAGAAGCGTCTGTGGGAGCGCTACGGCCACACTCAACTGGAATTGCTGGACCAACGCCGGATTCGCGAGGTCGTGGCCTGCGACCAGTACAAGGGCGGTATGCTCGACATGAGCGGCGGCCATGTCCACCCGCTGAACCTGGCATTGGGTGAAGCGGCAGCCGTAGAGTCCCTGGGCGGCATCATCCACGAACAGTGCCCCGCAGTGCGCATAGAGCGCGGCGCCAACCCCGTGGTGCATACCCCCCAAAGCAAGGTCCGCGCCAAGTTCATCATCGTTGCCGGCAACGCCTACCTGGGCAACCTGATCCCCGAACTGGCAGCCAAGTCCATGCCCTGCGGAACCCAGGTGATCACCACCGAACCCCTGGGCGACGAGCTGGCAGCCAGCCTCCTGCCCCAGGACTACTGCGTCGAGGACTGCAACTACCTACTGGACTACTACCGCCTCAGCGGCGACAAGCGCCTGATCTTCGGCGGTGGCGTAGTGTATGGCGCCCGGGACCCGGCGAACATCGAGGCGATCATCCGCCCGAAGATGCTCAAGGCGTTCCCGCAGCTCAAAGAGGTGAAGATCGACTACGCCTGGACGGGCAACTTTCTGCTGACCTTGTCGCGCCTGCCACAAGTTGGCCGCCTGGGAGACAACATCTACTACTCCCAGGGCTGCAGCGGCCACGGTGTGACCTACACCCACCTGGCTGGCAAGGTTCTGGCAGAGGCCCTGAAAGGCCAGGCAGAGCGCTTCGACGCCTTCGCCAACCTCCCGCACTACCCCTTCCCTGGCGGGCAGTTGCTGCGCACTCCCTTCACTGCCCTGGGAGCCTGGTACTACAGCCTGCGAGACAAGCTGGGTTTCTGAAAAAATTGCACGCCCACAAAAAACCGCCAGCCAGGCGGTTTTTTTGCAGATGACTTATGACGACGAAAAGTGCACAGGCAGAAAACAAAAAACCCCGGTCTTTCGACCAGGGTCTTTGCTATCGAGGCGAATCAGGATCTCTCCTGTTTCGTTGCTTCAAGGCGTTCAGTGATCCTTGAGGCAGATATGGCGCAGCGGACGGGACTCGAACCCGCGACCCCCGGCGTGACAGGCCGGTATTCTAACCGACTGAACTACCGCTGCGTATCGCTTGGACTTGCGTCCATTTGAATCGTTTAAATCGTCTGACTGACTAGCTTGTGCTCTATCAATCTCAAATCAGGCGAACCCGATCTGGAAAATATGGCGCAGCGGACGGGACTCGAACCCGCGACCCCCGGCGTGACAGGCCGGTATTCTAACCGACTGAACTACCGCTGCGCGTCGGTTGGAGGCTTCCTTGGAAGCTTCCGCCTTTCTTTCGAAAGGCACTCAGGAAGTGGTGGGTGATGACGGGATCGAACCGCCGACCCTCTGCTTGTAAGGCAGATGCTCTCCCGGCTGAGCTAATCACCCTTTGCTTCGCTGAGGCCGCGAAATTTACGCACGTATCGAAGCTAAGTCAATAGCAGGATTGAAGTTTTTTTAATAACAGCTCGAAGCGGACAACTTCAGACCCCAGGAAAAACCGCGAAGATTGGCAAGACACTGCTACCCGCCCGACCTCTTCATCCGCGCAACAACACTTCAGTCCTGGTAAATCATCTTCTTGGACATGCCCCCGTCCACCACGAACTCCTGGCCGGTCACGAATCCGGAGCTGCGCGACAGCAGCCAGGCCACCATCGCTGCCACATCTTCCACTGTCCCAACCCGCCCTGTCGGATGCTGGGCATGATCGGCATCGGACAACGGCTCGGCACGCCGCAACGCTGGATCACGGGCATCGATCCAACCCGGGCTTACGGCATTGACCCGGATTTCTGGCCCCAGGCTGATCGCCAGGGCATGGGTCAAGGCCAACAAACCACCCTTGCTCGCGGCATAGGCCTCGCTGTCCGGCTCGGATTGGCGGGCGCGGGTGGAGGCAAGGTTGACGATCGCACCGCCATGGGCCCGCAGGTAAGGCGCGCAATGCTTGGCCAGCAGCATCGGCCCACCGAGATTAACCGCCAGCACCCGATTCCAGTGCCCCAGGTCCAGGCTCTCCAGAGTCATGTTGTGCGGATCAGCCACGGCAGCATTGCAAACCAGGGCATCGAGACGGCCGAACCGCCCCAGCACCTCGGCAACCCCATCGGCGACCTGCTCCTCGTCGGCGACATCCATCGCGATGAACCAGGCATTGTCGCCCAGCACCTTCGCCACCCTGGAACCACGCTCACGATCCAGGTCAGTGAGAACCACCTGCCAGCCCTCGCTGATCAGCCAGGCGGCGATGCCTAGACCGATGCCCCGCGCCGCGCCGGTCACCAGCGCGACACGACCATTGCCAGCCCCAGGGGGCGCGGACAACTCGATCACAAGGCTGCCAGGCCGCGAGCCAGGTCGGCTTGCAGGTCGGCAACATCTTCCAGGCCGACCGCAATGCGGATCAGGCTGTCGCGAATACCCGCTGCCTCACGCTCCTGTGGCGCCAAGCGCCCATGGGAAGTGGTGCTTGGATGAGTGATGGTGGTCTTGCTGTCTCCCAGGTTAGCGGTAATGGAGACCAGGCGAGTCGCATCGATGAAGCGCCAAGCGCCCTCCTTGCCCCCCTTGACTTCGAAACTCAACACCGCGCCGAAACCACGCTGCTGGCGCCTGGCCAACTCGTGCTGCGGGTGACTGGCAAGACCTGCGTAGTGGACCTTCTCGACACCTTCCTGCTGCTCCAGCCACTCGGCCAGGACCTGGGCGTTGGCGCAATGGGCACGCATGCGCAAACTGAGCGTCTCCAGCCCCTTGAGGAAGATCCAGGCATTGAACGGGCTCAGGGTCGGCCCTGCGGTACGCAGGAAACCCACCACTTCTTTCATTTGCTCGCTGCGCCCGGCGACCACGCCCCCCATGCAGCGCCCCTGACCGTCGATGAACTTGGTGGCCGAATGCACCACCACGTCCGCCCCCAGCTTCAGCGGCTGTTGCAGCGCCGGAGTACAGAAACAGTTGTCCACCACCAGCATCGCACCCTTGGCATGGGCCACCTCGGCCAATGCGGCGATATCCACCAACTCGGCCAGCGGATTGGAGGGCGACTCGACGAACAGCAACCGCGTATTGCCCTTGATCGCCGCTTCCCAACCGGACAGGTCCGCCAGGGGCACGTAGTCGACTTCCACGCCGAAACGCTTGAAGTACTTTTCGAACAGGCTGATGGTCGAGCCGAACACGCTACGCGATACCAGCACATGATCACCCGCACTGCACAGGCTCATGACCACGGACAGGATCGCCGCCATCCCCGTGGCGGTAGCCACTGCCTGCTCCGCTCCCTCAAGCGCGGCAATGCGCTCCTCGAAAGAACGCACTGTGGGGTTGGTGTAGCGCGAATAGACGTTGCCCGGCACCTCGCCGGCAAAACGCGCAGCGGCATCGGCGGCTGTGCGAAACACGTAGCTCGAAGTGAAAAACATCGGATCACCATGCTCGCCCTCAGGCGAGCGGTGCTGACCAGCGCGCACCGCCAGGGTATCGAACGCTACGCCTTCAAGGTCGCTGTCCAGCCGACCGGCATCCCAATCCTGACTCATGCCGCCTACTCCTAATCTCTTCGTGAATGCTCTGGATCAGTTGTTGTACAGATCGATGATCGCACTGACCGCCTGGGTCTTGACCTTGGAGGCATCGTTGCGGGCATTTTCGATCTTGTTCAGATAGGCCTCGTCGACGTCGCCAGTGACGTACTTGCCGTCAAACACCGCACAGTCGAAGCTCTCGATCTTGATCTTGCCACCGCCAACCGCCTCGATCAGATCCGGCAGATCCTGATAGATCAACCAGTCGGCGCCGATCAGGTCGGCTACGTCCTGGGTAGAGCGATTGTGGGCGATCAGCTCATGGGCGCTCGGCATGTCGATGCCATACACGTTCGGATAACGCACGGCCGGGGCCGCCGAACAGAAGTAGACGTTCTTCGCGCCAGCTTCGCGAGCCATCTGGATGATCTGCTTGCACGTGGTACCGCGTACGATCGAGTCGTCCACCAGCATCACGTTCTTGCCGCGGAACTCCAGTTCGATGGCGTTGAGCTTCTGGCGTACGGACTTCTTGCGGGCCGCCTGGCCGGGCATGATGAAGGTACGACCGATGTAGCGGTTCTTCACGAAACCTTCGCGGAACTTGACTCCCAGGTGGTTGGCCAGCTCCAGCGCCGCGGTACGGCTGGTATCGGGAATCGGGATGACCACGTCGATATCGTGCTCAGGGCGCTCGCGCAGGATCTTCTCCGCCAGCTTCTCGCCCATGCGCAAACGCGCCTTGTAGACCGAGACGCCGTCGATGATCGAGTCAGGGCGAGCCAGGTAGACATGCTCGAAGATGCACGGGGTGAGCTGTGGATGGGTCGCGCACTGACGGGTGTAGAGCTTGCCTTCCTCGGTGATGTAGACCGCTTCGCCCGGAGCCAGGTCGCGAATCAGGGTGAAGCCCAGCACATCCAGGGAAACGCTTTCGGAGGCGATCATGTACTCGACGCCTTCGTCGGTATGGCGCTGGCCAAACACGATCGGGCGGATGCCATGGGGGTCACGGAAGCCGACAATGCCGTAGCCGGTGATCATGGCGACGACCGCATAACCACCCACGCAACGGTTGTGCACGTCGGTCACGGCGGCGAACACGTCTTCCTCGGTAGGCTGCAGCTTGCCGCGCTGGGCCAGCTCGTGGGCGAACACGTTAAGCAACACCTCGGAGTCGGAGCTGGTGTTGACGTGGCGCAGGTCGGATTCGTAGATTTCCTTGGCCAACTGCTCGACATTGGTCAAGTTGCCGTTATGTGCCAGGGTGATGCCATAAGGCGAGTTGACGTAGAACGGCTGGGCTTCGGCCGAGGTCGAGCTGCCAGCGGTCGGGTAGCGCACATGGCCGATACCCATGTGACCAACCAGGCGCTGCATGTGCCGCTGCTGGAACACGTCGCGGACCAGGCCATTGTCCTTGCGCAGGAACAACCGGCCATCATGACTGGTCACGATACCGGCCGCGTCCTGGCCGCGATGTTGGAGGACGGTTAGCGCGTCATACAGCGCCTGATTAACGTTCGACTTACCGACGATACCGACGATGCCACACATGCGACGCAACCCCTACTTAATGAAACTGAACTGAACCCGTCTTACTGAGGCGTTTTGGCCGGTAAGAGGTGCTCCTTGAACGGTATTTCAGCGGGTACGCTGATACCGCTGGCCAGCCACTGACTGCTCCACCCCAATATGAGGTTCTTGGACCAGTCTGCAACCAATAGAAATTGTGGCACCAGTCTCGACTGCTGCCACCAGGAATCCTGCTGTACCGGCCCCAGGCTCAAAAGCCCGATCGCCACGACCACCAGCAACGCGCCACGCGCCGCGCCGAAGGCCATGCCGAGAAATCGATCGGTGCCGGACAGGCCGGTGACACGAATCAATTCGCCGATGAGATAGTTGACCATTGCACCCACCAGCAAGGTGGCGACAAACATGATTGCGCAGCCCGCGATCACGCGAGCCGAGGGAGTTTCGATATAACCGCCGAGGTACTCTGACAGTGAACCACCAAACATCCAGGCGACAACTCCTGCAATGATCCAGGTAAGCAATGACAAGGCTTCTTTGACGAAACCGCGGCTCAAGCTGATCAAAGCGGAGATGGCGATTATTGCAACGATCGCCCAGTCAACCCAGGTAAATGGCACAGTGCAGCCTACAGACGGATAAGGCGGCGCATTTTAACAGAGCGCTTGGCTGTCGGTAAGCTGCGTTTCACAGTGCTTTTGAAATCAGACGGATAGCCTCAGCCGCGCTCTGGCTGGAAGCGCACCACGAAGCCCTTGAGGTTCTGCTGACGCCCCAACAGGTCACGCAGGCGGTCCGCCTCCGCACGCTCGATCAGGGGGCCGACGAACACCCGGTTCTTGCCTTCAGCCGAACGGATATAAGCGTTATAGCCCTGGCTGCGCAGGGTCTTCTGCAGGTTTTCCGCGCTTTCACGACTCGACAGGCTGGCCAGTTGCACCGACCAGCTGACGGAGAGACCGTTGGCATCAACGCGGCTCTGACTGGTATCAGGCCTGGCACTGGCTATCGGCTGGGCAGGCGCAGGCTTGGGTGCGGGAGCCGGCTTGCTCACCGCCACCGGAGCGGGAGCCACCGGTGCGCTGGGCGCAATCGGCGCGGAAGGCGCCTGCTGCACCACGGGCTCGTCGGCCGGCACGGACCCCTGAGGCAATGGCTGTGGCTCCGGTACCACCACGGGCTCGACCTGAACCTGGGGCAAGGCCGACGGTTGCGGCGCTGCTGGCGCCTCGACCACTACGTGGCGCTGTTCGTCCTCGCGCGAGAACAGCATGGGCAGAAAGATCACTGCCAGCGCCACCAATACCAGTGCCCCGACCATCCGCTGCTTGTAGACGTTATCCAGCATAGCCATGTGCAGCTTCCTCCGAGGGACGCCGGGCGAGCCATTCAAGCGCCTCGGCAACACAATAAAAAGACCCGAACAGCAGTATTTCGTCATCGGCGGTAGCTTGCGCGCATTGCGCCTCCAGCGCCGCCGCGACACTGGCATAGGACGCTACAGAAGCACCAAGGTTCTCCAGCGCTGCATGCAATTGCTCGACCGGACGCGCCCGAGGCGAATCCAGGGGAGCCACGGCCCAATGCTGGATCGACGAATGCAGGCAGGCCACCACTCCCGACAGATCCTTGTCGGCCAGCAAGCCGAAGACCGCCAGGCGTCGTCCAGCAACCGGCCGGCGCGCCAGGCGTTCGGCCAGATACTGTGCTGCATGGGGGTTGTGTCCGACATCGAGCAACAGATTGAGAGTCTTACCCTGCCAGTCGATCCGGCGTCGATCCAGGCGACCGGTCACCCGGGTTTGCTGCAAGGCACTGGCAATCCGCTCGGGCTGCCAGGGCAGCCCGCTCAGCAGGTAGGCCTGCACGGCCAAAGCCGCGTTCTCCATCGGCAGATCCAGCAGCGGCAGCCCCTGCAATTCGACCGGATTGCCCTGGATATCCAGGCCACGCCACTGCCAATGGGTATCAGTGATCCCCAGGTCGAAGTCCCGCCCGCGGAGAAAAAACGGGCAGCCCAGCTCTCGTGCCTTCTCCAGCAACGGCTGCGGCGGATTCAAGTCGCCACACAAGGCCGGCGCACCACGACGGAAGATCCCGGCCTTTTCGAAGGCCACCGACTCACGCGAGTCCCCGAGGTATTCCACATGATCGACACCGATGCTGGTCACCAGGGCGATATCCGCGTCCACCAGGTTGACCGCATCCAGGCGACCACCCAGGCCGACCTCCAGCACCACGGCATCCAGGGCCGCCCGCTGGAACAACCAGAACGCTGCCAGGGTACCCATCTCGAAATAGGTCAGGGAAACATCGCCACGCCCCGCTTCCACTGCGGCAAAGGCATCGCACAGCTGCTGATCCGTAGCCTCGACGCCATTGATCTGCACCCGCTCGTTGTAGCGCAGCAGGTGCGGCGAACTGTAGACGCCGACCTGCAAGCCCTGGGACCGCAACAGGGAAGCGATAAGGGCACAGGTGGAGCCCTTGCCATTGGTGCCGGTGACCGTGATCACCCGGGGTGCCGGCTTGCCCAGCCCCATCCGGGACACTACCTTTTGCGAGCGCTCCAACCCCATGTCGATGGCCGAAGGATGCAGTTGCTCGAGGTAGGCGAGCCAGTCGCCCAGGGTGCGCTGGGTCATAGGTTTGCAGGGGCCGGTGGAACCACGATCGCCTCGACGGGCGCAGCCACGAATTCCGGCGTCGGCAAGCCCATCAGCTGGGCCAGCAGGTTGCCCAGGCGCGGACGCAGTTCCTGGCGGGAAATGATCATGTCGATCGCACCGTGCTCCAGCAGGAACTCGCTGCGCTGGAAGCCCTCAGGCAGTTTCTCCCGTACGGTCTGCTCGATCACTCGAGGACCTGCGAAACCCACCAGCGCCTTGGGTTCACCGACGATCACATCGCCCAGCATGGCCAAACTGGCCGATACACCACCGTAGACCGGGTCGGTCAGCACGGAAATGAATGGAAGGCCTTCCTCACGCAAGCGCGCCAGTACTGCAGAGGTCTTGGCCATCTGCATCAGGGAAATCAGCGCCTCCTGCATCCGGGCACCGCCGGAAGCCGAGAAGCAGATCATCGGGCAACGATTTTCCAGGGCATAGTTGGCCGCACGCACAAAGCGCTCGCCAACGATGGACCCCATGGACCCGCCCATGAAGGAAAACTCGAATGCCGACACCACCACCGGCATGCCCAGCAGGGTGCCGCTCATGGAGACCAGCGCGTCTTTCTCGCCGGTCTGCTTCTGCGCCGCGCTCAGGCGGTCCTTGTACTTCTTGCCGTCGCGGAACTTCAGGCGGTCCACCGGCTCCAGGTCGGCACCCAGCTCGGCACGACCTTCGACGTCAAGGAAAATATCGATACGGGCGCGGGCACCGATCCGCATGTGGTGATTGCACTTGGGGCAAACATCCAGAGTCTTTTCCAGCTCCGGACGATAGAGCACAGCCTCGCAGGATGGGCATTTGTGCCAAAGACCTTCGGGCACCGAGCTTTTCTTCACCTCGGAACGCATGATCGAAGGGATCAGTTTGTCTACTAACCAGTTGCTCATGCTTTCTTTCTCCAGTAGCGGCGGCCCGAACACTGTGGTTCGCAACCCCGCGCATGCCCTTGAGCTAAATTCATGTATGCGCCGATGATCGGCTCGCTACCGCGGTCAGCACCCGGCTCGACCTGCTCGTAACGCCCCTTTCCTCAGCCATCCCGGCAACCCGCGATAGAGCGGCTGCCACTCGATACGGCTCCGCCTGACGACGGCGCCTGCCTGTTTTGTACAGTGGTGTTATGGACGGCGGCAGACTGCCAGCCGTCACATCGACTCACTGCTGTGACGCACGGCCTGAATGAAGGCCTGAATCTTTGCCGGATCCTTGATGCCCTTGCTCTGCTCCACCCCGCCACTGACATCCACCGCATAAGGACGCACCTGGGCGATAGCCTGCGCAACGTTCTGGGCCGACAGCCCTCCGGCGAGGATGATCGGCTTGCTCAGCCCCCGAGGAACCAGCGACCAATCGAAGGCCTCCCCGGTCCCACCGGGCACGCCTTCAACATAGGTATCCAGAAGGATGCCGCTGGCCTGCGGATAAGCCAGGCAGGCAGCGGCGATGTCGTCACCAGCCTTGACCCGCAGCGCCTTGATATAGGGGCGGTGGAATCCCTCGCAAGCAGCCGCCGGCTCATCTCCATGGAACTGCAGGAGGTCCAGCGGCACGGCATCGAGGATCTCCCCCAGTTCGCAGCGACTGGCATTGACGAACAACCCGACGGTGGTCACGAACGGCGGCAAGGCGGCGATGATCGCCCGCGCCTGCTGCACGTTCACGGCCCGCGGGCTCCTGGCGTAGAACACCAGGCCTATGGCGTCGGCCCCTGCCTCCACCGCTGCCAGCGCATCTTCTATGCGGGTAATCCCACAAATCTTGCTGCGAACGGCTGACATATCGTGTGAACCCCTGGGGTAAATCCGGAAAGTCCCGGATGGTAGCAAATGCTTTTCCGGGCGTCAGCCGCCAAGTTCCGGGAATCCGCTGAGGAAATGTGGCCCGATGTATCTCTCGGGCAACTGGAACTCATCCCGGTATTCAACCTGCACCAGATACAGCCCGAAAGGATGGGCAGTGACGCCACCAGACCGGCGGGTGCGGCTTTCAAGGACCTCCTGGGCCCACTCCACCGGCCGCTCGCCAGCACCGATGGTCATCAGGACCCCGGCGATATTGCGCACCATGTGATGGAGAAACGCGCTGGCGCGAATATCCAGGACGATCATCTTGCCGCAGCGGATGACCCGCAGATGGTGGATTTCCTTGATCGGTGACTTCGCCTGACACTGACCGGCCCTGAACGCACTGAAATCATGGGTACCCACCAGGTATGCAGCAGCCTCGGCCATGCGTTCGATGTCCAGTGGCCGATGATTCCAGGTGATCTCTTCGTTGAGGTGCGCCGGCCGGATCTGATCGTTGTAGATCACGTAACGGTAACGCCGGGCGATCGCCTTGAAACGCGCGTGAAAATGCGCCGGCATCTCCTGGGCCCAGGAGACGCTGATGTCGCGGGGCAGGTTGATATTGGCCCCCATCACCCAGGCCTTCATCGGCCGTACAGCCTGGGTGTCGAAATGCACGACTTGCCCACAGGCATGCACGCCGGCATCGGTACGCCCCGCACAGGTCAGGGTTATCGGGGAATCCGCAACCCTGGACAAGGCCTTCTCCAGGGTGTCCTGGACACTGGGCACGCCGGAGGACTGGCGCTGCCAGCCGTGATAGCGCGAACCCTTGTATTCAACCCCCAGAGCGATCCGGGAAAAGCCTGCGGCCGCCATCTCGGCGGCTGCGTTATCTATGTTTGCCAAGAACTTAAAGCCTGCTGATATGCGCAAAGGCGCCCATTATAGGGCCAAGGAAAACAGACGCCATGCACCACGGGGGTTTAGTTGCAGATTGCGATGGCCATCGAGCAAGCGCTATATATGAATCAATACAGCGCCTGACAACAAAAACCGATCGAGAACTGATGAATGAATGCAATCAACAAGGAAGCCGTTGGCCTGGCCTACAGCCTGGAAGGCATGCTCCATGCCAAACGCATGACCTGGGAAGCCGTAGCCCAGATCGCCCGGCGGATAAAGCCAGGCATGCGCGAGTCCGTCGCCAGGGACATGGGCCTCGAGGTGCTTCGGGAGCTGGGCATGGAGCGGATCTGGCACCCCTTGCTGATCCGCTTTGGCGTCAACACCGTCAAGACCTTCAAGCAATGCTCCGAAGGCGACCCCCAACTTGGGGAACACGATCTGTTTTTCATTGACCTGGGAGTGGTCTGGGACCGTCATGAAGGCGATTGCGGGGCCACCTTCGTCGTGGGCGACGACGCCGACATGCACGCCTGCGCCGCGGCCGCCAAGAACCTCTTCGACCAGGTCCACGATCACTGGAAAAACCATCAGGTGGCCGGCCCCGAGCTGTATCGCTATGCCGAAGAACAAGCCCGCACCCAGGGCTGGGTACTGAACCTGGACATCAAGGGCCATCGGGTCAGCGACTTCCCCCACGCGATCTATCGTGCCGGCGACCTGGGCGATTTTGCCGCCTGCCCACAAGTTGGCCTATGGATCCTGGAAATCCAGATCGCCCACCCTACCCGCCCCTTTGGCGCCTTCTACGAAGACCTGCTGGCCTGACACCCAGGCAGCACCAAAAAAAACGGCAGCCTCAGGGGCTGCCGTTGCGTTCAAGCTTCAGGGTACTTCAGGCCAGCCGCGCCAGCATTTCCTGCGCTTCGTTCTTCTGTCCGTCGTTACCTTCGCTCAACACTTCCGAGAGGATATCCCGAGCCCCGTCATTGTCACCCATGTCAATGTAGGCCTGCGCCAGGTCGAGCTTGGTCGCCACTTCATCGCTACCGGCCAGGAAGTCGAACTCCGTGTCCTCGGGCCCCGCTGCGGCATCCTCGGCCGTGAAGCTCGGCGCCCCCGGCTCCGGCTGGTCGAGACTCTGGGCGAGCCGCTCCAGCTCGGCATTGACATCGTCCAATTCGGAAGCGAAAGCATCCTTGGGTTCGTCAGCCGCCACGTCATCGCCCAGGGACAGGTCGAAATCCGCCGACAGGTCGAGGTCATCCAGAGCCGACTCGGTCACCGTCGGCACATCGCCGGCCGGAAGATCCTTGAGATCGTCTTCCAGGCTCATCAGGAAATCGTCATCGCTCTGGGTCGCAGCCGGCAAGTCGGCACCCAGGTCAAGATCGAAATCCCCCAGATCATCAAGGCTTTCCTGAGGCGCAATCTGCTGTTCAAGTACCGAACCGAAGCTCAGGTCATCATCCAGCGGGAACTCGTCCAACTCGACTTCGGGTTCGGAGGCCACCACGGCAGGCGAGGCTGCCTCCAGGTCGTCGAGGCTCAAGTCGAAGTCCTCATCCAGCCCCTCTAGCGGTGCCGCTGGCTCAGGCGCCACCGGCTCGTCCTGCAGCAACTCCTTGACGTACTCGGCGTCCAATTCAGCGGTTGCTGCCGCTGCAGCCAGGCCGGCCGTCGCTGCCACTGCAACCATGGCCGGATACTGGCTCTTGAGCTGCTCAACCTGGGCATGGTTATCACCATTGGCCACCAGTTGCCGCTCCTCGGCAACGAAGGCACTGCGATCCCCCTGGCGCGCATAGACCTCCATCAGCTTCAGGCGCAGCTCGCTGCGCTGGGGCTCCATCTTGACTGCCTCTTCAAGAATCGCCGCAGCCTGGTTCAGGCGACCGCCATCGATATGGTTCTGTGCCTGCCCCAGCACATCACTCGCCCGCTCAACCGGAGCCGGCGGCGGTTCCACCGGCGCGGCTACCGGGGCTGGAGCTGGAGCTGGAGCTGGAGCTGGAGCTGGAGCCAGCTTGACGCTTGGCGGAGGAACCTCAAGCCCCTCGAAGCTGCTTTCCGGCAAATCCATGTCCTCGGAGAAGTTGTTCTCCTCGGATAATGCCCGGGCCATCCGCAGGTGTTTTTCCGCTTCCTGCTGGGCCTTGCGACGACGGGCCAGCAACAGCAACACCAGCAACAGGGCCACGACGATGCTACCGCCGGCCAGGATCAACAGAAGCGGATTGGTCAACAGGTCGCCGTACTTGCCTTCATCAGCCTTGGCTGCCTCAGCCTCGGGCGCCGCAGGGGCCGCCGGTTCGCTAACCGGAGCCACGGGCACCACCTGGACCTCGGGCTTGGCCACCAGCTCTGCCGGCATGGCCGGCGCTGGCTGGGCTGCAGGTGCCGCCGGAGCTGCACCCTCGGCCTGCAATTTGGCCAACTGGCTGTTTTTCAGGTCGATCAGACGCTGCAGCTTGTCCAGTTGGCTCTGCAGGTCCGTCATGCGCTCCTTCAACTCGGCATTGTCGCGACGAGTCGCATCAAGGCTTTCCTGGGTCACCGCCAACTGGTTGTTCAGCGCCTTGCTGTCGCCGGCGGCGCCCTTGCCACGGGTTTTGCCGCTCTCGGCGGAAACCAGGCTCAGGCTGTCCTTGGCATTGACTTGCTTGGGCGCCTTGTCGGCACCTGCACGACGGGTCGCGTCCACCTGTTGCTGGCCACGGGTTCCGGCACGCCGTCCCTGGCGCCAGGCGGCATTCTGCGCGGCCACTTCGGCAATCGCCTTGGGCTGTGGCAGTGCCGTGCTCTGGACCACATCCGGCAGGCGCAGCACCTTGCCGGTTTTCAGCCGGTTGATGTTGCCGTCGATGAACGCATCCGGGTTCAGTGCCTGGATCGCCAGCATGGTCTGCTGGATCGAGGCGCCGTTGCGATTCCTGGCCGCGATCTCCCAGAGGGTGTCACGGGCCGAGGTGGTGTACTGCTCCGGCTTGCCGGCCTTGCTGGCAGCGGTGACCGGGGCGTTCACCGACTGACCGGCAACGGGTGCGGACTGGGCCGCTTGCGCAGCCTGGGGAGAAAACTTGGAAGGATCCAGCAAGACACTGTAGTCACGCAGCAGGCGACCATTGGGCCACATCACCTGCACCAGGAACTTGACCATGGGCTCGGACAATGGCTGGCTCGAGGTCACCCGCAACACACTCTTGCCGCTGGGATTGAGAACGGGAGTGAACCTCAGGTCATTGAGGAAGGCCTGGCGATCGACACCGGCCTTGGCGAACTCTTCTGCCGGGGCCAGGCTTGGCACCACCTCGGCAGCGGTGAGGTCCTTCACATCAAGCAATTCAATTTCTGCTACCAGAGGCTGGTTCAGACTCGACTTCAGGGTCAGCTCCCCAAGCCCAAGCGCCTGCGCCATACCGGAGGACAGCGCCGAGGCGGCCGCTATTGCTAACACCAGTTTGCGAACTTGAACCATAGCCTCATCCTTTGTTTGAACTTTCCTCGGCTAGCGAGAAGGTTTTGTAGCGGCTGCCAAAAGGCATTGCGCGGGGTCAGGATGACCACGACGCGCGATTAATTCTTGCATGCCCCGGGAGCACCTGACGGCCACTCACCTCCAGCAACTTGCCAAGCATAGCGCCCAGCTAGATTCATTCTGCAAATTGTTGCCAAGTATCTTTTACAGCAGGTCTTTTATCAACAATTCAGCCAGCTGCACCGCATTCAGCGCCGCGCCTTTGCGGACGTTGTCCGAAGTCAGCCACAGGTTGAGCTCCGCCGGATCATCGACCCCGCCACGAACCCGACCCACATAGACTACATCCTGGCCCACAGCGTCACCCACGGCGGTTGGATAATCACCTGCATCCACGAGTTCCAGGCCGGCGGCAGCCTCCAGCGCAGCGTTCACTGCAGGCAGGTCGACATCGGCGGCCGACTGCAGAGTCACGCTATAGCTATCGCCAAAAAACACCGGTGCTTGAATACATGTGGCGGAAATCTTCAACAAAGGTAGCCCCAATACCTCTCGCAGTTCCCTGACCAGGCGCTTTTCCAGCAAGGTATGTCCCTGGGCGTCCGCCGAACCCACCTGGGCCAGCAGGTTGAAAGCCACCTGCCGATCAAAGAAGCGCGGCTCCAGGGGCCGCACGTTCAACAGTTCGGCAGTCTGGCGGGCCAGTTCACTGACGGCCTCACGGCCCTGGCTGGAAATAGCCAGGTTAGCAGTCAGGCATACCCGCTGGATGTCCAGCATGCCCTGCAATGGCGCCAAGGCCACTGCCAGCGCTGTGGCCGAGGCACTTGGGCTGCTCAGTTGCACGGGCTTTTGCAGACCCGCCAACACCTTGGCATTGACTTCGGGCACCACGCTGGGGGCCTGGGCCGAAGGCAAGGCCCCCGAGAGATCGATCAGCGCACAGTTGGCCGCCGTCGCGCGGGGTGCAAAGCTCAAGGTCACGGCCGGGCCCGCGGCGAAGAACGCCAGTTGGACTTTGCCGAAATCGAACTCATCGACCTCGCGCACACGGACATTCTTGCCACGAAACGGCACGGAATGCCCTGCCGACTCACTGCTGGCCAGCAGGTGCAGGTTGGCGACGGGAAAATCACGCTCTTCGAGAATCTGCACCAGGGTTTCGCCAACGGTACCGGTGGCACCGATCACGGCAATATCAAAGGACGGAGTCATGGTGCTACCTCAGGCAAAACGGGGGGAGCGGCACTTTACCCGGCACGCGGGGACGAGGCAATTCGCGGGCAGAGTCGAACCAGCGACCCCATGAAAAAACCCGCGCCCTGGAAGGGGCGCGGGTTTCTCGGCACAACACGAGGCATCAGCGTTCCAGCAGGATCCGCAGCATGCGGCGCAGCGGCTCGGCCGCTCCCCACAGCAGCTGGTCACCCACAGTGAACGCGCCCAGGAACTGCGAGCCCATGTTCAGCTTGCGCAGGCGGCCCACCGGAATGTTCAAGGTGCCGGTGACCCGGGTCGGGCTCAGCTCCTGCATGCTGATCTCACGCTGGTTGGGTACCAGTTTGACCCAGGGGTTGTGCTGGCTGATCAGCCCTTCGATATCGGCGATCGGCACGTCCTTGTTGAGCTTGATGGTCAGAGCCTGGCTGTGGCAACGCATGGCGCCGATACGTACGCAGATACCGTCCACCGGAATCGGGTTCTTGAAACGACCGAGGATCTTGTTGGTCTCGGCCTGGGCCTTCCACTCTTCGCGGCTCTGGCCGTTGGGCAGCTCCTTGTCGATCCACGGGATCAGGCTGCCGGCCAGCGGCACGCCGAAGTTCTCGGTTGGATAGGCATCGCTGCGCATGGCCTCGGCCACCTTGCGGTCGATATCGAGAATGGCGCTGGCCGGGTTGGCCAGATCATCGGCGACCGCGGCATGGGTAGCGCCCATCTGCTTGATCAGCTCGCGCATGTTCTGCGCGCCGGCGCCAGAGGCTGCCTGGTAGGTCATGGCACTCATCCATTCCACCAGGCCGGCTTCGAACAGGCCGCCCAGGCCCATCAGCATCAGGCTGACGGTGCAGTTGCCGCCGACGTAGTTCTTGGTGCCGGCATCCAGCTGCTGGTCGATGACCCTGCGGTTCACCGGGTCGAGGATGATCACCGCATCATCCTCCATGCGCAGGCTGGAAGCAGCATCGATCCAGTAACCCTGCCAGCCGGCTTCGCGCAGCTTGGGGAACACTTCACTGGTGTAGTCGCCACCCTGGCAGGTCAGGATCACGTCGAGGGTTTTCAGCTCTTCAATGCTGTAGGCGTCCTTGAGCGGGGCAATATCCTTGCCTACCGACGGACCCTGGCCACCGACATTGGAAGTGGTGAAAAACACCGGTTCAATAAGATCGAAGTCCTGCTCTTCAAGCATCCGCTGCATGAGCACGGAACCGACCATACCGCGCCAACCGATCAGACCTACACGTTTCATCGCAACTACACCTATACAAAAGTGGGCCACTGTCTGTGCAGTGGGCCCGAAAGATTACAGATTCCGCAGCGCCGCGACTACTGCATCGCCCATTTCCTGCGTACCCACCCGGGTGCAACCCGTCGACCAGATGTCCCCGGTACGCAAGCCCTGGTCCAGCACCCGGCTGACGGCCTGCTCGATGGCATCCGCCGCCTCGGCGAGACTGAAGCTGTAGCGCAGCATCATCGATACCGAGAGGATGGTCGCCAGCGGGTTGGCGATGCCCTGGCCGGCGATGTCCGGCGCCGAACCGTGGCAAGGCTCGTACATGCCCTTGTTGTTGGCATCCAGCGATGCCGAGGGCAGCATGCCGATGGAGCCGGTAAGCATCGAGGCTTCGTCGGAGAGAATATCGCCGAACAGGTTGTCGGTGACGATCACATCGAACTGCTTGGGCGCGCGCACCAGCTGCATGGCCGCGTTGTCGACGTACATGTGGCTGAGCTCGACATCCGGATAATCCTTGGCCACCTGCTCGACCACCTCGCGCCACAACTGGCTGGAGGCCAGGACGTTGGCCTTGTCCACGGAGCAGAGCTTCTTGCCTCGCACCCGCGCCATGTCGAAGCCGACCCGGGCGATACGGCGAATCTCGCTCTCGCTGTACGGCAGGGTGTCGTAGGACTGGCGCTCGCCGTTTTCCAGTTCGCGAGTACCACGGGGGGCACCGAAATAGATACCGCCGGTCAGCTCACGAACGATGAGGATGTCCAGGCCGGAGACGATTTCCGGCTTCAGGCTGGAAGCATCGGCCAGCTGCGGGTAGAGGATCGCCGGGCGCAGGTTGCCGAACAGTTCCAGTTGCGCACGAATCTTCAACAGCCCGCGCTCCGGGCGGATGTCACGCTCGATCTTGTCCCACTTCGGGCCGCCTACCGCCCCCAGCAGCACTGCATCGGCGGCACGGGCACGGTCCAGGGTCTCGTCAGCCAGGGGCACGCCATGCTTGTCGATGGCCGCGCCACCGATCACGTCGTGGCTCAGTTCGAAACCCAGGCCGTACTTTTCATTGGCCAGCTCGAGGACCTTGACCGCCTCGGCCATGATTTCCGGGCCAATACCGTCACCTGGGAGAATCAGAATCTGCTTGCTCATGCGTTCCTCATTTGCGCTGTCGGCACGCCCGCAGGCGCACCCGGAAAAGTTCTACCGCTCGGCCCACAGCACCAGTACATCTGTACTGAACGAACCATCGGCCTCAATCTGAAAATATTCGTGCACTTCATTGCCCATCGCCTGCTGCAACTGGCGAATCGCCACCCTGAGCGGCTCGGGAGTGCGCATGCGCTCGACCCACGAACTGTATTCCAGGCGCAGGCGCTGCCGGGCGGTACTGCGAGTATGCAGTCCGGCCTCGCTGACCTGGCGCAACCACTCCCCGGCCGAATAATCGCGGACGTGGCTGGTATCGCGCAGCACCTCGACGCTCTGCAGGTAAGTGTCCAGCAGAGGACTGCCTGGCGACAAGACATCGATGAACGCCGCCACACCGCCAGGCTTGAGCACCCGGCGCACCTCACGCAAGGCCAGGCCCAGGTCGCTCCAGTGATGGGCCGAGTAACGACTGAAGACGAAGTCGAACTCGCCATCGGCGAACGGCAGGCGCTCGGCGGCGCCCACCACCGTACGGACATTGTCCAGATTACGCTCCAGGGCCGCCGCCGCCACCACGTCCAGCATTTGCTGGGAGAGGTCGTAGGCCACCACCTCCCTGACCAGCGGTGCGACATGAAAACTGACATGCCCGGCACCACAGCCCAGGTCCAGCACCCGGGCTGCCCCACTGTTCGCGACCTCGGCCTGCAGCAGCGCGAACTCGGCGCCCTGGGCGTGCACCGCACTGCTCAGGTAGGCCGCGGCCTGATCACCGAATTGCTTCTGTACCACCTGGCTATGGGCGTTGCTGGTCATGGTTCGGTCCTTGTGATCGAGAGGGAGCAGTGGTCCTTGGCCAACCCCCGCAGGGGCCGGCCGGTCGACGTTCAGGCGTCGCGGAACAACCAGGGCTGGCGCTGCTTGTAGCCGCCTTCGAAATGCCGAATGGCATCGGCGTCCTGCAGGGTCAGGCCGATATCGTCCAGGCCGTGGAGCAGGCAGTGCTTGCGAAACGCATCCACTTCGAAGCGGTACTGCTTGCCATCCGGGCGGGTCACGGTCTGCGCAGCCAAGTCGACCGTCAGTTGGTAACCCTCGGTGGCTTCGCACTGCTGGAACAGCTCGTCGACTTCCTCGGCCGCCAAGATGATTGGCAGCAAGCCGTTCTTGAAGCTGTTGTTGAAAAAGATATCGGCGAAACTGGGCGCGATCACGGTACGAAAGCCGTATTCGTCCAGTGCCCACGGCGCATGCTCGCGGGAGGAACCACAACCGAAGTTTTCCCGGGCCAGCAACACGCTGGCGCCCTGGTAGCGCGCATGGTTGAGGATGAAGTCCCGGTTCACCGGACGCGTGGAGCAGTCCTGGTTGGGCTGGCCCACATCGAGGTAGCGCCATTCGTCGAACAGGTTCGGGCCGAAGCCGGTGCGCTTGATCGACTTGAGAAACTGCTTGGGAATGATCTGATCGGTGTCGACGTTGGCGCGGTCGAGCGGCACGACAAGACCGGTGTGCTGGGTAAATGCTTTCATCTCGGGTCTCCTCAGGCCTGCATCAATTCACGTACGTCGATGAAACGACCGGTCACGGCCGCCGCGGCAGCCATCGCCGGACTCACCAGGTGGGTACGACCACCGGCACCTTGACGCCCCTCGAAGTTGCGGTTGGAGGTGGAGGCGCAATGCTCACCACTTTCCAGGCGATCCGGGTTCATCGCCAGGCACATGGAGCAACCTGGCTCACGCCACTCGAAACCGGCCTCGATGAAGATCTTGTCCAGGCCTTCCTGTTCGGCCTGGGCCTTGACCAGACCGGAGCCTGGCACGACCAGCGCCTGCTTCACGCTGGATGCAACCTTGCGACCCTTGGCCACGACGGCGGCGGCGCGCAAGTCTTCGATGCGCGAGTTGGTGCAGGAACCGATGAACACGCGGTCCAGGTGGATGTCGGTGATCGCCTGGTTGGCGTTCAGGCCCATGTACTTGAGGGCTCGGACGATGGAGTCACGCTTGACCGCATCGGCCTCGGCGGCCGGATCCGGCACATTCTGGTCGACCGCCAGGACCATTTCAGGCGAGGTACCCCAGCTGACTTGCGGCTTGATGTCCTCGGCGCGCAGTTCGACGATGGTGTCGAAATGCGCATCGGCGTCGGACACCAGGTCGCCCCAGGCTCGCACGGCCGTGTCCCAGTCGCGCCCTTGCGGCGAGAAAGGACGGCCCTTCACGTATTCGATGGTCTTTTCATCGCACGCCACCATGCCGACGCGGGCGCCCGCCTCGATGGACATGTTGCAGATGGTCATGCGGCCTTCCATCGACAGGTCGCGGATGGCGCTGCCGGCGAACTCCAGAGCATGACCATTGCCACCGGCGGTGCCGATCCTGCCGATCACCGCGAGGACGATGTCCTTGGCAGTCACGCCGAAGGGCAACTGGCCCTCGACGCGCACCTGCATGTTCTTCATCTTCTTGGCCACCAGGCACTGGGTGGCGAGCACATGTTCCACCTCGGAGGTGCCGATCCCGTGGGCCAGAGCGCCAAAGGCGCCGTGGGTCGAGGTGTGTGAGTCGCCACAAACCACGGTCATGCCCGGCAGGGTCGCACCCTGTTCCGGACCGACCACGTGGACGATGCCCTGGCGGACATCATTCATCTTGAATTCAAGGATGCCGAAGTCGTCGCAGTTCTCGTCCAGGGTCATGACCTGGATACGCGACACTTCGTCGGCGATGGCATCGAGGCCACCCTTGCGCTCGGCCTGGGTGGTCGGCACGTTGTGGTCCGGGGTCGCGATGTTCGCATCGATGCGCCACGGCTGGCGACCCGCCAGGCGCAAGCCTTCGAAGGCCTGCGGAGAGGTCACTTCGTGGAGGATGTGACGATCGATGTAGATGAGCGACGAACCATCGTCCCGGCACTTCACCTCGTGCATTTCCCAGAGCTTGTCGTAGAGCGTCTTGCCAGCCATCGGACCTTTCCTCATCAGCTTGTTTCTATGCCCCGGGCCCTGACCGGCAACCGATCGATAACCCCTTGGCTTGTGAGGCTGATCCTATGGCGTTAGATTAAATAACTCAAATTCATATTTTTCATGCTTTGGATAACCAACTGGAATACAAAAAATGGACCTGGCCAACCTCAATGCCTTCATCGCCATTGCCGAGACCGGCAGCTTTTCCGGTGCCGGCGAACGCCTGCACCTGACCCAGCCGGCCATCAGCAAGCGCATCGCGGGGCTGGAACAGCAACTCAACGTGCGGCTGTTCGATCGCCTGGGTCGCGAAATCGGTCTCACCGAAGCCGGCAGGGCCCTTTTGCCCCGGGCCTACCAGATCATCAATGTGCTGGACGATACTCGCCGGGCCTTGACCAACCTCACCGGCGAAGTCAGCGGCCGCCTGACGCTGGCCACCAGCCATCACATCGGCCTGCATCGCCTGCCGCCCCTGCTGCGGGCCTACACCCGGCGTTATCCCCAAGTGGCCCTGGACATCCAGTTCCTTGACTCGGAGGTGGCCTATGAAGAGATTCTCCATGGCCGCGCCGAATTGGCGGTGATCACCCTGGCTCCCGAGCCCCACAGCCTGGTCAAGGCCACAGCCGTATGGGATGACCCGCTGGACTTCGTCGCCGCCCCGGAGCATCCGCTGGTCAGCAATGGCCAGGTCAGTCTGGCGGATATCGCCCTGCACCCGGCGGTTTTCCCGGGCGGCAACACCTTCACCCACCATATCGTCCAGCGCCTGTTCGAGGCCCAGGGCCTGGCACCGAACATCGCCATGAGCACTAACTATCTGGAAACTATAAAGATGATGGTTTCCATCGGCCTGGCCTGGAGCGTACTACCGCGCACCATGCTCGACGAACAGGTGGCGCGCATCCCTTTACCGGGCATACAGCTACACCGCCAGCTAGGCTATATCCTGCACACCGAACGGACGCTGTCGAATGCTGCGCGGGCTTTCATGGCCTTATTGGACGCACAGGTCGATTGGCCAGGGAACCCGGCATAGTATTTCGGGTATTGCCCGTGCCCTGTCGCCCCATGAACCCTCGCGCCAAACGAACTCCTCAGCACAAGGCCTGATAGCCATGCCCAAACCCGCTGACCGCATTCCGCCCATGCCGCGCATCCATGCCGTCGACCCCAGGGAGTCGGAACAGAGCTGGGAAAGTGCGCCACAACTGCTTGCCGCGCTCAATGGCGCAAGGCTGGGGGCCTGGTATTGGGATATCGAGAGCGGGCAAATCAGCTGGTCCCGAGGCACCCAGGCGCTGTTCGGCTTCGATCCGCGCCACCCCTTGCCGGAAAACCTCGAATACCTCGACCTGTTGCCCATCGAGGACCGGGCCAGGACCGTGCGCGCCTTCCACTCGGTGCTGGCCGGCGCCCCCCTGGAGCACGCCATGCACCACCGCATCCGCTGGCCGGACGGCAGCCTGCACTGGCTGGAAATCAACGGCAGCGTGCTGCCGGACAAGCACGGCAAGCCACGGATGATCGGAGTGATCCGCGAAATCACCCACCAGCGCCAGCGCGAAGAGGCCCTCAGCAGTTCGGAAAAGCGGTTTGCCACGCTGTTCCACCTGTGCCCCAACATGGTGCTGCTGACTCGCCTCGAAGACGGCCTGATCAGCGAGGCCAACCAGTACTTCGAAAGCCAGTTCGGCTGGCCCGCCGAGCATGTGATCGGCCGCACCACCCTGGAAATCGGCTTGTGGGTCAACCCCGAGCAACGCGCCCAACTGATCAAGGCCGTGCAGAAGAAAGGCCAGGCCGCCAGCCTCGAAGTGCAGTTGCGCGCCAGTAACGGGCAGATTCATGACGGCATCCTCAGCGCCCAGAAAGTCGAACTGGAGGGCAAGGCCTTCCTGCTCAGCACCTTTCTCGATACCAGCGAACGCAAGCACGCCGAACAGGCCCTCAAGGACAGCCAGGAACGCCTGGACCTGGCCCTGGATTCGGCACAACTGGGCACCTGGGACTGGCATATCCCCAGCGGCATGCTCTACGGCTCGGCCCGGGCCGCGCAACTGCACGGCCTGGAACCTGCGCCCTTCCACGAATCCTTCGACGCCTTCTTCGAGGGCGTCCCCACCGAAGAACGCAACTCCATGCGCGACGCCTACCGCAGCTTGCGCGAAGGCCCGGCGGGCAACTACCAACTGACCTATCGAGTGCAACTGGCCGATGGCAGCTCGCGCTACCTGGAAAGCCGTGCCCGCCTGTATCGCGACGAGCAGGGCAACCCGCTGCGCATGGCCGGGACCCTGCTGGACATCACCGAGCAGGTGGAACGCGAGCAACGCCTGATCACCTCCGAAGAGAAATTCGCCAGTCTGTTCCAGGTCAGCCCCGACCCGATCTGCGTGACCCTGCTGGAAACCGGCCAGTTCATCGAGATCAACTCCAGCTTCACCCAGACCTTCGGCTGGACCCTGGACGAAGTGATCGATCACAGCGCCGAACAGATCGGCCTCTGGGAAGATCCTGCGCCACGCCTGCGACGGATCGAACAGGTGATCCGCGAGCAAGCCCTGAACAACGTGGCGGTGGTGGTCAACCACAAGGACGGTCAACCGCTGACCTGCATCATTTCCAGCCGCCAGATCACCGTGGACAAACAGCCATGCATCGTCACCACCCTGCGTGACATCACCCAGCAGCAACGCTCGGAGGCGGCGCTCAAGGCCAGCGAGGAGAAATTCGCCAAGGCGTTTCACTCCAGCCCCGACGCGATCATCATCACCGAGCGTGATACCGGCCGTTACCTGGAAGTCAACGATGGATTCTGTCGCCTGACCGGCTACCGCACCGACGAAGTGATCGGCCATACCCTGTACCAGATCGACATCTGGGCCGAGGAGGCGCAGTTGGCCACGCTCCTGGCAGAGCTCAAGCTCAAGGGGCGGGTGCACCACCTGGAAATGCTCGGACGCAACAAGCGCGGGGAAATCTTCACGCTCGAGGTTTCGGTGGAGCCGATCACCCTCAATGAAACCCCTTGCCTGCTGCTCACCGCACGGGATGTCAGCCTGCTCAAGAACGCCCAGGCGCAGATTCGCCACCTGGCCTACCACGACCCGCTGACCAACCTGCCCAACCGCGCACTGCTGATGGACCGCCTGAGCCAGCAGATCGCCCTGCTAAAGCGCCATAACCTGCGCGGCGCCCTGCTGTTCCTCGACCTGGACCACTTCAAGCATATCAACGACTCCCTCGGGCATCCGGTGGGCGATACGGTGCTGAAGATCATCACTGCACGACTGGAAGCCAGCGTGCGCATGGAGGACACGGTGGCGCGCCTGGGGGGCGATGAGTTCGTGGTCCTGCTCAGCGGCCTGGAGGGCACACGCAATGAGGTCAGCGAACAGGTCCGGCACCTGGCGGGCACCCTGCGCGAACTGCTGTCGGAGCCGATGTTTCTCGACGGCCAGCGCCTGCAGGTAACGCCCAGCATCGGCGTGGCGCTGATCCCCGACCATGGCTCGACCCCTACCGACCTGCTCAAGCGCGCCGACATTGCCCTGTATCGCGCCAAGGATTCCGGGCGCAACACCACGCAGATGTACCACAACACCATGCAGAAGGCCGCCAGCGAACGCCTGCGCATGGAAACCGACCTGCGCCTGGCCCTGTCCCGCGGCGAGTTCAGCGTGCACTTCCAGCCCCAGGTGGATGCCCGCGACAACCGCATCATCGGCGCCGAGGCGCTGGTGCGCTGGCAGCACCCGGAGCTCGGGGCACAGTCACCGACCGAGTTCATCAAGGTGCTCGAAGACAGCGGGCTGATCCTCGAAGTGGGCACCTGGATCCTCGACGAATCCTGCCTGGCCTTCAGCCGACTGATCGAGGAAGGCCTGGTGAATCCACACCAGTTCAGCCTGTGCGTGAACATCAGCCCCCGACAGTTCCGCCAGAACGATTTTGTCGAAAGGATCGAACACAGCCTGTCGGCTTATGCCCTGCCCTCGTCGCTGCTGAAACTGGAGATTACCGAGGGCATCGTGATCCAGAACCTGGAAGACACCATCAGCAAGATGCGCCGCCTGAAAAAACTCGGGGTCAGCTTCGCCATGGACGATTTCGGCACGGGCTACTCATCCTTGACCTACCTCAAGCGGCTACCGGTGGACACGCTGAAGATCGACCAGTCCTTCGTCCGCGATGCCACCCATGACCCCAACGATGCGGAAATCATCCGGGCCATTGTCGCCATGGCCCGCAGCCTGGAACTGAAAGTGATCGCCGAGGGCGTCGAGACCCCACAGCAACTGGAATTCCTGCGGGGCCTTGAGTGCCACCTGTACCAGGGCTATCTGCACAGCCGGCCATTACCCCTGGGCGAATTCAAGAAACTGCTGGAATGACAGGCACAAAAAAGGGCGCCACCGGGGCGCCCTTTTCTTGCAGCGGTCTTAGTGCTGCAGAGCCGGCTGCTGCACACCGTTGATCGGGATGCGCTTGGCTTTGGCTTCTTCCGGCACGACCCGCAGCAGGTCGATATTCAACAGACCATTGCTCAGGGCTGCGGCCTTGACCTCGATATGGTCGGCCAGGCGGAAGGACAGCTTGAATGCACGCTGGGCGATGCCCTGGTGCAGGTAGGTGACGCTTTCATTGGCATCGCGCTTGCCACCGCTCACGGTCAACACGCCTTTCTCCACTTGCAGCTCCAGGTCTTCTTCCTGGAAGCCGGCAGCGGCGACGACGATACGGTATTGATCGTCGGCGTGTTTTTCAACGTTGTAGGGTGGGTAGCTGCTGCCGGGTTCGTTGCGCAGTGCCGATTCGAACAGGTCGTTGAAACGGTCGAAGCCGACAGAGGAACGGAACAGCGGAGCCAGGGAAAATGCAGTACTCATGGGTAAATCTCCTGATATTCAGCGAGTGGTTATCTACGCGACCCGAATTCGGCATCGCGTACCCAAGAGATAAGGACCACCCCCGGCATTTCAAGAGGCATCGGCGGATTTTTTCAGGCCGCTTCGCTACACGGTATGCCCAGGAGCCTGCCGACCTGGTCCAGCTCGGTTTCCCGGCGCAGCGCGGTAAACAGCTCGACCGCTTCAGGGTAATTGCGAGTCAGCATCGCCAACCATTGCTTCAAGCGTCCCGGCGCCGAGCGAGGCGTCAACTGCACCACCACCTGTGCCCAGAAGTCATGGAGCAATGGCAGCAACTCATTCCAGGACATCGCCACCACCTCTTCACCAGCCCTGGCCGCAGCGATCTGCCGTGCCAGGTCCGGACGCGAGACCAGCCCGCGCCCCAGCATGATGTCCTCGACACCACTGATTTCCCGGCAGCGCCGCCAATCCTCGACGCTCCAGATATCACCATTGGCGAACACCGGCACCCTGACCACTTCCTGAACCCGGGGAATCCACTCCCAGTGGGCTGGCGGCTTGTAGCCATCGACCTTGGTTCGTGCGTGCACCACGATGTGCTCGGCCCCCCCCTCGGCCAGCGCTGTAGCACACACCAGGGAACCATCCGGGCTGTCGAAACCCAGGCGCATCTTCGCCGTGACCGGGATATGTGCTGGAACTGCCCGACGCACATGCTCGACGATCTGGTTGAGCAATTCGGGCTCCTTGAGCAGTACGGCCCCCCCGCGGGACTTGTTGACCGTCTTGGCTGGGCAGCCGAAGTTCAGGTCGATGACCTCACTGCCCAGCTCACAGGCCAGCGCAGCGTTTTCCGCCAGGCAGACCGGATCGGAGCCAAGCAACTGCACGCGCAGCGGCACACCAGCGGCAGTCTGCGCCCCTTCCAGCAACTCGGGTGCAAGCTTGTGGAAATAAGCAGGCGTCAGCAGGCGGTCGTTGACACGGATGAACTCGGTGACACACCAGTCGATCCCGCCAACACGGGTCAGTACATCGCGCAGGATGTTGTCGACCAGACCCTCCATGGGCGCCAGGGCAATTTGCATGAAACACACTCGACGAATACGGGCAAAAAAACGGGCGTCAGTCTACTGGGTTTCGCTTGCCAACAATACCTTGCAGGCACCGGCAACCGGCGAACGGAAACCGGACGAACCGGCGACGATGGTGGGATTCAGGAGGACTGCAAGGCCGGTCCGTAGCCGTCGAGAAACTCGGCGGGCATTCGCTTGGGCTTGCCGGTGGACAGCTCGATGCAGACAAAGGTGGTTTGAGCCCGCAGCAGCGTAGCACCGTCACTCGGGCGAACCAGCTGAAAACGCCGGGTCATCTTCAGCCGCTGATCCCAATCGACGATCCAGGTGGCCAATTGCAGTTCATCACCCTCGTAGGCTGCGGCCAGATAGTCGATTTCGTGTCGCACCACGGCCATGGCCCGATCCAGGCGACGATACTCGGTCAGATCCAGCCCCAAGCGCTGCGAATGGCGCCAAGCACAGCGCTCCAACCAGGTCACATAGACTGCATTGTTGGCGTGCCCCAAGCCATCGATATCCTCGGCCGCCACCTGCAGATCGATGACGAACGGCGTTGCCAGATCCCAACTCATGCTCGACTCCCGGTCAGATTTTTTGACCGGGGCAGTGTAACGGATGCTCGGCGCGATGGGCGCATAGATCCATTGGCCCGAGCCGCTTCGAACCAGGAAGGCTCTCGCGCAGGCCGGCCAAACCGGGCCTGGATAATCGACTCACCCCCTTGATTGGCCACTCATTCGCGAGGTGAATATGCAGGAGGCAGGCACTCGCGCCAGGGCCAGTTCAGCGTACAGCAGACTTGGCGGCCCGCAGCAAGCGGTCGGACAGCTCTCCCGGCCCCAGGGCTCGAGCCAGGGACAGGCCACCGACCATGAGGGCCATGTCCGCCAGGGCCTTGTCCGTGTCTTCGGGGGTTTCGGCCATTTGCGCCACCATCAGTTCCATGTGCTCGCTCAAAGCCTTGCGAAAGCTGTCCGGCAGACGCCCCAGCTCCCCTACCGACGCCGGGATCGGACACGCCGACTCGGTGGAGTCACGATGTTTGCGCGACAAGTAGAACGCGGCGGTCAGCGCACGACGCTCCTCACCACTCAGGTTGCTATCCATTTCATCAAGAAGATCGCGTCGATGACCGAGCAGCTGGGTGAAGGCCTCCAGCATCAACGCATCCTTGCTCTCGAAATGTGCGTAGAAACCACCGACCGTCAACCCGGCAGCCCCCATCACTTCACCCACGCTAGGCTCCGCCGGACCGCGTTGAATCAACGCAGAACTGGCGGCCTGGAGAATGCGTTGCCGGGTCTGAGCTTTTTTATCGTTCATCGTTGCCTCCGAATATTACGAAAAAAATATTATCCACATAATAATTTTCCGCAAGTCGCTAGCGTGACCGTCGGTCAGAGGGACAAGCAGGGAAAAGAAAAGGAGAAATGGGCTGAACGCCAGAAAAACAAAAGGGCCATTCAATAATCGAATGACCCTTGAAATCCCGCAAAGCGGGCAAACCTGGCGTCCCCTAGGGGACTCGAACCCCTGTTACCGCCGTGAAAGGGCGGTGTCCTAGGCCACTAGACGAAGGGGACACAAACCTTCTATACCACTGACCAGCGCTGAGAACTGGTCGATTCAAGGCCGGTGTGGCCAGGCCTTGAACTGTAAATTGGTGGAGCTAGACGGGATCGAACCGTCGACCTCTTGCATGCCATGCAAGCGCTCTCCCAGCTGAGCTATAGCCCCGGATTTTTCGCCTCGCGGCGCAGCGACATCTTGCAACATCGCTTGTGTGAAACTGGCGTCCCCTAGGGGACTCGAACCCCTGTTACCGCCGTGAAAGGGCGGTGTCCTAGGCCACTAGACGAAGGGGACGCAAACCCTTCTATACCACTGACCAGTGCTGAGAACTGGTCGATTCAAGGCCGGTGTGGCCAGGCCTTGAACTGTAAATTGGTGGAGCTAGACGGGATCGAACCGTCGACCTCTTGCATGCCATGCAAGCGCTCTCCCAGCTGAGCTATAGCCCCGGATTTTTCGCCTCGCGGCGCAGCGACATCTTGCAACATCGCTTGTGTGAAACTGGCGTCCCCTAGGGGACTCGAACCCCTGTTACCGCCGTGAAAGGGCGGTGTCCTAGGCCACTAGACGAAGGGGACACAAACCTTCTATACCACTGACCAGCACTGAGAACTGGTCGATTCAAGGCCAGTGTGGCCAGGCCTTGAACTGTAAATTGGTGGAGCTAGACGGGATCGAACCGTCGACCTCTTGCATGCCATGCAAGCGCTCTCCCAGCTGAGCTATAGCCCCTCGTCGGTGAGGACGGGGCGAATCTTAAGGGGCGTTCGCAAGGCTGTCAATTTTTTTTCAGCTTTTTGAAAAAAAATTTGCCGGGATAACAATCACTTACCACCCCACCCTGAAAAACCGGGCGTTTGCGCCCTCCCCGACTTACGCCGACTCCCTCAAAAATGCCGGCGCAGGCCAGGAGAAAACCAGGTTGCAGTGATCAATTCGCCTATTGCCCGACGCTCAAGCGTAGCTGAAAAGGTCACCGCCCCTGGCAATGGGCGCTTGGCCAGGCCACCTCAGGCGATGGTGCCCAGCAGCTTCTCCCATTCCTTGTTCTCTTTCTTCGACACGCCACCGAGCAAGTCGAGGGCCTGGCGCAGGCGGAAGCGGGTCAGGTCCGGACCAAGGATTTCCATGGCATCGAGCACCGATACCGAACTGGCTTGGCCAGTGATGGCGGCGAACATCAGCGGCATGGCATCGCGCAGCTTCAACTCCAGGGACTCGACCACCGCCTGGATGGTCGCGGTGATGCTGTCTTTTTCCCACTGACGCAGGCTTTCGAGCTTCCACAGGATCAACTGCATCAGCTGGCGCACCTGATCACCGGACAGCTTCTTGGACTCGAACAACTTGGCATCCGGGCTCACACCACCGGCGAAGAAGAAGCCGGCCAACGGTGCGATCTGGCTGAAGGTTTCCACCCGGCCCTGGACATGGGGAGCGATCTTCATTAGGTATTCGGGGTTCAGCGCCCAGGTCTGCACCCGCTTGGCGAACTCGTCGACAGGCAAGTCACGCAGCCACTGGCCGTTGAGCCACGACAGCTTCTCGACATCGAAGATCGGTCCGCCGAGGGAAACCCGCGACAGGTCGAAATTGTCGACCATTTCCTGCAGGGAGAACTTCTCGCGCTCATCCGGCATCGACCAGCCCATGCGCCCCAGGTAATTGAGCATGGCCTCGGGCATGAACCCCATACGCTCGTAGAAGGTTACCGAGGTCGGGTTCTTGCGCTTGGACAGCTTGCTCTTGTCCGGGTTGCGCAGCAGCGGCATGTAGCACAGCTGCGGCTGCTCCCAGCCAAAGTATTCGTAGAGCAGGATCAGCTTTGGCGCCGAAGGCAGCCACTCTTCACCGCGTAGCACGTGGGTGATGCCCATCAGATGATCATCGACCACGTTGGCCAGGAAGTAGGTCGGCAGGCCGTCGGTCTTCATCAAGACCTGCATGTCCATGCGATCCCATGGGATCTCGACATCGCCACGCAACATGTCCGGCACCACGCAGACGCCCTCGCTAGGCACCTTCATGCGGATCACGTGGGGTTCACCGGCAGCCAGGCGCTGGGCCACTTCTTCCTTGGAGAGCAACAACGCACGCCCGTCGTAACGCGGGGTTTCGCCGCGAGCCATCTGCTCGGCACGCATCTGGTCCAGCTCTTCGGCAGTGCAGAAGCACGGGAAGGCATGGCCCATGTCGACCAACTGCTGGACATACTTCTGGTAGATATCACCACGTTCGCTCTGGCGATACGGACCATGGGGACCGCCGACATCCGGACCTTCGCTCCAGTTGATGCCCAGCCAGCGCAGGGCATCGAAGATCTGCTGCTCGGACTCGCGAGTCGAACGCAACTGGTCGGTGTCCTCGATACGCAGGATGAACTCGCCGCCGTGCTGCTTGGCAAAGCAGTAGTTGAACAAAGCGATGTAAGCAGTACCTACGTGGGGGTCCCCGGTAGGCGATGGCGCGATGCGCGTACGGACGGTGGTCATGGCATGTCTCGAAAGAATAGAAAAGCAAGGAACAAACAAGGGGCGAATGGTAACAGGCGATGCCGGCCAGGCTCCAGTAAGGAGGGCATTTATGCCAAGGTTGCGCCTGCGTCAGGCGCCAGGGCCGGCGAAGCCCACTGAACCGCCGCATTGACCTGCGGCTCGATGGGCTGCACCGCACAGTCAGACGTTGAGCAGGCGCTCGCGCAGCTTGCTGATCTCGTCCCGCATTTGGGCCGCCGCCTCGAACTCCAGATCGCGGGCCAACTGGTACATCTTCTCTTCCAGCTGGCGAATGCGCTTGGTGATCTCGCTCGGCGAGCGCAGCTCGCTTTCGTAGCGGGCGCTCTCCTCGGCCGCCTTGGCCATGCCCTTGCGCTTCTTGCTGCGCGAACCGGGCACGGTGGCGCCTTCCATGATATCGGCGACATCCTTGACCACACCCTTGGGGGTGATGCCATTGGCCAGGTTGAAGGCGATCTGCTTGTCGCGGCGGCGCTCGGTCTCGCCAATCGCCCGCTCCATGGAGCCGGTGATGCGGTCAGCATAGAGAATCGCCCGGCCATTGAGGTTGCGCGCGGCGCGGCCGATGGTCTGGATCAGCGAGCGTTCGGAGCGCAGGAAGCCCTCCTTGTCGGCATCGAGAATCGCCACCAGGGACACTTCCGGCATATCCAGGCCCTCACGCAACAGGTTGATCCCCACCAGCACATCGAAGGTACCCAGGCGCAGGTCGCGGATGATTTCCACCCGCTCCACGGTGTCGATGTCCGAGTGCAGGTAGCGCACGCGCACACCGTGGTCGGCCAGGTAATCGGTCAGGTCTTCGGCCATGCGCTTGGTCAGGGTGGTCACCAGCACCCGCTCTTCCACCGCAACGCGCTTGGTAATTTCCGACAGCAGGTCGTCCACCTGGGTCAGGGCCGGGCGCACTTCCACTTGCGGGTCCACCAGCCCGGTGGGGCGCACCACCTGCTCCACCACGCGGCCGGCGTGTTCGGCCTCATAGTTGCCCGGGGTGGCGGAAACGAAGATGGTCTGCGGACTCACCCCCTCCCACTCGTCAAAACGCATCGGCCGGTTATCCAATGCCGACGGCAAACGGAAGCCGTACTCCACCAGGGTTTCCTTGCGCGAGCGGTCGCCCTTATACATGGCGCCGACCTGGGGCACGCTGACGTGGGATTCGTCGATCACCAGCAAGGCATCCGCCGGCAGGTAGTCATAGAGGGTCGGCGGTGCAGCGCCGGCGGGACGCCCCGAGAGGTAGCGCGAGTAGTTTTCGATGCCGTTGCAGTAGCCCAGTTCGAGGATCATCTCCAGGTCGAAACGGGTGCGCTGCTCCAGACGCTGGGCTTCCACCAGCTTGTTGTTGGAGCGCAGGTATTCCAGGCGCTCCTGCAGCTCCACCTTGATCCCTTCGATCGCATCCAGCAGGGTTTCCCGCGGGGTCACGTAGTGGCTCTTGGGATAGAAGGTGAAGCGCGGCAGCTTGCGGATCACCTCACCGGTCAAGGGGTCGAAGGCGCTGATGCTCTCCACTTCGTCGTCGAACAGCTCGATGCGGATCGCCTCCAGGTCCGATTCCGCCGGGTAGATATCAATCACATCACCGCGCACGCGGAAGGTGGCACGGGCGAAATCCATGTCATTGCGCGTGTATTGCAGGTCCGCCAGGCGCCGCAGCAAGGCCCTCTGGTCGAGCTTGTCACCGCGATCCACGTGCAGAACCATTTTCAGGTAGGTCTCGGGACTGCCCAGACCGTAGATGCAGGAGACCGTGGTGACGATGATTGCGTCCTTGCGCTCCAGCAGCGCCTTGGTCGCGGACAGGCGCATCTGTTCGATATGGTCGTTGATCGAGGCATCCTTCTCGATGAAGGTGTCGGACGATGGCACATAGGCTTCGGGCTGGTAGTAGTCGTAGTAGGAAACGAAGTACTCCACCGCGTTGTTCGGAAAGAACGCCTTGAACTCTCCATACAATTGCGCCGCCAGCGTCTTGTTTGGCGCCAGCACCAGGGTCGGTCGCTGCACCTGCTGGATGACGTTGGCGATGCTGAAGGTCTTGCCCGAGCCCGTCACGCCGAGCAGGGTCTGGTGCGCCAGCCCGGCCTCGATGCCTTCGACCATCAGGCGGATGGCCTCAGGCTGGTCGCCGGCGGGCTGAAAGCGGGTGACGAGCTGGAATTCAGACATAAAGTACCTCTGGTGTCATCGTGCGCGGCGCGACCGGACAGGAATGGGAAAGACCACGTACGACCCAGGTCGCCGAGGAAAAGAGCAGGAATATTCAGAATGTGGAGCCAAATACCACAGCTTTCAAGGTAAAGGTCTTACACCCGCCACCACACCAAATGTTGCAATAAGACTAACGGTCAAAAAATAACGCGAAAAACTTGCCGCAAAAGACCATTAGGCAGTCGCCCGCCGCGATGATGGCCTCTATACTAGCTCCCCGTTTGTGCTCCGCTCTAGTGCATTCGGCTGGAGCGTGACACGTCCCTCCATACTCCATTCAGAGCCGCCGTAAAAATGAGCCTGTTCTCCGCTGTCGAAATGGCACCACGCGATCCAATCCTGGGCCTCAACGAAGCATTCAACGCCGACACCCGCACCGACAAGGTCAACCTTGGCGTGGGCGTGTACTGCAACGAGGAGGGACGCATTCCACTGCTGCGCGCCGTTGTCGAAGCCGAGACGATCCGCGCCGCTCAACACGCCTCCCGTGGCTACCTGCCGATCGATGGCATTGCCGCCTACGACCAGGCGGTCCAGAAACTGCTCTTCGGCAACGACTCGCCACTGCTGGCCGCTGGCCGTGTGGTCACCACCCAGGCCGTCGGCGGCACTGGCGCCCTGAAGATCGGTGCCGATTTCCTCAAGCAGCTGCTGCCAGGTGCCGTGGTCGCCATCAGCGACCCGAGCTGGGAAAACCACCGCGCGCTGTTTGAAACTGCCGGTTTCCCAGTGCAGAACTACCGCTACTATGACGCCGCCACCCACGACGTGAACCGCACCGGCCTGCTGGAAGACCTCAACGCCCTGCCGGCCCAGTCGATCGTGGTACTGCATGCCTGCTGCCACAACCCGACGGGCGTCGACCTGAGCCCACAGGACTGGAAAAACGTCCTGGAAGTGATCAAGGCGAAAAACCTCGTGCCGTTCCTCGACATGGCCTACCAGGGCTTTGGCGACGGCATCGACGAAGATGCCGCGGCCGTGCGCCTGTTTGCCGAGTCGGGCCTGACCTTCTTCGTTTCCAGCTCGTTCTCCAAGTCGTTCTCGCTGTACGGCGAGCGCGTTGGCGCGCTGTCCATCGTCAGCAGCTCGAAGGAAGAAAGCGCTCGCGTGCTGTCCCAGGTCAAGCGCGTGATCCGCACCAACTACTCCAACCCGCCGACTCACGGTGCCACCATCGTCGCCGCCGTACTGAACAATCCGGAACTGCGTGCCCAGTGGGAGCAGGAATTGGCAGAGATGCGCCTGCGGATCCGCGGCATGCGCACCCAGATGGTCGACCTGCTGGCCAAAGGCGCACCACAGCGCGACTTCAGCTTCGTCGGTCGCCAGCGTGGCATGTTCTCCTACTCCGGCCTGACCGTTGAGCAAGTCACTCGCCTGCGCAACGAATTCGGCATCTACGCCCTGGACACTGGTCGCATCTGCGTCGCTGCATTGAACCAGAGCAACATCGGTGTGGTGACCAACGCCATCCTCCAGGTGATCTGATCCACCGCCAGCAATAGAAAAGGGGAAGCCATGAGCTTCCCCTTTTTCATGGGCGCCTGAGACTTTTCCCCTGCCCTGCCCCACACCCTCTAGACTCAAGCCTTGCCCCTGCCGACCGAGACCACCGATGAGAAACGATGACCTGCGGGCCGAACGCGACGACCCCGAACCCTATCTGCCCCACTCGCAGAAGCGTGGGAAGAACCTGGTGCTGCAAATCGCCCTTGGCGTATTCCTGGGCGGCCTGGCCTTGTGGCTGGTGCAACTGGCAGCCACCTCGCTGTTGGCCAAGCTGATGCTCGGCTCCCTGACCCTTGGCGGCTGAGCAAGCCCGATCGGCGCCTGAAGAAAAAATCGGATTTCTCCTTCAGGTGCTTGACTTCCCTTTTTGAATCAGTAAGATACGGCGCATTCCGCGATAGCTCAGTTGGTAGAGCAAGTGACTGTTAATCACTGGGTCCCTGGTTCGAGTCCAGGTCGTGGAGCCAGACAAGGTGCTGGAGAAAGCTTCAAGAATCTCCAGCCCACCCAAAAAACCCGCCTTATGGCGGGTTTTTTCGTTTCGCGATTCTGCCAAGTTCCGCCACTTACCCACTCTCTCAAGGTAAAGCCTGGGATAAAGCTCGGGTCGATCATGGGGTGGCGCCGACCAACCCCGGGCATGCCTGGTTGCTTTGCCGCAAAGGCCTGGCGTAGGCTGTGCGCTTCCTTTTCCAACCAGTCAGACAATGATGTCCGTGTCAGCACAGTCACCGTGCAATTTCTCCTCACTACCTCCTTCGGCCAGCCTGGCCGTTGTCCAGCATGACTGCGCGATCAATCGCCGACGCCGCAGCGTGCTGTTTGCCTTCACCTTCTCCCCGCCCCGGAACCGTCGCTGATCGCGATTGACCCTGGCAACTCGCCACCGAGCAGACCGCTGCCCGCGCCCCATTAGCGCCAGGTCGACGCCTGCAGCCGGGTTCGGTTCGTCCAGCCATCGCCTGTCCAGCGGCCCGCGTCGCGATGCAGGCGCACCCCTGTATTTTTCAGCGCCCGGATCACCAGGCGCAGGTCTCGAGCAATGAACAAAGCCTTGTTAGCCGCCCTGATCCTGGGCATCTCCATCGTCGGCCTGAGCATCGGTTCCACCGTGCCGATCCTGGCCCTGCGCCTGTACCAGGCCGGCGCCTCCAACAACCAGATCGGCCTCATGTCGGCCCTGCCCGCCGCCGGCATGATGCTCTCGGCCTTCCTGGTCAACGGGATGTGCCGGCGCCTGACCCGGCGCCAGATCTACCTGTTGTGTTTCAGCTTGTGCGCCGTGAGCGTGGCCGCACTGGAGTTGCCTGGCATCGGTCTGCACGGCCTGGGAATGGCGCGTATCGCCATGGGCCTGGGCGCAGGGCTGATCATCATCCTCGGGGAAACCTGGGTCAATGAAATGGCCGAGGACACCACCCGCGGACGGCTGGTGGCGGTCTACACCACCTGTTTCACTTTTTTCCAGCTACTGGGGCCGGGCCTGGTCTCGCTGCTGGGCACCGAAGGGCCGATCGTGCTGGCCATCGTCAGTGCCGGCTACGCCGTGGCCATCGCCGTCGTCTGGCTGACCCTGCCACAGGAAGATGCTCCAGCACCCCATGCCGAAAGCCGGACCTTCTCGGTGCTGGGTTTTATCCGCATTGCCCCGGCGCTGTGCGCCGGCATCCTGTTCTTCGCCTTCTTCGACAGCATGGTGCTGTCGCTGTTTCCGGTCTACGCCGCCAACCACGGCTACAGCATCAAGCTCGCCGCATTGATGGTGACCATCATTCTCCTGGGCGATACGGCGTTCCAGTTTCCCCTGGGCTGGCTCTCGGACAAGGTCGGGCGCCCCGGCATCTACCTGGGGTGCGGCATGGTCGCACTGGTGATCGGCCTGGGCCTGCCCCTGCTGATGGACAACCCCGCCCTGCTATGGCCGAGCCTGGTGATCCTCGGGGCGGCAGCCGGCGGAATCTACACCCTGGCCATCGTACTCATCGGGCAATCCTTCAGCGGCGCGGACCTGGTCACCGCCAACGCCAGCGCCGGCCTGCTCTGGGGCATTGGCAGCCTGCTCGGACCGCTGCTCAGCGGCGCAGCCATGAGCGCTGGCAGCCATGGGTTGCCCCTGACTCTATCGGCAGCCGCCACCGTGGTGGTGGTGTTCGCCTGGTCCCTGGTGCGCCAGGGTCAGTTCAAGGTCGCGCAATAACGCCAGCGCTGCCTGGCATGGCCTGTGGTCATTCCCAGGCCGCTTCTTTGTCATTACCATCGCGCCATTCAACCTGCTCATGGAAATCCCTTGCGATGGATCGAAGCCCGCGTCTGTTGCCGCTATGCGGCCTGCTGTTGCTATTGCCCCTGCCAGCCCTGGCCGATACCCCGGTGGATTGCGCCGTCCTGGGCGAAAAAGCCTCGCGGGAGGCCGGCGACTATCGCCCGCCCCTGGAAGCCAAGGTAGTAGGCAACGGACGCCTGCACTTTCACAGCGCACCGCATGCGGCCTGCATGGACAAGAAACTCTTCGTGATTCCCGGCGACGGCCTGACGGTTTACGCCGCTACCGATGACGGCTGGGCCCAGGTCATGTACATCGCCAAGGATGGTGAAGATTACAACGGCTGGGTCGAGGAGCAGCGTCTGAAGCTGGGTGGCCACTACGGCAGTGCCCAGTTGCCGGCGGATGCCACCGCCCTCCTCCAGCGCTACGAAGAATGCCAGCACTTTGCCGGTGAGGAGCCCTACGATGCAGAGCGCCGGGCCGAGCTGGAGAAGGCGGTGAAGGACACCTGTACCGGCCTGGATCGTCAACTTGCGAAGTTGCGTCAGCAGTACAAGGACGACCCCGATGTTCTCCAGGCCCTGGCTCCCCTGGAAAACCTGGAATAACGAAAACCGGCGCCTGGGCGCCGGTATCGATCTGCTGCGCAGATGATCAGTGAGTGGCTTGGGCACTACTGCGAACGGGGCTTGGCGCGGGGCCCTCAGCCCGAGGTTCGGCATCAGAGCCATCGGCCACCAGCGGTACTTCGTTGCCATCGGCGTCGTGCAGCTTGCCGCCACTGAAGTGATCCCCCTCACGCAGCACGGCAATGTCCTGGAAACGCAGGCTGCGCTCGGTACCGGCGACGAACACCGACTGCTGATCGGAGTTGCCGGTAGTGAAATGGTTGAACGCCAGGTTCAGCAGGATCGCCATGATCGCCGACGAACTGATGCCCGAGTGGAAAATCGTCGCGAACCAGCTGGGAAAGTGATCGTAGAAGCTGGGGGCAGCAATGGGGATCATGCCGAAGCCGATGGAGGTGGCGACGATGATCAGGTTCATGTTGTTGCGGTAGTCGACCTTGGACAAGGTGCGAATGCCGCTGGCAGCCACGGTGCCGAACAGCACGATGCCGGCGCCGCCGAGCACCGAGGTCGGAACTGCGGCGATGACCCGCCCCATGAACGGCAACAGGCCGAGGATCACCAGGAACAAGCCACCGGTGGCCACCACGAAGCGGCTCTTGATCCCGGTGACGGCCACCAGCCCGACGTTCTGGGCAAAGGCGCTCTGGGTGAAGGAGCCGAAGATCGGCGCGATCATGCTCGACAGCATGTCGGCCCGCAGGCCATTGCCCAGGCGCTTGGAATCGACCTTGGTGTGGATGATCTCCCCCACCGCCAGGATGTCCGCCGAGGTTTCCACCAGCGTCACCATGACCACGATGCACATCGACAGGATCGCTGCGACATGGAAAGTCGGCATGCCGAAGTGGAACGGCGTGGGCAAGCCGAACATCGGCCCTTGGGTGACCCCCGAAAAGTCCGCCATGCCCAAGAATACCGCGATCACTGTGCCGATGATCATGGCCAGGAGAATCGATAGCCGGGAGATGGCCGCGCTGCCAATCTTGCTGAGCATCAGCACCAGCACCAGGGTAACGGCGGCCAGGCCGATGTTGGACATGCTGCCGAAATCTGGCGCACGGCTATTGCCACCCATGGCCCAGCGCGCTGCCACGGGCATCAGCGTCAAGCCGATGGTGGTGATGACAATACCGGTGACCAGGGGTGGAAAGAACTTGATGATGCGGGAAAACACGGGGGTGATCAGAAGCCCGATCAAGGAGGCGGCGATGACCGCCCCGAGCACCGACTGAAAACCACCCTCGCCGCCACTGGTGACGATCGCCACCATGGTCGACACACCAGCAAAGGAGACCCCCTGCACCAGCGGCAGCCGGCAACCGAAGAACGGCACGCCAAGGGTCTGCAGCAAGGTGGCCAGGCCTCCGGCGAACAGCGAGGCCGCGATCAGCAAGCCAATCTCCGCGGGCGACAGGCCGGCTGCCTGGCCGATGATCAGCGGCACCGCGACGATGCCGCCATACATGGTCAGAACGTGTTGCAGGCCGTAGGCCATGTTCGCGCCAACACCCAAGTTCTCGTCTTCGGGCCGCTGCTGTGAAACCTGAGGGGTAGTCATGGTTTGGAGTTCCCTGTTTTTGTTATGCGCACACTGTATGCAACATCAAAGAGAACTGTCCATTAAATTGTATACAGTTTATCCGCCAAGTCTTGGGCACATTTCCCCTTAGGCCTACTGGCAAAAACGACTTGGACACCCCGTCCAGTGACCTGCTTGCATCGGAAAACCCGGTACAGAGCCCTCGGCTCGCCGACAACGCCCGCCAACGAGTGATAGCACCGTGGGCCCTCAACCCGGCGGGCAACCCGACGAAAAAAGGGCTGATTCGACAAACGAATCAGCCCTGGTTGATCGACCTGCCAGTCAATACGTGAATCGACACCTGGATTCTGTACACAAGAACGGCCGTGCCGTGGCAGCTACCCCGGGGGCGCTCAGGCTCGCAGCAATTGCTCCAGCACCTGTGGCAACTCGCGGTGATCGGGTAGGCGCAAGGCGAATTCATCCTGCAGCAAGCGCATCAGCTCCCCGGCGTCGGTGATCTGCCGCCGCTCGCTGGGCTGGTCCATGCGATGCAGGGCATAGCTGGCGTTGTGCAAGGTATGGCGCACGCCCGGTCCGATGCGCGCCACCATCAACTGGCCGAAAAAGGGCGAAGCCGGATGGGTCGAGACGTACCAGTTGCCCATTTCGTAGTCCACCTCTCCCTGCATTTGCAGGTCGAACACATACATGGCCCGCCATTCGCCCGCGACCTTGGCCCGCAGGGTATAGCTGCCTTCCTGCCGGGTGATGCGATACGGCTCGTGGGGCGTGGCCTGCTCCTGCTCGGTGTCGAGCAGCAAGGGCGCGGTAGGCACCATGCCGCCGAAACCGACATCGACGATATAGCGCCGACCATCGAGCTGCAGCAGCGTCAGCCGATGGCTGCGGGGCGTGAAGGCATCCTCGGGCCCGCCCATCACCACTCGCCCGGTGATCCCCCTGACCTGGTACCCCAGGTGCTGCAGCAACACCATGAAGGTCTGGTTCAGTTCATAACAGTAACCGCCACGCCCCTCACGAAGGATCTTGCGTTCCACCGACGCCAGGTCGATGGGCACCGGGAGCCGCAGCAAGGTCGAGAGGCTTTCGAAGGTGAACCGGCAGACATGGCGCAACTGCAGCTCCCCCAGGGTTTCCAGGGTCGGCGCTGGCGTGTGGTCATAACCGAGGCGCTGCAGGTAAAGGTCGAAGTCCATCAGGTGCGGCTGGCTCATGCACGGGTCCTTGAAATGAGTGTCGCGCAGGGCCGCAGCCATCCGCGCGCCGATCCGTTCGAGCAACGCCAGGCCCTGCATGTCGGGCTTATGTATAAGCCAGAAAGCGCTTTGGCCGACAATCGTTTCGGCTGATATTTTTTATTGCATTGGCCCCGGATTGGCTCTTGCCAGGCATTGCCCGAGCTTCTGTAATAACCGCTTGCCAAGCCCCATCATGCGATCTGGAGAGCGCGCGCCATGCAACCACTGGAAGGCCCACGGATCATCCTGCGCCCCCTGCAAGCCAGCGACGCCGACGCCCTGGTGGATGCGGCCCGGGACGGCGAACTGTGGAACCTGCCCTTTACCGTGGTGCCCTCCCCCAGCACCATCGGCCAATACCTGGCCATTGCGCTGGAAGGCCGCGCCGCCGGCAGCGTGCAGCCCTTCGTCACCCTGTTGCGGGCCACGGGCGAGGTCATCGGCTGCACACGGTTCTGGAAGATCGACCCACTCAATCGCAAGTTGGAGATCGGCAGCACCTGGATCGCCAGTCGCTGGCAACGCAGCTTCGTCAATACCGAGGCCAAGTACCTGATGCTGCGTCATGCCTTCGAGGAAATGGCCTGCGTACGGGTACAATTCACCACCGACGAGATCAACCACACATCCCGGGCAGCCATTTTGCGCCTGGGTGCGCAGCAAGAAGGTATCGTGCGCCATGAGCGCATCATGCCCGACGGGCGCAAGCGCAACTCCGTACGCTTCAGCATCATCGACGACGAATGGCCTGCAGTTTGCCAGCATCTGGAGCAGTTGCTCGGCCAATCCGTCCCGCGCTGAGCACCGGCAATCCACTACAAGGATGCAGTCATGCCCACCCCCCTTTCCTTTCGTCATGGCCGTCACGAGGATGCCCTGTGCATCAGTGGCCTGGCCACCCAGGTGTTCCTCGACACCTACGCCATGGACGGCATGCGCGCCGACCTGGCCGAGGAAGCCTTGCGCGTCTACGCACCGGAACAGTTCCGTGAGCGCCTGGCCGATCCACGGCGGATCCTCCTGCTGGCCGAGCGCGACGGCCATCTGCAAGGATTCGCCGAACTCGCTGCCGGCAACTCCCATGCGCCGTTGCCGCAACTGGCCGATGGCATGGAACTGGTGCGCCTGTATGTACAGCGCCACGCCCACCGGCAAGGCATCGGCCAGGCCCTGCTGGACCAGGCCGAGGACATCGCTCGAGGCCGCCAGGCCAGTTGCCTGTGGCTCACCGCCTGGGAGGGCAACCTGCCCGCCCTGGCCTTTTATCTGGCCCAGGGATACGACGCCGTAGGCCGCACAAGCTACGAGTTCGGCGGCAACAGCTACGGCAACCAGGTGTTCTGCAAGGCCTGGTAACGCTCAGCGATCGGAAGGCTGCAATGGCTGCACCGACAACGCCGAGACCCGGTTGCGGCCAGTGGCCTTGGCCTGGTACAGCGCCGCATCCGCCCGCTCGATGAACACCTCGATGCTGTCGCGCCCGCTGGGAACGAAGGCATAGCAACCCAGGCTGACCGTGACACAACCCGCTGCAGACCCGGAATGGGGAATCTGGCTGACCATGACGCTCTGGCGAATCTGCTCGGCCATGGCCAGGGCCCCCTGGATATCGGTATCAGGCAGCAGCACCGCGAACTCCTCGCCACCATAACGCACGGCCAGATCGGCCTGGCGCTGGCAACAGCCCTGCAGCGCCTGGGCCACTTGTGTCAGGCAATGGTCGCCCGCCACATGCCCATAGGTGTCGTTGTAGAGCTTGAAGTAGTCGATATCGACCATGATCAAGGCCAACGGGCTGCTCTGCCGGGCGCCCCGGCCGAACTCGATCACCAGGGCGCGCTCGAACAACCTTCGATTGGCCAGGCCGGTCAAGCTGTCATGGGTGGCGATCACTTCCAGTGCCTCCTGCGCTTCACGCAGGTCGGCCTCGATCCGTTCGTTGTTGCGTACCTGGTGCACGAATACCCAGCCGAACAACCCCACGCCCAACAGCACCAGGGCCACGATGGCCGTGGACTGGTAGGCCGAGGCGTACCAGCTCTTGAGTATCGCGTCCTTGGAGTTGGCCGCCGCCACCACCAGCGGATAGGCCTGCAACTGGCGATAACCATACAAGCGCGGGACCCCGTCGACGATCGACGTGATCATGGCATTGCCCGCCGTAGCCTCAGGCAGGTACTTGGCGAAGATCTCGCCACGGGCCAGCGAAGCCCCGACCTGGCGCGCCTCGAACGGGCGCCGGGCAATCAGGGTGCCATCGGAGAGCGCGAGGAACATGGCCCCCTGCTCGTCGATGTTGAAGCTTTTGAAGTACTGATCGAAATACGCAAGCTTGATGCCGGCCATCAGCACGCCCTTGAAACTCCCGTTCTCATCATTGATTCGCCGTGAGATGGGGATGATCCACTCGCCATTGGCACGGCTGAGGATCGCCGGGCTGATATGTGCCTGCAACGAGGCGTTCTGCTGATGGAACCTGAAGTAGTCCCGATCCGCCACATCCTTGCCGTGCGGCGAGGCGTTGAAGGAGCTGACCACCCACTGGCCCTGCCGGTCGTAGAGGAACACCCCGCTGAGCTGATTCAGGGCCAGCACCCGCCGGGCGAAGATCTCCTGCAGCCGCTGTTGCTGCCTGGGGCCCTCGCCCAGGGCCTCGATCCACTCGGAGAGGCTCATCAACACCAGGTCGGCCTCCATGAAAGTGTCTTCGGCCTGCTGGGCCATCGCCTGGGTCAGGTTGGTCGAGTTGACCTCCGCCTGGGCCAGGTCATGGCTCCAGGACTGCTCCAACTGCAGGTACAGCAAGCCACACAGGCACAGGAACACCATGGCGATGAAGCCTACCGCCGCCTTGAGCAAGGGCAGGCGTTTCAAGGTGCCATCGAGGGCATGTACTTCGTAGATGGGGACAGGCAATGGGTCGTCCTGACGGGAAAAGGCGTGATCTGCAACGCACATCCCTTTGTTGTTTGCTTGGCTGGCCCAGTCGCCGGCACCCTGCACAGCCTCGCTAACAGGCGTCTCGCAACGGACCCCGGGACAGGCAGACTGGTCCATGGAAGGTTATCGGCCGCATCCAGTGATGCCTGAAGCATAGATGGCCAATCTGCAACAGTTTCGACATTAACCTCCCCTGCGGGTTGCGGCTGTGCAGTATCGCACAGCGCCCCTGAGCCCCGGTGCAGGCCGCCTGCAGCGGACAACCATGCCTTGATCGACAAGCCACAACACTGTGCCCCAACTATTTTTCATGATGGCTCTTTACTGTCATCCCTTCATCAGAAAGAATCATCTCCCCACCCTCGATGTGGGAATTTCTGGTCTATAAACAACATCAAAAACAAATACACCGAATTCAACACATCGGCCCATTTCTTCGAGCCATCTGCTCGGGTAAATCGCGACGCTGAAAAAGTTGACCGCCAAGGAGTGGAAGTTGACTAGGGGCATCACGTTCAAGCTAGCTGGCGCTTGGCCTTGGCGTCATCGCGAATTGCTACTGGTATTGGTCACTCGTGAAGTCGCGGGCCGTTATCGCGGCTCGATCGCTGGACTGCTCTGGTCGGTCTTCAACCCCCTGCTCATGCTGCTGGTATATACCGTAGTGTTCAGCATGATATTCAAGGTCCGCTGGGGGGGTGGTAATGACTCCACCAGCCAATTCGCCCTGCTGGTTTTCACAGGTCTGCTGGTTTTCAACCTGTTTTCAGAATGCATCTGCCGTGCACCAACATTGGTGGTCAACCACAGCAACTATGTGAAGAAACTGCTGTTCCCCCTCGATATTTTGCCCTGGGTGACACTTGGCGCTGCATTGTTCCACATGCTGATGGGTCTGATCGTGTGGTTCGTCTTTCACATCCTGATCTTCGGCTTGCCCCCCGTGACTGCCGTGTTGTTTCCTCTGGTGCTCTTGCCATTGACCCTGCTTGCCCTGGGCCTGTCCTGGTTCCTCGCTGCCCTGGGGGTGTATCTGCGGGACATCGATCAGGTCATCGGGGTGTTGATGTCGGCCTTGTTAATGCTCTCGGCAGTCTTCTATCCGGTGACCGCCCTGCCGACAGCCTTCCAACCCTGGCTCTACCTGAACCCATTGGCCTTAGTGATCGAGTCTTCCCGAGAAGTACTGGTCTGGGGTGTGGTGCCTGATATTCGCGTGTGGCTAGGACAACTGCTTGCTGCCTGCGCTGTAGCAATTCTGGGACGGACATGGTTCGAGAAAACTCGCCAGGGATTTGCCGATGTGCTCTGACTTAGCGATCAAGACCCAAGGCTTGGGCAAGTGTTACCAGATCTATGAACATCCCAAGGACCGCCTGTTGCAAATACTGCTCCCGCACGGCAGGCAACGCTATCGTCCATTCTGGGCGGTGAAGGATGTCTCGCTGGAGGTGCGCAAGGGTGAGAGCCTGGGCATCATCGGTCGCAACGGCAGCGGCAAGTCGACCTTGCTGCAACTGATCTGCGGTATCGTCAATGCCTCCTCAGGCCGCGTGGACACCCAGGGACGCATCGCCGCCCTGCTGGAGCTGGGTTCGGGTTTCAACCCGGAATTCACCGGACGCGAGAACGTCTACCTCAACGCTGCAGTGCTGGGCCTGACCCAGGGTGAAACACAAGCGCGCTTCGATGAGATCGCGGCCTTCGCCAACATCGGCGACTTCATCGACCAGCCTACCAAGACCTACTCCAGCGGCATGCTGGTGCGCCTGGCCTTTGCCGTCTCGGTGTGCGTCGAGCCGGACATCCTGATCGTCGACGAGGCCCTGGCCGTCGGCGATGCCTCGTTCCAGTTCAAGTGCCTGGAGCGTCTCGAACGCCTGGCCCGACAAGGCACCACGCTGTTGTTCGTGTCCCATGACATGAGCATGGTCAAGCGCTTCTGCAACCGCGTGCTGTACCTGCGCAACGGTGAAGTCCGGGCCAGCGGCGCACCGCAGGATATGACCGAGCTCTACTTGCTGGACATGCGCGACGAGCAACGGCGCTGGGCCAGCAACGGCGCCATCCAGGTCACCGCCAAGCCTGCGCTCGACCCGGATCAGGGCATGGCCTTCGGCACCCCCGAAGGGCAGATTCTCTCGGCGCTCTTCGAGGCCACCGGGACCTCGTATTCCAGCTTTGTCCATGGCGACCGGATCGAGGTCCAGGTCCAGGTCCGAGTCACGGACCAGGTGCAGCGCCCCAACCTCAGCCTGACCGTCCAGGAAGCCAAGCTGCTGGTGGTCGGCGGCGCCAACGTGGCGCTGGCTTGCGACGCCCCGGTGCAAGGCTGGCGCAGCGCCACCGCCCACCTTGGATTCGCCGCCAACCTGGCGCCAGGCCGCTATCACATGACCCTCAAGCTGATGAACGGTGAAACCGAGGAAACCTCCCAACTGATCGAAAAACAAGTGGCGCCCCTGGCCTTCGACATCTTGCCGGGCGACCAGCCCTTTCTCGGTATCGTCGACCTGGGCATCACGCCGGTCGATGCCGCTCGGCCAGCCCATTGCCCGCAGGTTGCCGCCCCTGGCGCAAAACAATGGCAGGTGGCGATCTTCGGCACCTTCGACGTGGCCAACTACGGAGACCTGCTGTTCCCGCTGATTGCCGAGAAAGAACTGCAGGCGCGCCTGGGCTCGGTGAAGGTCCGTCCGTTCTCCTACCACGAGCGCCACACGCCTGAATGGCCCTATGACGTCACCTCGGTCAGCGAACTGCCCGACCAGATCGACACCCTGGATGGCGTGCTGATCGGTGGCGGTTTCATCATTCGCTTCGACAAGCTGGTGGCGGTCGGTTATTACCCGCCTACAGCACGCATTCATCATCCGACCGGCTACTGGCTGTCGCCGGCATTGCTGGCCCTGCAGCATGATGTACCGCTGATCTGGAATGCCCCGGGCATGCACTGCAACGAGATTCCAGCCTGGGCACGGCCGTTGCTCAAGCTTTCCCTGGAGCTCAGCCCCCATGTGCGGGTACGTGATGCCCTGTCCCAGGCAGCCCTGTCGGCGCTCAGCGACCAGGCACAGGTCCAGGTGTTGCCGGATACCGCCTTTGGCCTGGCCAATCTCATCGACCTGCAACAACCCTCACCCGAGTATCGCCAGCTGTGCCGGCAGGCGGGCCTGGGTGATCGCTACCTGGTGGTGCACTCGATTGCCGGCCTGGAGAGCTTCCTGCAACTGTGGAAGACCCATTCAGCAAGCCTGGAGCAATGGCAACTGTTGTTGCTGCCCATCGGACCGGTGCTGGGCGATCACGAATCCATTCTCGGTGATGACCTGCCCCGGGCGGTGACCCTGCCCCACTGGCCCTCGCCCTTGTTGCTGGCCGAGATCCTCGGCCATGCCGAGGCGGTGATCGGCCACAGTTATCACCTGGCGATCACCGCCCTGGCCTTCGGCGTCCCCATCTTCTGCTCGGCCAACCTGCATCAGGGCAAGTACACCGCCTTGCTCGACTACCAAGGCATCTACCCGCTGCCGACCGGTCAACCGATTGCCCTGCAATGGTTCCTCGAGCGCCTGCAAAGCCACGAGCCCTGCCCCCGCCTGGAGGCGGCCCGAGAACAGTTGCGCCACCACTGGGACCAGGTGGCCGACCTGATCCGCCAAGGCCCCCGGCCCACTGGCCAATGGATGAATCGACTCTGGCAGGAACTGCCCAACTTGCTGGAGGACCAGCAGCAGGAGTGGCACGAGCAGTGCCTGCGCCAGCGAGCCGAGCTGGATGAGCTGCACCGACAGATGCAGGCGCTGCAACAGTTCCAGGAATAACGGCGGTTACCCACGGACCCGCCCTGCGACGGATGCGGCGGGCCGTACACCAGCTCCTTGCGTGGCACCGCGACACTGCGTCTCACATGACTTGGATTCAAGGAGGAAGAACATGCTGCTGGACCTGAAGATGCTCGCCCGCCATCCGCTGCACAACCAGCCTTTTCGCTGGGCACGGATCGACGATCTGTACTCGGCCGAAAACGCCGCCGCGCTGGCGGCGACCTACCCCCACGATGCCTTCAAGCGGGTCTATGGCTACGGCGGGGAGAAGGACTATGAATACCAGGCACGACAGCTGGTGGAGTTGGGCACCGGGCGCATCGTCCATGCCCAGGGCCTGAGTCCGGCCTGGCTGCAACTGGCCGGCGAACTGACCCGACCGGCCTACCGCCTGGCGTTGTCGACGCTGACCGACCACGACCTGCGCACGGCCCCCATGGAAGTCAACGTGTTCCACTACGGGCCCCAGGCCTGCCTGGGGCCGCACCTGGACCTGGACGACAAGCTGGTGACCCATATCCTGTACTTCAACGATGCCTGGAACATCGAGGATGGCGGTTGCCTGAACATCCTGCGCTCGGCGGACCCGCAGGACATCGTCGCGGTGATCCCACCCCTGGTGGGCAGTTCGGCGGTGCTGGTCCGGGGCGATGACTCATGGCATGCGGTGTCGCCCGTGGTGGACCACTGCCAGACCTCACGACGCAGCATGACGGTGACGTTCTATCGACCGGGATCATCGAGTTCCATGTGGCCGGCAGATGACCAGACGCCCCTGCACACCTATGTGAGCCAGCATGGATAAGCCAGGATCACTGCCCACTCCGCCACGGCAGGAACATGCCCAGGTGATCGTCGAGCGCGATGCCGCCCTGGCACATATCGAGCATATGCGCCGCTCGCGCTCCTGGCGCCTGACGCGCCCGCTGCGGATGCTCATGCAGTGGCTGCGCCATGGAACCGCCGGCATTGGCAGCGAATATCCGCTGCCGCCTGCACCGGCGGCACACCCCCTGCCCCTCCCGACGCCAGCGCCGGCCTCGGTGCCTGTTCCTGTTCCTGTTCCGGCCAGCGATGCGCCGACGGCAGCGGCGGACAGCCCGGGGCCGTTCGACCTGCTGTGCTTTGCCAACATCGACTGGTCGGCCAGGTTCCAGCGCCCGCAGCAACTGATGACGCAGTTCGCAGCCCATGGCTACCGGGTGTTCTACATCGTCCTGGCCCCGACCATGGAACAGCCCTATCGGATCCGCGAAGTTGCCCCCAGGGTCTTCGAGGTCAACCTGCGTGGGCATTCGAACCAGAACCACTACGCCACCTGTATCAACCCGGGCAACCTGCGCAGCAACATCGAGGCCTTGCAGGCCCTGGCCACCGACTTGCGGATCAAGGCGGCGGTATCGGTGGTGCACCTGCCCTACTGGACACGCCTGGCCCTGCACTTGCGCCAGGCCCACGGCTGGCCTGTGCAGTACGACTGCATGGATGAATGGCAGGATTTCCCCAACATCGGGGCCCCGCTGCTGGCCGAGGAGCAGGTGCTGGTAGCCGAGGCCGACCTGGTCACGGTCACCGCGTCGGTGCTGTATGACAAATGGATCGATGCGAGCCGTCGCTGCGTGCTGGTGCGCAACGGCGTGGATTTCGAGTTCTTCACCCGCCATTGCATACCCAATACCCTGCTCGAAGACCTGCAGGGCCCGGTGATCGGCTTTTATGGTGGCCTGGCCGAATGGGTCGACCTGGAGCTCGTTGCGGCCATCGCCCGGCAACGACCGCAATGGAACCTGATGCTGGTGGGCGATGTGTTCGTTCGCGACCTCGCCGGCCTCGAGCGGTTGCCCAACGTGCACCTGACCGGGCGCCAGCCCTACGCCCAGATGCCGCTGTACCTGTATCGGTTCGACGTCTGCATCATTCCGTTCCGCCTGTACAACGTGACCCACGCCGTGGACCCGGTGAAGTTCTATGAGTTCATCAGCGCCGGCAAGCCGGTGGTCTCGGTGCCCCTGCTGGAAATGCAGATCTATGCGCCCTATCTGTATTTCGCCGAAGGTGCGCCGGATTTCGTGGCCCAGATCGAGAAGGCCCTGGAGGAAAACGATCCTCAACGCTGGGAACGGCGTATTGAGCTGGCCCGGGCCAATGACTGGCGACAACGCTTCGAGGACACCCGGGATGCGCTGGTGGCCCTGCATCCGATGGTGTCGGTGGTGATCGTCACCTACAACAATGTCGAGCTGACCCGAGCGTGCATCGACAGCCTGCTGGACAGCGGCGCCTATCCCAACCTGGAGCTGGTCATCGTCGACAACGCCTCCAGCGACGACACTCGCAACTACCTGCGCTACCTGGCCCGCACCGAACCACGGGTGAGCATCGTGCTCAATCCGCGCAACCTCGGTTTCGCCGCCGCCAACAACCAGGGCCTGCGACTCGCCCGGGGCGACCGCCTGGTCCTGCTCAACAACGACACCGTGGTTCCCAGGGGCTGGCTGGCCCCGCTCCTGCGCCACCTGGAAAACCCGCTGATAGGGTTGGTGGGACCCACCACCAATGCGGTGGGCAATGAAGCCAAGGTTCGGATCGACTACCAGCAGCTCGACGGCCTGCAAGATTTCGCTGACCGCCGCGAGCGCCAGTATCGCGGGCGCTGCTTCGAGATCCCGATGCTGGCCATGTTCTGCGTGGCGCTGCGTCGCGAGGTGCTGGAGCAGGTGGGCTGGCTAGATGAAACCTTCGGCATCGGCATGTTCGAGGACGACGACTACAGCCGCCGGGTACAGACGGCGGGCTGGCGCACCGTGTGCGCTGAAGACGGCTTCATCCATCACTACGGCCAGGCATCGTTCAAGGCCCTGATTCCGACAGGTGAATACCAGCGCTTGTGGGACAGGAACCAGGCCTATTTCGAAAGCAAGTGGGGCCTCTGGAAACCCCACAGCCAACTGCGCCGGGGCGCGGATGCGGACGTACCGAAATCGAGTGTCACTGACTGAGCCGGCAGGTCGGCTCACACCAAAACAAGAGGCCAAGCGTGCTGAAAAATATCCTCCACAGATTCAGTGGCCAGACTGCCCCCATCCCTGCGTCCCAGGACGAGGAGACCGAAGAGCAGCGCAAGGCCAGGACCGCCGAACACTGGTCGCAGAACCAGGCCGGCTCGGACCCATTTTCCGCAGATGTGTACTGGCGAGCAGTGCCGGCAATACAACGGCGCCACCAGCAGAAGGCCACGGCGGGCAGCGGCCATGACTATTGGGTGTCCTACTGCCTGGCGACCTTTCTCGGTGATCGGTTGCCGGTGGCCCGCATGCTCAGTGTCGGCTGCGGCACCGGGGATCTGGAGCGCGACCTGTTCAACCTCAAGGCGTTCGAGCATTGCGATGCCCTGGACATCGCTCCCGGGGCCCTGGAGACCGCCCGGGCACAGGCGGCGGCCCTGGGTGCCGGGAGCATCGATTACCAGTTGCTCGACGTCGAACACGTGACCCTGCCCAGCGCTCATTACGACGCAGTCTGGTTCAACGGCTCGATGCACCATATCCGCGAGCTGGAGAGCGTCTGCGCCAATGTCCGGCAAGCGTTGAAAGCCGACGGCTGGCTGTTTCTCAATGAGTACGTGGGCGCCAACCACTTCGCTTTTGACCAGACCCAGTGCGCGGCCATCAGCCATGCCTTTGCCCTGATTCCACCGACCCTGCGCTACTCCTTCGTCCAGGGCTCCTATGGCCAGGTCCAGCACCAGGTACCGCTGCCCGACCCGCTGGAAGTGGTGAAGGTCGACCCCTCGGAAGCCGTGCGCTCCCAGGACATCCTCCAGGTGGTCCAGGAGTACTTCGACATCCGCGCCTTCAATGCGTGTGGCGGCACGCTGCTGCAATTCCTGCTGCACGGCATTGCCGGCAACTTCAAGGATGACGACCCGCAGGCCATGCGGGTCTTGCAAATGCTCTTCGACATCGAGGATGGGCTGATCGAGTCGGGCACGTTGGACAGCGATTTCGTGATCATCGCCGCCACCCCTAAACCCTCTGAGACTGCCCGTTGAAGTCGCCCGTGGCCGGAGCGTGGCGATGACCCAATCTGCAACAGTCGTACTGCTCAAGTACTTGCGCAGCACTTACCAGCGCCTGCCATACCCGCTGCAGACCCTGGCGCGGTATCTGTACCGGCGGGCCTGGCTACCGGCGCGTCGAGCGTTGCGTCGACACCCCCAGGCCAGCCAGGCCTTCGTCCCCGAGCAGGGTGCGGTACTGGCAGCGTCCACGAACTTACCGGACTACCTGTTCTGGGGCGCCATCGACTGGGACTTGCGTTACCAGCGTCCGCAACAGCTGGCCCACGGCCTCAGCCTGGAGGGGCGGCGTGTGTTCTATATCGCCGCCAGCCTGGAAGATGACCTGCGTGCGGGGTTCCACGTGCGCCCCCTGGATGACCAGGGCCGCTTGTTCGAGGTCCGGCTGTTCGCCTGCAAGGCACCGGTCATCTACCAGGCTGCGCCCGACACTGCGACGATCCAGCAGTTGTGCCGCAGCCTGGGCGAGTTCTTGAGTTGGGTGGATGCTCCCCGGGTGATATCGCTGATCCAGCACCCCTTCTGGTTTCCGATCGCTCGACTGCTGCCCAACAGCCGGCTGGTCTATGACTGCATGGACCATCACCAGGGCTTCGGCAACAACGCCCATGAACTGGTGCAACTGGAGCAGCAACTGCTGGGGGAGGCGGATCTGACCCTGTTTGCCTCGGCGTGGCTCGCGCGTTACTGGCACCAACAGTGCCCCGCCACGCCGTACAGCCAGCGAGCCGTGCTGCGCAACGCGGCCGATTTCGAATATTTCTCCGCGGTCCCCGAGCATTGCTACCAGGATCCCCAGGGCCGCAAGGTGATCGGTTATTACGGCGCGCTGGCCCACTGGTTCGACGTGGAGCTGGTGTCCGCCATCGCCACCGCCTTTACCCACTGCACGGTGCTGTTGATCGGTGCAGACACGGCACAGGTCGGCTCGCAACTGCGAAGGCACGCCAATGTCAGGCTGACTGGCGAAATGCCCTACGCACAATTGTCTGCCTATTTGCAGGCGTTCGACGTATGTATCCTGCCGTTTCGAATCGAAGAGCTGACCCTGGCCACCAACCCCGTCAAGGTCTACGAGTACTTGAGTGCCGGCAAACCGGTGGTCGCGGTGGATCTGCCCGAACTGCATGAGTTCGATCGGCACGTGCGGATCGCCCGCGATGAACCGTCCTTCATCAAGGCCATCGCCCACGCCCTGGACGAGCCCGAACCGGCCAGCGCCGCCCGGTACCGGCAGGCCTTCGCCAGGCAGCAGACCTGGAGGCACCGGCTACAGGAACTGCTTCCTTTGGCCGAGGCCATCCAGCCTCAACCGCTGATCAGCGTGATCGTGGTGACCTGCAACAACCTGGCGTTCACCCGCGCTTGCCTGGCGAGCCTGACTGCCGACCCGATGGGTCGAGAGCTGGAACTGATCGTCGTCGACAACGCCTCCACCGACGCCAGCGTCGAGTTCCTGCAACAGTGGGCCGCCACCGGCAACCACGGCCTGATCCTCAATTCCCGCAACCTGGGGTTCGCCACCGCCAACAACCAGGGCCTGGCCAGGGCCCGTGGCGATTACCTGGTCTTGCTCAACAACGACACGCAGGTCACCAGCGGATGGGCCCAGAGCCTGCGCCGACACCTGCAGCGCAATCCCGGGCTGGGCCTGGTCGGCCCGGTAACCAATAACATCGGCAACGAAGCGAAGATCGACATCGCTTACCCCACGCTCGCACACATGCCCCGGTGCGCCCGACAATACACCTGGCGCCACATCGGCCAGCTCGTGCCTTGCAGCACCCTGGGCTTCTTCGCCGTGATGATGTCCCGCTCGACCTACCTGCAAGTGGGCCCGCTGGACGAAGCCTACGGGCTGGGATTCTTCGAGGACGACGACTATTGCCGGCGAATCGAGCTAGCCGGATTGTCCTGCGCCTTTGCCGAGGACGTGTTCATCCATCACCACCTGTCCGCGTCGTTCGACCAGATGCCCGACGGCCAGCGCCAGCAACTGTTCAACCGTAACAAGGCGCTCTACGAAGCCAAATGGGCATGCTCCTGGGTCCCCCACGCCTCCCGGGAGAAGTCATGAGACTGGTCTACCTCTCGCCCGTCAGTTGGCACAGCTTTACGCAGCGCCCGCACGAACTGGTCCGGCAGTTTCATGCCGTGACCCAGGCCCAGGTGCTGTGGATCGACCCTTATCCCACGCGTTTTCCGAACATTGGCGACCTGCTAGCCCAACGCTCCCCCCAGGGACCACGGGAGCCACAACCGGCGTGGCTGACGCTGGCCAACCCTCGTGCCCTGCCGATAGAGCCGTTGCCCGGCTCCGGCTGGCTGAACCGCCTGCTGTGGCGGGACCTGGTGTACCAGGTCCGGCTTTTTGCCCAGGGCGCCACCCTGCTGGGCATCGGCAAGCCTTCCAGGCTGGCACTGCAGTTGTTGCGCGAAGAGGTGTTCGCCAGCAGCTTCTACGACGTCATGGACAATGTGCCGGCCTTCTATCAGGGGTGGTCGCGCCGCTCCATGAGCCGACGCCAGCATGAAACCGCGCGAGCGGTGAACATCACCCTGGCCTCCTGCTCGGCCCTGCAGCAGTACTGGCAACGGCAACGGGTACACACGCAATTGCTGCTCAATGCATGCTCCACCGAACGCTTGCCCGAATTGCCGCTGCCACGTTGCAGGACGGGCACTGCAACACCGGTGTTCGGTTACGTCGGGACGCTGGCCAAATGGTTCGACTGGGACTTCGTGCAGGCCCTGGCATTGGCCTTTCCCGCTGCCGAGGTACGCCTGATCGGCCCTCAGCATGGCGCCCCGCCCACCAACCTGCCGGCCAACCTCCGGCGCTTGCCGGCGCTGTCGCACCAGGCCGCCCTGCAAGCCATGGCCGAGTTCGACGTGGGCCTGATCCCCTTCAAGCAAAACGATCTCACCCGTTTCGTCGACCCGATCAAGTACTACGAGTACCGGGCACTGGGCCTGCCGGTCGTCAGCACCACGTTCGGGGAGATGCGCACTCGCGGCAAGACGCCCGGGGTATTTCTCAGTGAAAGCCCACTGGATATCCCCGGCCTCATACGCAAGGCGCTGGCCTTCAGTGAACCGATGGCGGATACCCTGCTATTTCGCGAAGCCAACTCCTGGGCGAAACGTTTCGGACTGGCTCATTCCGCGATCTTGCACGGCATGACTGGGCCACTAGCCTGACCTGGCACAGCCACTCCCAGCCAGGTCGACGCGCATGCATTGCAGCGGCGCCGTTGCTGGTAGACTCCGCGCTCCCGGCCCCTTTCCCCGCGGTCCGAGACCGGCTTCACCCGGAGCCGCCAAACTGCAAAGCAGAGCCTCATGCCTTCGAACACCGCCATATCCTCCTCTTCCGCGTGCCATTGCAGCCTGGCACCCGAGCAACCGCAATGAGCCTCATGGCCCTGGCCTGGCTTCTGCTCCTGGGCATGACCGCCTACGCCGCGAGCACCCGCGGCCGCTCAGGCCCCAGATGGCTGGCGATTGCTGTCTTCTTGCCAGGGCTCGCCCTGGTCGCCGTACTGTTGTTGCCACGGGTAGCGAAGACTGGCGTCGATGCGTTGGTGCACGAGGACCTGCGGCCCTGCCCGATGTGCCTTGAGACCATTCAGGCCGCCGCCACACGATGCAAGCACTGCGGGAACGAAGTGGAACCTATCGCCCTGCAAGATCGCAGCGGCTGGGTGGTGCGTTTCACTGCCCCTACGGATGAAGCTTTCGCCCAGTTGACAGCACAGATGGCGCTGATCGACCTGCCGACGATTCTCGACGAGACACCCCATGCCTTCGCAGGCCCCTTTGAAGAAAAGGCCGAGGCACAGAACGTGCTCAGGTACTTGAAATCCAGCCATGGCCTGGATGGCCTGGTGACATGGCGGTCGGTGAAGAGGTAGCAGACCGGGATCGATCTGCCTGGAGATGGAGCCCTTAGGCCGGATCTGGCAAGAATGCGCCGATGATCCTGGGTACAGCACCTAGCGCCGCTGGGGGCTCTGGCAATCGATCACACTGGCGTCGGTGATGATGTTCTTGCTGTCGGTGTACAGGGTAATGCTGCAGAAATAGTCCAGGATGGTCTCGTTCTCGTAATGCCCGGTCTTGCGATAGACCGCCTCGCTGCTCACCGGCATCATGCCGCCAGCGCCCTGGCCACCGACACCGACCCAGGTCTCGCGTTGGCCGACATACTCGGTGCCGGTCTGTACGAACACCTTGTCGGGCCCCAGATGAGTCTGCACCCGGTTCCAAGCATAAAAACCACCACTGCCGTAAGACGAAGGCCCCATGCCCTGGTCAGGTTTGCCGAACAGCTCGAAGGCTTTTTTGGCGGGTTGGCCAATCAGCCGCTGGGCGGCGATCTTGACCTCGTTGTCCTGGTTGCTTGACTTGCCGGGCATGGCACATGCGGTGAGGGCAAGGATGACGATGGCGAGGCTGGCGAGTTTGATCGAAGGCATGAGATTCACTCCATGTGTGTGTGGCGCCGGAAACCTCGGAACTTTGTCTCAACTGAGACGCCCCGTCCATACTGGCCACTCAATCCCCGCTGTTCGAGGGTGCGGCTCGTCGCGATGGTAGCCACCAGACGCCTGGCCGTCTTCTAACTCCAAGCCAACGCCAGGGGGCAGATGGATCGTGAACCGGGCCCCATACACCGGGCTCGACGTCATAGAAACCCTGCCCTCATGCGCCTCGACAATCTGCTTGACGATGTAAGACCCCAGCCCCCCCCCGAACGCAGCGAGTTCTGCTGCCCGCTTGCGCGCACCATCGGCTCGAACAAGGTGGGCTCCTAGCAGCACTGCCTATGGGCCTCCAGTTACAAAGAAAGAACGTCCTATCACTGGTCTGCGACACACGCTTTTACTACGCAGGGGATTACTCCCCACGTTCAGCTCAAACACTTGGACTTGAAGACTTCCTCGCCAAACCACTCACCGACCTGAGCCAGCCTCGCCAAGCTCCGATTCACGCTTGCGCGACCAAGCCTGGGCGGCCTGTTTTTGGGCGAAGGTCTGGCTCTCTTGGTAGACTTGCACTCCCATCTGCCAGTTTTCGCGCCCTGATAGTCGCCATATCGAAAATGGTACGCGTCAGTTTTTGGATGGTACGTCGTACCACCGATCCTTGAATAACGCCTGAAAACGCAAAAAAACGCCCTGAACACGTAGAGCAAAATGATCCAGAATTCAGCTCCAACCCCAGTAAACTCAAGCCCTACGCTGTCCCGGCGGTTTAGCGTTGCACCGATGATGGATTGGACGGACCGCCACTGCCGTTATTTTCTGCGACTGCTGTCCAAGCACACCCTGCTCTACACCGAGATGGTCACCACGGGAGCCTTGCTCAATGGCGACCACGAGCGCTTCCTTCGCTACCACCCATCCGAGCATCCGCTGGCGCTGCAGTTGGGCGGCAGTAATCCTGCGGACCTGGCGGCCTGCGCGCGCATGGCCGAAGAGCACGGTTATGACGAAGTCAATCTCAATGTCGGCTGCCCCAGTGACCGGGTGCAGAACAACATGATCGGTGCCTGCCTGATGGGACATCCAGCGCTGGTGGCCGACTGCGTGAAGGCCATGCGCGATGCGGTATCGATCCCGGTGACGGTCAAGCATCGGATCGGGATCAACGGGCGAGACAGTTATGAACAGCTGTGCGATTTTGTCGGGCAGGTCCATGAGGCCGGCTGCACCAGTTTTACCGTACACGCCCGGATCGCGATTCTCGAAGGCCTGTCTCCCAAGGAGAACCGGGATATTCCCCCTCTGCGCTACGAGGTGGCAGCGCAGTTGAAGGCGGATTTTCCGCAACTGGAGATCATTCTCAACGGCGGGATCAAGACCCTGGAAGCCTGCCATGAGCACTTGCAGACCTTCGATGGGGTGATGCTGGGCCGCGAGGCCTACCACAACCCCTACCTGCTGGCAGAGGTGGACCAGCAGCTGTTCAACAGCAGCGAGCCGGTGATTTCCCGCGCCGAGGCCCTAGCGCAACTGCGGCCCTACATTGCCGAACACCTGGCCGGTGGTGGCGCCATGCATCACATCACTCGCCATGTCCTGGGACTGGGAACCGGTTTTCCCGGGGCACGCAAATTCCGTCAGCTGTTGTCGGTGGATATTCACAAGACCCAAGATCCGCTGGCGCTGCTGGACCAGGCCGGCCAGTTGCTGGAAGGACGCTAGGCGTCAGGCGGGTTGAACCTGATCCGGGTTTTGGCATCGTATTTATCTGGACCGCGCCCCGACACTCAAACACCTGTATTCAGGTCATGGTTTTCGGGGCCATTGCAAGCATTCCGCGCCCTTGAGCGCCTGCCAGCGCTCGGGTAATGTCATCAGACCCATAGGACAGAGCACGCTCATGACTTCCAAGCTGGAACAACTGAAGAAAATCACCACTGTGGTGGCCGATACCGGCGACTTTGAGGCAATCGCCCGAGTCAAGCCGGTGGATGCAACCACCAACCCTTCGCTGCTGCTCAAGGCCGCAGCCATTCCCGGTTATGCCGACCTGCTCGGCGCCAGCGTCAGCGACTGCAAGGGCGACGTTGGCCTGGCCAGCGATCGCTTTGGCGTGGCAGTGGGCCAGGAGATCCTCAAGGTCATTCCGGGCCGTATCTCCACCGAGGTCGATGCCCGCCTGTCTTTCGACACCGATGCGATGCTCCAGCGAGCTCATCGCCTGATCGACCTGTACGATAAGGCCGGCGTAGGCCGTGACCGGGTACTGATCAAGATCGCCTCTACCTGGGAAGGTATTCGCGCCGCCGAGAAGCTGGAACGTGAAGGCATCCAGACCAACCTGACCCTGCTGTTCTCCTTCGCCCAGGCCGTTGCCTGCGCCGAGGCCGGGGTGTTCCTGATCTCGCCATTCGTGGGACGGATCTACGACTGGTACAAGAAGGCCACCGGCAACGACTACACCAGCTCCGATGATCCGGGCGTGCAGTCGGTGACCCGTATCTACAACTACTACAAGGCCAATGACTACAAGACCGTGGTCATGGGCGCCAGCTTCCGCAACCTCAACCAGATCGAGCAACTGGCAGGCTGCGATCGCCTGACCATCAGCCCGGACCTGATCGAGAAACTGGCGGCCGACACCGGAAAACTGGAGCGCAAGCTGAGCCCGAGCAAGACCGGCGAAGCCCGTCAGAGCCTCAACGAAGTGCAGTTCCGCTGGGCGTCCAACGAGGACGCCATGGCCACCGAAAAACTCGCCGAAGGTATTCGCCAGTTTGCTCGTGACCAGGAAAAACTCGAGGCGCTGCTGGCCGCCAAACTCTGAATCAACGGCAGCCACACATGCAAAAAGGGCGAACCCTCGCGGGTTCGCCCTTTTTCATTACGCTGTCCCGCCCTGAATAAGTCAGTGACGCTCCAGGGCATTCACCAGGTCATGAAAGGCCTCTCGGTTGGAATCATTAAGCCCCATGAGGATCTTGTGAGCCTCGAGGACCTTGACCCTCACCACCTCTTCCGACTGGTCCTGGGAAGGCAGATCGGTCAGGCATTCCGGGCAGGGAATCGGGCGATCGACGATGTTGAACACCTGATCGAACCCCATGGACTGCAAGAGCCGGGTGATGTCATCGTGGGTGGTGACGACAGTAGGCAATAGCCCGACCTTCTGCCGCGACAGTATCGACAACTTGGCCAACAGGCCGAGGGTAGTGCTGTCGATGCTGCGGGTCTCCGTCAGGTCGATCACGATCGCCGAGAAGTTCAGCGCGGTGAAAATCCGCTCAATAGTTGCATCCAGCGCCGAACACAAGGTCAGGCGCACTTCACCGACGAACTTCAGGACAAAAGTGCCATCCTGCTCGGCGAACTGGATTCTACCGGTACTCATCAAAGGTTCCTGCTCAACACTAACAGGGCGATATCATCCGGCATCTCCCCTAGCGTGGCCAATCCAAAAACTTGCCGCAGGCCATCCAGGCTGCCGCCCGCAGACCTTACCCGTTCAGGCAGGGCTGCTTCTTTCTCTTTGAGTGTAGGCTCGGACAAAAGATCCAGGATGCCATCGGACATCAGCGTCAGGCTGAATACCGGCGGCAGTTCCAGGACGTGGTCGTCATAGGCCGCCTCGTCGAACAGGCCCACCGGCAAACCGCGCCCTTCCAGGTAACGCACGCTGTCTGGTGTATACAACACCGGCAGCGGCAAATGCCCGCCAATGCTATAGGTCAGCAAACCAGTCTCCTCGTCGATGACTCCACCGACCATCGTGACGTGTTTGCCCAGCTTACAACTGATCAGGCCACGGTTGATATGACCCAGTACCTGCGACGGCTTGAACTCCGGCAAGGTCCCATTGCGCTTGGACTCGAACAGCAGGCGCGTGGTCATGAACTTCAGCAGCACGGTGACGAATGCCGAGGACGCACCATGCCCGGAAACATCCGCCAGATAGAAGGCGACCCGGCGCTCATCAACGCGGAAGTAGTCGACAAAATCCCCCGACAAGTACAGTGACGGGATTATCTGGTGAGCGAAATTGAAGTCATTGATCGACCAGGGGCTCACCGGCAGCATGTTCATCTGCACCTGCCGACCGGCATTCTGGTCTTCCTGGAGCAGGTTGAGGCTGGCTTCCAGCTCGCGGTTGGCCGCTTCGAGCTTTTCCCGGTACCGCTGGTTCTCCAGGAGCAGGCGGGCACGATCCAGGGCCCGACGCACCGAGTGCTCGAGTACCGCAAGATCTTCCAGGGGCTTGATCAGGTAGTCCGCTGCGCCAAGGCGCAGGGCCTCCACCGCATCGTTCATCACACCCGCACCGGACACCACGATCACTGGAGTCTGCGGCGACAGATCCGTCACCTGGCGGATGAGTTCGAGACCGCCCATCTGCGGCATGCGCAGATCGCAGATCACCAGGTCTGGTTTGTTGCGCTCGAATACCTGAAGACCCTGCTGGCCATTGGCAGCCTGCAGTACGCTGAAGCCACTGTCTTCCAAATAGGCCGCAAGACTCGCGCGTACTACTTCGTCGTCATCGATTATCAGCAGCGTGGCACTGGTTTTTTGCATGTGGGCAAACGGCGCCAGAATTAGGTTGGCGTAGGTGGCTTGGCTCTGGGGCCGACGCACGCTACTGGATTCGCTTTCTAGCCACTCCGACGAGGCCAGGGCCTCGGCCCTGCACGCCCAATCATCAGAGGTGCCCTTCTAAGGCGCAGACGGTACTCCCATCCGCGGGGCGTTTCAAGCTCATGCCGATGGTCGCTTGACGTCTTTACACCGCAAATCACAGAGAGTTATAAAAACCGTCAAAACCGCAACTCAATTGCAGGATGGACCCCATGAATCAGAACCAGCGTGACTATAGTGAAAAGCGCGATTACATCCGGATGCGGGTGGATGCCGAGATCACGCTGCTTCATCAGGGACAGGTGATCGAAGCGGTCTGCATCGACCTTTCCAGCGGCGGCATGCAGGTTCAGGCTCCTCGTTCATTCCAGATCGGCGATCAATTGAGTGTGCGCATCGATTCGGAACATACGGCGCTCCGCGGCCTGGAAGCCGATACCGAGGTAGTGTGGATCAAACCCCTGGACGGTGGCGGACAGAAACTTGGGCTTACAATCCTTAAAATGAATTAACCCCTCCCCAATAAAAAAGGCGACCTGATAGGTCGCCTTTGTCGCTTTCTGCAAGATGCACACACGACTAGAAGTCGTCTTCGACCTTGCCATCCTTGACCTTGAATTCACGATTCTGCAGATAGGCATTGCGAATGAAGGTGTATTTGTCTCCGCGAATCAGCTTGTCTGCCGCCAGCAGGCTGGCCCGCGTATCGACCACGTTCACCCCCATGGCGATGTTGCGTGCCGGGACGTCGTTGATATAGCGATAAGGCGCGGTGTAGCTGTCGACGAACTTGGCCGGTGCATCACGCAAGGTGCTCGGCCCCAGCAGCGGCAGCATCACGTAGGGACCGCTATCCACACCCCAATAGCCCAGGGTCTGGCCGAAATCTTCGTCATTACGCTGCAGGCCCATCTTGGTGCCGACATCGAAAAAGCCCGCCAGGCCCAGGGTAGTGTTCATCAGCAGACGGGCCGTGTCGACACCGGCGGCATGGGGCTTGGCCTGGAGAACGTCGTTGACCAGGTTGCCGACATCACCAACGTTGCGGAACATGTTGTGGATGCCGTCTTCCAGGAACTGTGGCGTCACGGCCTGGTAGCCTTGGGCCAACGGCTTCAGGGCATAAGTGTCCACTGTATCGTTGAACGTGAAGATAGGACGGTTGACGCTTTCCCACGGATCCTCCTCTGCCGCCTGGGCGGCCAGGGGAGCCAGCGTCACACTGGCACTCATACATAGTGGAACTAGATAACGGCTCCAGCGCATCGCAGGAAACTCCTTGGCTTGTTCTCTCATGGGTCATGCCCCGAGGTTAGGCCCGGAGTATAAAGCGGATGAGTCGATTTAGGCAGCATCGGCGCAAGCAGCATCAGCCAATCGGCTTGCACATTCACCTGACTGTAACCTTGATGTCATGTTCTCTCGCTAGTTTCGAAAGGTATTTCAAGGACGCTGCCATGCCCCACGCCGACGCCTCAGTCCAATCCCCCCGCCCCCTGACCGCGGTGCTTTTCGGGCTCAGCGGTTGCCTGGTGGATTTCGGCGCGCGCATGCACCTGCAAACGACGCGGCAACCCACCCCGGAACAGGCCCAGACCACACCCGGCGCCCTGGCTACCCTGCATCACCTGCAGCAGCAAGGCATCCCTTGTGCCTGGCTGGAACAGCTGCCCCCCGCCAGCAGCCACCAGCTGACCGCTGCCCTGCCGGAATGGATCCAGCCCGCGCCCAACACCACCACCCCATGGCCCGCCCCCGACGCTTGCTGGGAAGCGCTGATGGCCCTCAAGGTCAAGGGACTGGATGGTTGCGTACTGGTGAGCGGCGAGCCGCATCTGCTGCAATCGGGGCTCAATGCCGGCCTCTGGACCATCGGCCTCGCATCCTGCGGCTCCCTGTGCGGCATGACGCCCGGAGAATGGCAAGCATTGAGCCAGCAGGAACGCGAGCTCAAGCGGGGCAAGGCGACGATGCAGCTGTTCGGCCTGGGAGTGCACTCGGTGATCGATCATCTGGGAGATTTGACCACTTGCCTGGCGGACATTGCGCTGCGCCGGCTCAAGGGCGAAAAACCCTGACATAAGCCTGTTGATCAAGATCATGCACGGCGCTGGCGAGTGGATTAATCTAGATCTCGTCGGCATGGACCTTTGCGCCAAGCTCGCGGTCCATCCCAGTGCCTATCAATGAAGGGAGAACACCATGCCTGCCCGCGAACTGCAAGAACAACTCGATACCTTGCGCGAGCAATTGGAACAGAACCCACCGCTGTCGCCGGCCGAACGCGAAAACCTGCTTGAACTGATGCAGCAGATCGAACTGCAGCTCAAGCTGGAAAACAGCACCCACGACACCAACCTCGCCGACGGTGTCAACCTGGCCGTAGAGCGCTTCGAACTCGAGCACCCGGCCATTGCCGGAACCCTGCGCAATATCGTCCAGACCCTGGGCAACATCGGTATCTGATCGACCTTCGATGCACCCGCCCAAATGCAAAGCCCCGCCATGACAGCGGGGCTTTTGTTTATTGGCGTGCCAACCGGTGGTTGGGGAAGTCTGCCGTTTCGGTGCTGCGGTAAGGGTTGATGTCCAACCCACCGCGCCGCACGTAGCGTGCATAAACAGTGAGCTTCTGCGGTTTGAGCAGGCGCTGCAGGTCGAGGAATATCCGCTCCACGCACTGCTCATGGAAGTCCGAGTGCTGGCGGAAGCTCACCAGGTAAGCCAGCAGGCTGGCATGATCCAGGGCCGCACCACGGTACTGCACAACCACGCTGCCCCAGTCCGGCTGGCTGGTGACTGGGCAATTGGACTTGAGCAGATGGCTATGCAAGCTCTCCTCCACCACCTTTGAACCATCGCAACGCAGCAGTTCCGGACGCGGATGCTCATAGCTGTCGACGCTGATATCCAGATCGTCGATGCAGACACCAGGCAACGCCACCAGGCCTTGCGCCTCGACCTGCGCAAGGCTGCAGATCCGTACGCCCACCGGTTTGCCTGCGGCAGCCGAGAGGTCATGGCGCAGGGTCGCCTCCAGCGTTGCCCAATCGGCAAAGGGGGTCTGGTTCAGCGAGTTGAGGTAAAGCTTGAACGACTTGGACTCGATGATGTTCGGCGAGTCGGCAGGAATGCTGAACTCACCGATGGCCACTACCGGCTTGCCCGAGGGCAGCAGCCAGGACAGCTCGAAGCAGTTCCAGAAATCCACGCCCTTGTACGGCAGGGTATCGGCACTCAAGCCCAGCTCGGCCCATTTCGCCGCCCGAGGAATCGGGAACAGCAGCGAGGGCGTGTAGGTGGAGATGTATTCACTGGACTTGCCCAGCGGCGAATGTTCGGCTGCGGGATGCATGGCGGAAACCTGATTGAAGAATCAGCGGATTCTAACAGTCTTTGCTTCCGCCTTTGAGCCCCTGGTGCCTACGGGCTGACCGTCAGCTTGCCGACCATCCCGGCCTGATAGTGCCCGGGAATATTGCAGGCAAATTCCAGGCTGCCGCTCTTGCTGAAGGTCCAGGTCAGCTCGGCCTGCTTGCCCGGCTCCACCAGCACGCTGTTGGGATCATCATGCTGCATGCCCTGAGCCATCCCCGGCATGGACCCGTGCCCCATCGAGCCATGATCCATGGAACCGTGTTCCATGGCCTTCACACCGGTGGGGGTCAACATCCCGCTCTGCTGCATCTGCAGCATTTCCTGCTGGTGTCGGGCATGCATGGCCGCGTCACCCAGATTGAATTCATGCAGCAACTGGCCCTTGTTGACCAGCACGAAACGTACGGTCTCGCCGGCCTTGACCTCCAACGCCTTGGGGTTGAACGACATGTCTCCCAGCACCACCTCGACACTGCGAGTCGCTTTGGCCGCCGGTGCCGGCTGACCGAAATCATAGGACGCCGCCGGCGACGCCCAGAGCGGCGCGCTCAACAACATCAGGCAGCCGCCAAACAGGGAACGGCTTCGCAACAACAGGTTTTGCATACTCATCATCAAACCTCGACAAGAACAGAATAGAGCCTGTGCCACACTCTAGGACCGGACCGCTGCCAGCCAGCTGACAGCCGGATTACAAACTTGTCAGTTTTACCTGCACAGCCCCCCTGCAATGTATAAAGCCCCGGTTCCATATACCAAGAGCCCCACCATGAAGCTACTGATCGTCGAAGACCAACCCAAGACCGGCCACTACCTGCGCCAGGGCCTGAGCGAGGCCGGCTTCAATACCGAGCTGGTGGCGGACGGCAATACCGGCCAGCACCTGGCCCTGACCGGCGACTATGCGCTGTTGATCCTCGACGTGATGCTTCCCGGTCGCAGCGGCTGGCAGATCCTGCAGGCCGTGCGCGCTGCCGGCCTGGAGATACCGGTGCTGTTCCTCACCGCTCGCGATGCCGTGGAAGACCGCGTGCACGGCCTGGAGCTGGGAGCCGACGACTACCTGGTCAAGCCCTTCGCCTTCTCCGAACTGCTGGCCCGGGTCCGCAGCCTGTTGCGCCGGGGTGGCAGCGTCGCCCAGGACACCAGCCTGCAACTGGCAGACCTGCGCCTGGACCTGATTCGCCGCCGAGTGGAGCGTGGCAACCAACGCATCGACCTGACGGCCAAGGAGTTCGCCCTGCTGGAGATGCTCCTGCGACGCCAGGGCGAAGTCTTGCCCAAGTCGTTGATTGCCTCCCAGGTCTGGGACATGAACTTCGACAGCGACACCAACGTCATTGAAGTGGCGATCCGCCGCCTGCGCCTGAAGATCGATGATGACTACCCCAACAAGCTGATCCATACGGTGCGCGGCATGGGTTACGTGCTCGAGGAGCGCTTGTCCTGATGCGCCGCCTGTCCTTGAGCGGGCGCCTGGCGCTGTTGTTCGCCGCCTGTACCGCCGTGGTGTCGCTGCTCGCAGGGGTGCTGTTCAGCCGTGCCAGCGAGGCGCATTTCATCGAGCTGGACCAGCAACTGCTGGAAGGCAAGCTGATCGCCCTGCGCAGCGCCTTGCAGGACGTCCGCTCGGCCACCGACTTTCCCCGGCACCAGCCCAGGCTGCAGGATGAACTGAGCCACCAGCCGGACCTCGCCCTGCGGATCGGCAGCGCCAGTGGCGAGATCTGGTTCGACACCCTGCCGCCCCTGCCCGCTCCACTACCCACCAACGCCGGCGTGCACAGCCTGGACCTGTCCGGGAATGCCTACAGGGTCTACAACACGGCACTGGTTCCCGGCCAGGCAGGCTCACCACAGCTGACCCTGGTACTGGATATCACCCACCACCAGCATTTCCTGCAACGCATGCAGCACCTGATCTGGCTCACTGTAGGACTGTCGGCCCTGGCCACGGCCCTGCTCGGTGCCTGGGCGGCTCGCAGCGGCCTGCGCCCATTGCGGCGCATGAGCACTGTAGCGGCCGGCGTCTCCGCCAGTTCGCTGACCCAGCGCCTGCCGGCAGAGCAGATGCCGGCCGAACTGGCGGAACTGGCCAGCAGCTTCAACGCCATGCTCGAACGCCTCGACGAGTCCTTCCAGCGTCTGTCGGCGTTTTCCGCCGACATTGCCCATGAACTGCGCACGCCCCTGTCAAATCTCCTGACCCATACCCAGGTCACCCTGACGCGCCCCAGGCCTATCGAAGACTATCGCGAGGCCTTGCACAGCAACCTCGAGGAGCTGCAATGGATGGCGCAACTGGTCAATGACATGTTGTATCTGGCCAAGGCCGACCACGGCCTGCTGGCCCCGCGACGGGAAATGCTCGACCTCGCCCAGGAGACCGACATGTTGCTGGAGTTCTACGGCCCCCTGGCCGAAGACGTGCAGGTCAGCCTGAGCCGCGAGGGCAACGCTCACCTGGCCGGTGACCGCAGCATGCTCCGTCGAGCCCTGTCCAACCTGCTGGACAATGCCCTGCGCTTCACACCCGCCACCGGTTCGATCAAGGTGCAGATCAGTGACCAGCTCCAGGATTTGCAGCTGAGCATCGAGAACAGCGGCGAAGGCATCGCCAAGGAGGTGCTGCCACGCCTGTTCGATCGCTTCTACCGGGCTGACCCGGCGCGCCGTGAAGGCAGCAGTGAACACGCAGGACTGGGGCTGGCCATCACGCAGTCGATCGTTCGCGCCCATGGCGGGCAGATCCGCTGCGAGTCGGGCCCAGGCTGGACCCGTTTCGTGATCGAGTTGCCGAAGAAGGGCTGAACCTCCTGCGCCGCCCTTGCCGCGCAGGAGTGCCGGTCAGGAGTAGCGCAGCGCCTGTGCCGGCTCGACCTTGGAGGCGCGCCAGGCCGGATACACGGTGGCGAGGAAGCTGAGGATGAAACCCGCGCTGCAGATCAGCACCACGTCGCCACCCTGTAACTCCGATGGCAGGTTGCTGACGAAGTACACGTCCGAGCTGAAGATCTGCTGGCCACTGATGCGTTCCAGCCAGCCCACCAGTTCACTCACGTTCAGCGCTGCCAGCACGCCCAGCACACCGCCGATCAGGGTACCGACGATCCCGATCACCGTGCCCTGGACCATGAAGATCGCCATGATCTGCCGTGGCGTGGCGCCAATGGTGCGCAGGATCGCGATATCCGCGCCCTTGTCGTTCACCACCATGATCAGGGTGGCAATGATGTTGAACGCCGCAACCGCAACGATCATCAGCAGGAGCAGACCGATCATGGTCTTTTCCATCTTCATCGCGCTGAACAGGCTGCCCTGGGTGTGAGTCCAGTCATCGGCCCTGAAGCCTGCTCCCAAGCCCTTGGCAATGTCCGCCGCCACCTGTGGCGCGGCGTACAGATCCTTCATCGCCAGGCGCACGCTCTGCACCTGGTTGGGCTGCCAATGTTGCATCTCGGCAGCATCGGCCACGTGGATCAGGCCCATGGAGCCATCCAGCTCAGCCCCCACCTTGAACACCCCCACCACATTCAGGCGCTGCATGCGCGGTGTAATGCCGCCAGGTGCCGTGCTGACTTCCGGTACGATCAGCGTCAGCTTGTCACCGACATTCAGGCGAAAGCGCCGGGCCGTGATCTCGCCGATCACCACACCGAACTCACCTGGCTTGAGGTCTTGCAGGCTGCCCTGGACGATGTGCTGGGCGACGATCGAGACCTTGCCCTCTTGGGCAGGGTCGATACCGCTGATCTGGATCGGCTGCATCGCGCCCTTGTAGGACAGCATGCCCTCCATCTCGGTGAACGGCACCGCCGCGGTGACTTGCGGGTTCTTCAGCGCCGCAGCGGCCACCGGCTGCCAATCGTCGATGGGCTTGACCCCGACGATCGTGGCATGCGGCACCATGCCGAGAATCCGCGAGCTCATTTCCCGCTGGAAGCCGTTCATTACCGAAAGCACCACGATCATTGCCAGCACGCCCAGGGCAAGGCCGATCATCGAGGTCATGGAAATGAACGAGACAAAACGATTGCGCCGCTTGGCGCGGGTGTAGCGCGTGCCGATAAAGATCGATAAGGGTCGGAACATGGGCAAGGCACCCTGGAAAGATTAATGACCCGGCGTCGATGGCCAAGCCACCGACGCCGCGTGCGGTCGCATCAGATCGCGACCAGGTGACCTTCTTGCAGGTGCAATACGCGATCCATCTGCCGGGCCAGGTTCATGTCATGAGTCACCACCAGGAAGGCCGTGCGCATCGAGGTGCTGAGCTCCAGCATCAAGTCCTGGATACCCTGGGCGGTGTGCGAGTCGAGGTTGCCGGTCGGTTCGTCGAGCATCACCAGCCCCGGCTTGTTCACCAGGGCCCGGGCAATGGCCACCCGCTGGCGCTCGCCACCGGACAACTCGGCCGGCTTGTGTTCCAGGCGATGGCCAAGGCCGACCCGCTCCAGCAGGGCCGTGGCCCGTTGGCGGGCTTCCGGGATCGGCGTACGACCGATCAGCAACGGCATGCAGACGTTTTCCAGCGCGGTGAATTCCGCCAGCAGGTGGTGGAACTGGTAGACGAATCCCAGGGCGCGGTTGCGCAACTGGCCACGGGCCTTCTCGCCCAGCGCCGAGAGTTCCTCGCCGGCCAGCCAGACACTGCCCCTGGAAGGGGTGTCCAAGCCGCCCAGAAGGTTGAGCAAGGTACTTTTGCCCGAGCCGGAAGTGCCAACGATGGCTACCCGCTCTCCCGGGTGCAGTTCCAGTTGCAGGCCGGACAGGACCACCACCGACTCCGGGCCTTCCTCGTAGGACTTGCCCAGGTCACGGCAGCTCAGGATTGCTTTTTCACTCATGCCCAACTCACTCATAACGTAGCGCCTCCGCTGGCTGGGTGCGCGCCGCACGCCAGGCAGGATACAGGGTGGCGAGGAAACTCAGAACCAACGCCGCGCCGCAGACCATCAACACGTCCTCGGCCATCAGCTGGGACGGCAGGTAGTCGATGAAGTACACGTCGGCATTGAGGAACTTGTGCCCGATCAGCTTTTCGAGGCCGGCGATCGCAGCGCTCACGTTGAGTGCCGCGAGCATGCCCAGCACGGCGCCGATCAAGGTGCCGACCACGCCGATCACCGTGCCCTGGACCATGAAGACCGCCATGATGGTCGCAGGGGTGGCGCCCAGGGTACGCAGGATGGCGATGTCGCCCTTCTTGTCGTTCACCACCATTACCAGGGTGGAGATGATATTGAAGGCGGCGACCGCGACGATCAGCAACAGCAGCAGGCCGATCATGGCTTTTTCCATGCGGATGGCCTGGTACAGGTTGCCGTGGGTACGAGTCCAGTCACGGGCATAGAAGTGGTTCTCGCCCAGCTGCTGGGCGATTTGCCAGGCCGTGCGCGGCGCCTGGAACAGGTCGTCGAACTTCAGCCGCAGGCCCTGGACCTGATCCGGCTTCCAGCGGTGCAGGCGCCCCAGGTCCTGGAGGTTGGTCAGGCCCAGGTAACCATCGATCTCACCCGCACCGACGTGGAAGATCCCTACCACGGTGAAGCGTTTCATGCGCGGGAACATGCCTGCCGGGGTCACCGAGACCTCCGGGGCGACGAAGGTGAGCTTGTCGCCCAGGCCGACACCAAGCTTGTTGGCGGCCTTGTCACCGATGACGATGCCGAAGCTGCCAGGCGCCAAGGCATCCAACTGCCCCTGCTGCATGAATTGGTCGATGATCGAAACCTGGCGCTCCTGGGCCGGATCAATGGCGTTGAGCAACACCTTCTGCACCTGGCCGCTGTTGGTCAGCAGGCCCTGCATCTGGGTGAAGGGGGCCACCGCCAGCACCTGGGGATTGCCCTTGACCTTGGCGGCCAGGGCCTGCCAGTCACTGATGGGCTCGCCGGACTCGATGGTAGCGTGGGGCACCATGCCCAGCACACGGGTGCGCATCTCATGATCGAACCCGTTCATCACCGACAGCACCACGATCATCACGATCACGCCAAGGGCAAGACCGATCATCGAAGTCAGGGAAATGAATGACACGAAATGGTTGCGACGCTTTGCACGGGTGTAACGCGTGCCGATAAAAGCAAACAGAGGTCTGAACATGTCGGGGCTTGTTCGGAGGAAAAGAAGACGTCCTTGTGGCGAGGCCTGGTAAGCAGCTTTACACTCAGACCACTGCCTCTACCATGGGTTCGCCATGTCGACATTAGATGAAGAAGATCGCCGCGAATACTACCGTATCGAGGACACGATCGCACTGGAAATTAGCCCCTTGTCCGCCCACGATGCAGCGAGCAAGGAAGTGTTGCAGGATGAGTCCGCGCTGTTCAATCTGCTCAGCGAACTGCACCTGAGCGAATTCGAATCCCAGCACCTGTTGCGTCAGGTCAGCGAGCGCGACCGCACCCTGGCCAGCTACCTCAAGGCCATGAACAAACGCATCGACCTGCTCGGCCAGGTGGTCGCCCAGACCGTGCTCGGCAAGTTCGGCGAGCCCCAGCAGGTGATCCTCTCCGAAGGCGGCATCGAGTTCGGACACCATCAGTGCTACCCCACCGGCAGCCAGCTGGCGGTGAAGCTGCTGCTGATGCCCCAGGCCCTGGGGCTCCTGTTGCGGGCCAGGGTTACCCACTGCGAACCCCAAAGCTTCGGCACCTTCGAGATCGGCACCGAGTTCGAAGCATTGACCGAGGCCCAGCGCCAGCTGCTGGCGCGCTATATCCTGCAGAAACAGGCCCAGCAACGCCGCCTGGCCCGGGAACAGGACGATCCTGCTGCAGGCTGAAGATACGCCAGACCCTTTCCAAAGGAACGACATCCGTGAAGGAGCAATTGTGACCCTGATCTATGGCCATCGCGGCGCCAAGGGCGAAGCGCCGGAAAATACCCTGACCAGCTTTCAGGAGTGCCTCAAGCACGGCGTGCGCCGCTGCGAGCTCGACCTGCACCTGTCCATGGACGGGGAGCTGATGGTGATCCACGATCCGACCCTCAAGCGCACCACCGATCGGCGGGGCAAGGTGGTGGAGCACGCCGCTGCCGAGCTGGTGACCTATGACGCGCGCAAGGGCGGTCCGGGCTGGGTCACCACCTGCCCCATTCCGCGCCTGGAGGAATTGTTCGAGAAGTGCGACTTCGAGCACTGGCAGCTGGAGGTCAAGAGCGCCTCGCGCACTCGCGCCGCCACCACCGTACTGGCGATTCGGGAAATGGCCCAGCGCTTCGGCCTGCTGGACAAGGTCACCGTGACCTCAAGCTCTAGGGAAGTGCTGAAGGCCGCCGTGGAACTGACCCCGGACCTGTCCCGCGGACTGGTAGCCGAATACGCCTGGCTCGACCCGTTGAAGGTCGCCCAGAGCTATGGCTGCGAGATTCTGGCGTTGAACTGGACCCTGTGCACCCCGGAGCGTCTGCAACGGGCGCAGCGTCAGGGTTTGCATGTGTCGGTATGGACAGTCAACGAGCCAGCGCTGATGCGCAGGCTCGCCGACTTCGGCGTAGATAGCCTGATTACAGACTTTCCCGGTTTGGCCAGCGCCACTCTCGAGAATTACTGAAATCGGTCTCCCCGGCCGGCTCAGGCCACCGGCCGGAGCCGCTCAAAAAAGCCGGTTGAGGCCGTCGTATGCCGCCACCCGATAGGCTTCGGCCATGGTCGGGTAGTTGAAGGTGGTGTTGACGAAGTACTTCAGGGTGTTGAGCTCGCCCGGCTGGTTCATGATCGCCTGGCCGATATGCACGATCTCCGAAGCCTGGTAACCGAAGCAGTGCACGCCGAGGACTTCCAGGGTTTCCCGGTGGAACAGGATCTTCAGCATGCCTTGCGGCTCGCCGGCAATTTGCGCACGGGCCATGCCCTTGAAGAACGCCTTGCCCACTTCGTAGGGCACCTTGGCCTGGGTCAGTTCCTGCTCGTTCTTGCCGATGGAGCTGATCTCGGGAATGGTGTAGATCCCGGTCGGCACGTCGTTGACGAAGCGCCAGCTGCCGTTGTCGACAATGCTGCCGGCAGCCGAGCGGCCCTGGTCGTGGGCGGCACTGGCCAGGCTCGGCCAGCCGATCACGTCACCGGCGCCATAGATGTTCGGCACGCAGGTCCGATAGTTCTCGTCCACCTCGATCTGGCCACGGCTGTTGACCTTGACCCCGATGTTCTCCATGCCCAGCTTGTCCGTGTTGCCGGTACGGCCGTTGCACCAGAGCAAGGCATCGGCCTTGATCTTCTTGCCGGACTTGAGGTGCAGGATCACCCCGTTGTCGACGCCTTCGACGCGGTCATATTCCTCGTTGTGGCGCACGGTGATGTTGTTGTTGCTGAAGTGGTAGCTCAGGGCCTGGGAAATCTCGGAATCCAGGAAGCTGAGCAACTGGCCACGGTTGTCCACCAGTTCCACCAGCACCCCGAGACCACTGAAGATCGACGCGTACTCGCAACCGATCACCCCGGCGCCATAAACGATGAGTTTGCGCGGGGTGTGGCCGAGGCTGAGGATGGTGTCGCTATCGTAGATACGCGGGTGGCTGAAGTCGATGTCCGCCGGGCGATACGGGCGCGAGCCGGTGGCGATGATGATGTGCTTGGCCACCAGTTTTTCCACGACGCCATTGGCGCAGACCACTTCGACCGTCTGTTCGTCGGCAAAGCTGCCAGTCCCGAAGAACACGTCGACCCGGTTGCGAGCGTAGTAACCGGTGCGAGAGGCCACCTGCTTGGAAATCACCTTCTCCGCGCTCTTGAGCACGTCCGGAAAGGAGAACCAGCGCGGTTCGCCAATGGCCCGGAACATCGGGTTGGTATTGAACTGCATGATCTGCCGGACCGAGTGACGCAGGGCCTTGGATGGGATAGTCCCCAAGTGGGTGCAGTTACCGCCGACCTGGCGACGACTGTCGACCATTGCCACTTTGCGTCCTGCCTTCGCGGCGTTCATTGCCGCACCTTCTCCAGCGGGGCCTGAGCCCAGCACCACTACGTCGTAGTTGTAGACAGCCATGCATACTCCTCAGAACAGGCCGAGATGCGCTTCTGGCATCTGCGGCTAAATCATGCCGCGGCCGGCGGCATGAAGGATCAATTTGGCTCGGTTACGAACCCGGGCACAGTCTATAGAAGCGTCAACGCCGCGCACATTAACCCTTGGTCGCGTCGTAGGCTACTTTTGCCTGCACTACCACGTCCACTCCCCCATGCAAGCTCAGTCTGGCTGCCCGTGGAACAGGTGATCGAACGCCGGATTGCTGCGCGTGACAAAACCTGTATCGGCACGCATCACAAAAAATACGGCGACATCATGCTTTTTCGCATAGTCCCAACCCGCGTCGGGACCGAGGATCAGCAAAAGCGTCGATAGACCATCGGCCATCAACGCCGATGGATGAACCACCGTCACCGAAGCGAGCGTATGGCCAATGGGCCGCCCGAGCCGGGCATCGAAAGTGTGGGAGTAACGCTGGCCATCCTGCTCGAAATAATGACGGTAGTCGCCGGAGGTGGACACACCGTAACCGTCCACGGCAATGACCCGCTCGGCCACTTGCCGGTCATCCCGGGGTTCTTCAAGGGCGATACGCCAGGGCGCACCATCAGGCTTGCGCCCTGCCGCCTTGAGTTCGCCGGTGGCTTCGGCGAGGTAGCTGCCAATGCCCAGCTCTGCGAGGCGGTCCGCAATGCGATCCACCGCGTAGCCCGCGGCAATGCTATTGAAATCCACCTGTAGCGCGACGTCCTTGCACAGCTGACCACCTTCGATCCGCAAGAACCCATGCCCCACCCGCTGGCGTACCTCGGCCAGGGCGGCCACGTCCGGCACCCGCTCCTGGCGACCCTGGGGGCCGAATCCCCAGAGATCGAGCAACGGTTCTACCGTCAGATCGAAGGCACCGTCGCTGTCACGGGACAACTGCTCGCCCACCCGCACCAGGTGCAACACTGGCTCGGGCATGGGCTGGCAACTGTGGGCAGGCAACCCATTGAACCTCTCGATATCAGAGTCACTGCGGTAGGTGGACATCTGCCGGTCCACTTCGGCCAGGATTGCCTCGACCTCAGCCTTGACCGTGGATGCCGCCGGACCACCTGCTGGCCTGACGTACTGCACCGACCAGGTGCTGCCCATGGTCGGACCGGCGATACGTTCCACCCGCTCCCCCGCGCCACATCCGGCCAATAGCGCCATCACCCCCCATAACACCTGCAACCACCTACTACCCGTCAAGGTCAACTCTCCAGATCCGCTGTCCCGAAGGGCCAGCCCCTCAAGCAAAGCGCCATTATGCGATAGACGGAACGGCATCTGCCCAGCGCCCATTTCTTAAGGGCCACGGTAAAGCACGGACTAGAGCCCCGAACCAGCTCCAAGAGTTTTTGTTGCCTGATGCCTTTCGCACACATATTGTTACAAAACTGTTCAGCGTGCAGCTTCGCGCCCCGCCTTTGCAGTGAGGACGAGTAACGACCAGGGATTGCTAACAAGACAGCCAAAGTGAGTGAAAAACATGTCCACGACCACGGGCAAAGGCAAGGCGATCTTTCGCGTTGTCAGCGGCAACTTTCTCGAGATGTTCGACTTCATGGTCTATGGCTTCTACGCCACGGCAATCGCCAAGACCTTCTTCCCTGCCGACAGTGCGTTCGCGTCGTTGATGCTGTCCCTGGCCACCTTCGGCGCCGGCTTCCTGATGCGCCCCCTGGGTGCAATCTTCCTCGGTGCCTACATCGACCGCCATGGCCGTCGCCAAGGCTTGATCATCACCCTGGCGCTGATGGCCGCCGGCACGGTATTGATCGCCTGCGTGCCGGGTTACGCCACCCTCGGCGTAGCCGCGCCCCTGCTGGTCCTGCTCGGGCGCTTGCTGCAGGGCTTCTCCGCCGGCGTGGAGCTGGGTGGCGTCTCGGTCTATCTGGCCGAGATCTCGACCCCAGGGCGCAAAGGCTTCTTCGTCAGCTGGCAGTCGGCGAGCCAACAGGCCGCCGTCGTGTTCGCCGGATTGCTGGGAGTGGGCCTGAACCACTGGCTGAGTCCCGAGCAAATGGGCGACTGGGGCTGGCGCGTGCCCTTCCTGGTGGGCTGCATGATCGTGCCAGCCATCTTCATGATCCGTCGCTCCCTGGAAGAAACCCCGGAATTCAAGGCACGCAAGCATCGCCCTACCCTGCAGGAAATCGTGCGTTCGATTGGCCAGAACTTCGGCATCGTCATCGCGGGCATGGCCCTGGTGGTGATGACGACCGTGTCCTTCTACCTGATCACCGCCTACACCCCGACGTTCGGCAAGGCCGAACTGCACCTCTCCGATTTCGAGGCACTGCTGGTGACCGTCTGCATCGGTGTGTCGAACTTTTTCTGGCTCCCAGTCATGGGGTCGCTGTCGGACAGGATCGGCCGCAAACCGCTGTTGCTGGGCGCAACCGTCCTGGCGATTCTCACGGCCTATCCGGCGCTGTCCTGGCTGGTGGCCAATCCCAGCTTCAGCCATCTGCTGATCGTCGAACTTTGGCTGTCCTTTCTCTATGGCTCCTACAACGGCGCCATGGTGGTGGCCCTGACCGAAATCATGCCCGCCGAAGTCCGCACCACCGGCTTCTCCCTGGCCTACAGCCTGGCCACCGCCACCTTTGGTGGTTTCACCCCGGCGGCCTGCACCTACCTGATCCATGTGCTGGGCAACAAGGCTGCACCAGGCATCTGGCTCAGCGGTGCCGCGGTGCTGGGCCTGATCGCCACCCTGGTGCTGTTCCGCGGCAATCGCCACGCCCTGAGGACTGCGCAGATGGCCGTGACTGGCGGCGCTCAGTAAACCCTTCGCGGGCAAGCCTCGCTCCTACAAATTGGATTTTCCGTAGGAGCGAGGCTTGCCCGCGATAAGGCAATCGCCACAAACAAAAACGCCCCGACAAGTCGGGGCGTTTTCACATCAGCAGACGCTTAGCGTGGGAACGCTGGCGGGTTGACCCCGGCCATGTCTTCCATCACGCGCACTACCTGGCAGCTGTAACCGAATTCGTTGTCGTACCAGACGTACAGGACAACGCGGCTGTCATTGCAGATAGTGGCCTCGGCATCGACGACACCGGCGTGGCGCGAACCGACGAAGTCGGTGGACACCACTTCCTGGGAATTGACGAAGTCGATCTGCTTGTGCAGATCCGAGTGCATGGCCGTCTGGCGCAGGTACTCGTTGATCTCGTCGCGGGTGGTGGCCTTTTCCAGGTTCAGGTTGAGGATGGCCATCGAGACGTTTGGCGTAGGTACGCGAATCGCGTTACCAGTCAGCTTGCCCTTGAGCACAGGCAGAGCCTTGGCGGCAGCAGTAGCCGCGCCAGTCTCGGTGATCACCATGTTCAATGGCGCGGCACGACCACGGCGGCTGCCCTTGTGGAAGTTGTCGATCAGGTTCTGGTCGTTGGTGAACGAGTGAACGGTCTCGACGTGGCCATTGATGATGCCGTACTGGTCGTTCACGGCCTTGAGCACCGGCACGATGGCGTTGGTGGTGCAGGAGGCGGCGGAAACGATCTTGTCGTCAGCGGTGATTTCACCGTGGTTGATGCCGTGCACGATGTTCTTCAGCGCGCCCTTGCCAGGTGCGGTCAGAACCACACGGCTGGCACCTGGGCACGCCAGATGCTGACTCAGGCCCTCGGCATCGCGCCATACACCGGTGTTGTCGACGATCAGGGCATCCTGGATGCCGTACTGGGTGTAGTCGACTTCGCTCGGGCTCTTGGCGTAGATCACCTGAATCAGGTTGCCGTTGGCGGTGATGGTGTTGTTTTCTTCGTCGATGGTGATGGTGCCGTTGAACGAGCCATGCACCGAGTCGCGACGCAGCAGGCTGGCGCGCTTGGTCAGGTCGTTGTCGGCGCCCTTGCGCACTACGATGGCGCGCAGGCGCAGGCCGTCGCCGCCACCGGTCTTCTCGATCAGGATACGTGCCAGCAGGCGACCGATACGACCGAAGCCGTACAGCACTACGTCAGTGCCCTTGCGCGCCGAGGCGTTTTGCTGACCCACGACATCGGCCATCTCGTCACGAACGAACTGTTCGGCGGTGCGGCCATTGCCCTGGGTCTTGAATTTGACAGCCAACTTGCCCAGATCGACCGAAGCAGCGCCGAGCTTGAGCTCGCTCATGGCTTTCAGAAGCGGGAATGTTTCGTGGACGGACAATTCGCTTTCGTCGGACTGACGATGGCGAGCAAAGCGGTGAGCTTTGAGAATCGCGATGACAGACTGGTTGATCAGGCTGCGGCCATAGATCGAGCTCACCACATTGTTATTGCGGTAGAGCTGACCGATAAGCGGAATCATCGCTTCTGCGAGTGCTTCACGGTCGATCCATTCACCAAGACACTGGTCGGGTTTCTGAGTCACGGGAACCTTCCACATGTAGGGGCAGAAAAAAGGGGCTACATTATGCCGCCGAGTCCCTCCTGTAGCAATGCGCGCCTGTCGTTCGGAACGTAACAAAAGTCCTTGCAAAAAATCTTTCGATCAGCCGCAACCCAGTAAATCCGCGGCTTCCAGCGATGTCATTTTTTGCGACCGCCAGCCCAACTGTCCGTAACCCTCCGAAACACGGACGGAAATTGGCACTACATTTCGCCACCAAACGCGCATTCTTTTGTCATAGCCACTACATTTCCCGCAACCGGCCCGATCGATACATCAGCCACTGACAGTGGCAGCCCCGGACCGTTACAATTACCGACTTTGTCGCAACGCTTGGAGCTTGACCGTCCGTGCCTGTCCTGCGTCTACCGCTACTCCCCGCCGCCACCGGGAAACAGCACTGGGGCAATCTGCCCGGTGCCGCCCTGAGCCTGGCCATCGCCGAAGCCGCCAGCGCCGCCAAGCGCTTCACCCTCCTGCTGACCGCCGACAGCCAAAGCGCTGACCGGCTGGAACAGGAGCTGAGCTTCTTTGCCCCGGATCTGCCGGTCCTGCACTTCCCCGACTGGGAAACCCTGCCCTACGACCTGTTCTCGCCCCACCAGGACATCATTTCCCAACGCATTGCCAGCCTGTACCGCTTGCCGGAGCTGCAACACGGCGTACTGGTGGTCCCGATCACCACGGCCCTGCACCGCCTGGCACCCACCCAGTTCCTGCTGGGCAGCAGCCTGGTGCTGGACGTCGGCCAGAAGCTCGACGTGGAACAGATGCGCAGCCGCCTGGAAGCCAGCGGCTACCGTTATGTGGACACGGTGTACGAGCACGGCGAATTCACCGTGCGCGGCGCGCTGATCGACCTGTTTCCCATGGGCAGCAAGCTGCCCTATCGCATCGACCTGTTCGATGACGAGATCGAGACCCTGCGCACCTTCGATCCGGAGAACCAGCGCTCGATCGACAAGGTCGACTCGGTGCGCCTGCTGCCGGCCAAGGAGTTCCCACTACAGAAAGACGCCGTGACACGCTTCAAGGCGCGCTTTCGCGAACGCTTCGATGTGGACTTCCGCCGCAGCCCGATCTTCCAGGACCTGAGCAGCGGGATCACCCCGGCAGGCATCGAATACTACCTGCCGCTGTTCTTCGAAGAGACTTCGACCCTGTTCGACTACCTGCCCCAGGACACCCAGGTGTTTTCCCTGCCGGGTATCGAGCAGGCGGCGGAGAACTTCTGGAACGACGTGCGCAACCGCTATGAAGAACGTCGCATCGATCCCGCGCGCCCCCTGTTGCCACCGGCCGAGTTGTTCCTGCCAGTGGAAGACTGTTTTGCCCGGCTGAAGAACTGGCCCCGCGTGGTGGCCAGCCAGCAGGACCTGGAGACCGGCGCCGGACGCGAGCGCTTCCCGGCGCGGGAACTGCCCAACCTGGCCATCGAGGCCAAGGCCAATCAACCGCTGGCGGCCCTGGCCAACTTCCTCGACGAGTTCCCCGGGCGCGTGCTGTTCACTGCCGAGTCCGCGGGCCGCCGAGAAGTCCTGCTGGAACTGCTGGAGCGCCTCAAGCTGCGCCCCAGGACCGTCGACAGCTGGCCGGACTTCGTCGCCGGCAAGGAGCGCCTGGCGATCACCATCGCCCCGCTGGACGAAGGCCTGGTCCTGGACGAGCCCGCACTGGCGCTGGTCGCCGAAAGCCCGCTGTTCGGCCAGCGCGTGATGCAGCGTCGGCGCCGGGAGAAACGCGCCGACGCCAACAACGACGCCATGATCAAGAACCTCACCGAACTGCGTGAGGGTGCGCCGGTGGTGCACATCGACCATGGTGTCGGCCGCTACCTGGGCCTGGCGACCCTGGAAATCGACAATCAGGCCGCCGAGTTCCTCACCCTGGAGTACGCCGAGGGCGCCAAGCTCTACGTACCCGTGGCCAACCTGCACCTGATCGCCCGCTACACCGGCAGCGACGACGCCCTCGCGCCCCTGCACCGCCTCGGCTCGGAAGCCTGGCAGAAGGCCAAGCGCAAGGCCGCCGAACAGGTCCGCGATGTGGCCGCCGAGCTGCTGGACATCTACGCCCGCAGGGCCGCCCGTGAAGGCCATGCCTTTGCCGACCCCAAGGCCGACTACGCCACTTTCAGCGCCGGCTTCCCGTTCGAGGAAACCCCGGACCAGCAGAGCACCATCGAAGCGGTGCGCGAGGACATGCTCTCGGGCAAGCCCATGGATCGGCTGGTGTGCGGCGACGTCGGCTTCGGCAAGACCGAAGTGGCCATGCGCGCCGCGTTCATCGCCGTGCATGGCGGCAAGCAAGTGGCGATCCTGGTGCCCACTACGCTGCTCGCCCAGCAGCACTACAACAGTTTTCGCGACCGCTTCGCCGACTGGCCAGTGACCGTGGAAGTCATGAGCCGCTTCAAGTCGGCCAAGGAAGTCAGTGCCGCGGTGGCGGACCTGGCCGAAGGCAAGATCGATATCGTCATCGGTACCCACAAGCTGTTGCAGGACGATGTGAAGATCAAGAACCTGGGGCTGGTGATCATCGACGAGGAACACCGCTTCGGCGTGCGCCAGAAGGAACAGCTCAAGGCGCTGCGCAGCGAAGTCGACATCCTCACCCTGACCGCCACACCGATCCCGCGAACCCTGAACATGGCTGTCTCGGGCATGCGCGACCTGTCGATCATCGCCACCCCGCCGGCCCGACGCCTGTCGGTACGCACCTTCGTCATGGAGCAGAACAAGAGCACGGTGAAAGAGGCCCTGCTGCGCGAGCTGCTGCGCGGCGGCCAGGTGTACTACCTGCACAACGATGTGAAGACCATCGAGAAATGCGCCGCCGAACTGGCCGAACTGGTGCCCGAGGCACGCATTGGCATCGGCCACGGGCAGATGCGCGAACGCGAACTCGAGCAGGTGATGAGCGACTTCTACCACAAGCGCTTCAACGTGCTGATCGCCTCGACCATCATCGAGACCGGAATCGACGTGCCCAGCGCCAACACCATCATCATCGAGCGGGCCGACAAGTTCGGCCTGGCCCAGCTCCACCAGTTGCGCGGCCGGGTCGGACGCAGCCACCACCAGGCCTACGCCTACCTGCTGACGCCACCACGCCAGCAGATCACCCCGGACGCGGAAAAGCGCCTGGAAGCCATTGCCAATACCCAGGACCTGGGGGCCGGTTTCGTGCTGGCCACCAACGACCTGGAAATCCGCGGTGCCGGCGAACTGCTGGGCGACGGCCAGAGCGGCCAGATCCAGGCCGTGGGCTTCACCCTGTACATGGAAATGCTGGAACGCGCAGTCAAGGCTATCCGCAAGGGCGAACAGCCAAACCTCGACCAGCCCCTGGGCGGCGGCCCGGAAATCAACCTGCGTCTGCCGGCCCTGATTCCCGAGGACTACCTGCCGGACGTTCACGCCCGTCTGATCCTCTACAAACGCATTGCCTCGGCCGCCGACGAAGATGGCCTGAAGGACATGCAGGTGGAGATGATCGACCGCTTCGGCCTGCTGCCCGAGCCGACCAAGAACCTGATCCGCCTGACCCTGCTCAAGCTCCAGGCCGAGCAGTTGGGGATCAAGAAGATCGATGGCGGCCCCCAGGGCGGACGCATCGAGTTCGCTGCGGATACTCCTGTGGACCCACTGGCCTTGATCAAGCTGATCCAGGGCCAGCCCAAACGCTACAAGTTCGAAGGCGCAACACTGTTCAAGTTCATGGTGCCGATGGAACGCCCGGAAGAGCGCTTTAATACATTGGAGGCCCTGCTTGAGAGCCTCACCCCGAAAACTGCTTGAAGGACGCCCCATGCGCCTGTTCCGCTCCCTGCCCCTGCTTCTGACCCTGGTCGTCGCGCCCATGGCCCTGGCCGACGACCGCTACCAGGTGGAAATGATCCTCGTACGCCAGAATGCCGAACCCCAGATCATCAGCCGCGCCGCGCCGGAGGACTGGGCTGCCGGCGCCCAGCGCCTGGGGCCGGACAGCCAGCGCACTCCGGCCCTGGGTGCAATCGTCGAGAAGCTCGGTGCCAGCGGCAACTACAGCGTGCTGCTGCACCGGGCCTGGCAGCAGACCCTGGGGGAAATCCCGGTCAAGGTCGCCCTCAGCGAAGGGCCCGAACAGTTCGGCCAGTTCCCCATCGAGGGCACCCTGGGCCTGACACTTGGGCGCTTCACCGATGTGGATGCCGACTTCTGGATCAATCAGATCGACGGCAATGGCCTGGTCACCCGCAGCGAGCGCCTGAAACAGCAGAGCCATACCAAGAACGGCCAGCTCAACTACCTGGATAACGGCCACCTGGCGCTGCTGATCAAGATCACTTCGCTGACCGCGCCGGCACCACGCCCCGCCCCGACTGAAATTCCGGACTGATCGAAGTCCCTATGATTCCGCCCCTAACCAAACCCCTGGCCCCGTCCTGGATCAACCGCTTCAAGGAACAAGCCCTGGAGCGCGGCCGGCGCTACGCCCTGGAACAACGCGTGCGCATCGTCAGCGCAGGAGACAGCGCTATCACGGCCAGCTGCGAAGGCTCTGGCGGCAATGTCTACCGCCAGACCATCACCCTGCGCGAATCGAGCAAGGGCAACCTGCTGCTGATCGACAGCCACTGCACCTGCCCTGTACACAGCAACTGCAAGCACATCGCCGCGGTCTTGCTGCAAGTGGAAGAAACCCTGGCCTACCCGGCAGCCGCCAAGGATGCCGAGTTGCTGGCAAAGCTCTCTGCTGTCCTGGACAGTCGCCGCCCGCCGGCACTCCCACAGCAGGTACTGGACGATGTGCGCCCCATCCCGCGACTGTGGCTGGCGAGCATCGAGTTCAGCGCCTTCGAACCGCGCAATGGCAAGATGCAACGCTACATCCAGCACCGCGCCGCGCTGTCCTTCAATTACCAGGGCGAATATGCCAGCGACCCGAAGCACGCCGACCTGATCATCCGCCAGGAACACCAGAGCCTGCGGATCAGGCGCCAGCCGGAACAGGAGCAGGCTTACCGCGAACAGCTGCGAGCCCTGGGCTTCAAGATCGCCACGCGCCAGAGCAAGGCCTTGCCGGAAAGCGCCGGCGAGCTGTACGAGATGGTCAACGACAGCGCGTGGCTGACCTTCACCCTCAACGAACTGCCCAAGCTGCGCGAGCAACACTGGGAGTTGCAGATCGATGAAGGCTTCGGCTTCGACCTGACAGCGGTGGACGACTGGTACGCCAGCGTCGACGAAGCGCCGGGGCGGGACTGGTTCGACCTGGAGCTGGGGATCATCGTCAACGGCGAGCGCCTGAGCCTGCTACCGATCCTGCTCAACCTGATGCGCTCGCACACCGAGATCCTCAACCCGGAACGCCTGGCCAGGCGCCGCGACGACGAACTGATCCTGGTCAACATTCCCAACCGCCCCAACTCCCTGCACGGCCCTCTGCAGGTGGCGCTGCCCTACGGCCGCCTGAAGCCGGTGCTGGCGACACTCGGCGAGTTCTACCTGCAGGAATCCGGCGATACCACCCTGCGCCTGAGCAGCGCCGATGCCACCCGCCTCAATCCGCTGCAGGACCTGCCGCTGCTGTGGGAAGGCGGTGAACACATTCGCACCTTCGCCCAGCGCCTGCGGGACATCCGCGATTATGCGGCGCCAGCGCCACAGGGCCTCAACGCCACCCTGCGCCCCTATCAACTCGAAGGCTTGAGCTGGATGCAGTCCCTGCGCCAACTGGAAGTGGGCGGCATCCTGGCCGACGACATGGGCCTGGGCAAGACCCTGCAGACCCTGGCGCACATTCTCAGCGAGAAGAACGCCGGGCGCCTGGATCGCCCCTGCATGGTAGTGATGCCCACCAGCCTGGTCCCCAACTGGCTGGACGAAGCGGCGCACTTCACCCCGCAGCTCAAGGTGCTGGCGCTGTATGGCGCCGGGCGCAAGAAGCACTTCGCCCAGCTGGGCGACTACGACCTGCTGCTGACCACCTATGCGCTGCTGCCCAAGGACATCGAACTGCTGGCTGCCCAGCCCTTGCATGTGCTGATCCTCGACGAGGCGCAGTACATCAAGAACCCGTCGAGCAAGGCCGCCCAGGCTGCCCGCGAGCTCAATGCCCGGCAGCGCCTGTGCCTGTCCGGCACGCCCCTGGAAAACCATCTGGGCGAACTCTGGTCACTGTTCCACTTCCTGCTGCCGGGCTGGCTGGGGGATGCGAAGAACTTCAACCGCGACTACCGCGTGCCCATCGAGAAACACGCCAGCGAAGTGCGCCTGCAACACCTCAACGGCCGGATCAAACCGTTCCTGCTACGCCGCACCAAGGAACAGGTGGCCACTGAACTGCCGCCCAAGACCGAAATCATCCACTGGGTAGAACTCAACGAGGCGCAGCGTGATGTCTACGAAACCATGCGCCTGGCCATGGACAAGAAGGTCCGCGACGAAATCACCCGCAAGGGTGTGGCCCGCAGCCAGATCATCATCCTCGAGGCGCTGCTCAAGCTGCGTCAGGTGTGCTGCGACCTGCGCCTGGTCAACGACGTGCCGCCAGCCCGCGGCAGCTCTTCCGGCAAGCTCGACAGCCTGATGGAAATGCTCGAGGAACTGCTCGAGGAAGGCCGGCGGATCCTGTTGTTTTCGCAGTTCACCTCGATGCTGAGCCTGATCGAAGTCGAGCTGAAGCGCCGCAATGTCGCCTATGGCCTGCTGACGGGCCAGACCCGGGACCGGCGCACGCCGGTAAGGGAGTTCCAGAGCGGCAAGCTGCCGATATTCCTTATCAGCCTCAAGGCTGGCGGAGTCGGCCTGAACCTGACCGAAGCCGATACGGTGATCCACTACGATCCCTGGTGGAACCCGGCTACCGAGACCCAGGCCACCGATCGCGCGTACCGCATCGGCCAGGAGAAACCGGTGTTCGTCTACAAGCTGATTGCCCGAGGCACCGTAGAAGAAAAGATCCAGCACTTGCAGCAGGAGAAATCGAACTTGGCGGCGGGCGTACTGGATGGGCGCCAGGCTGGCGACTGGAAGCTGCAGAGCGAAGACATCGAGGCGCTGTTCGCCCCCCTGCCGGATAACAAGACAGGCCGCTGAAGCGGCCTGTCGAAGGGGCTGGCTCAGTCGATCAACTGAGCGGCCCTGAGCGCGGCCAGCGCCGTCAGCCAGCGGGGATCCTGCTTGTACTCGAGATTGGCGAAAGCCTGGCCACGCATCCGCGCGATCCGCGGCGACGGGCTGACCTTGAGGCGCTGGGCAGCGCTCAGGGCCAGCTCTGCGGCCGCGCGGTCGTTGCACACCAGGCCCATGTCGCATCCAGCGCTCAGGGCTGCCTCGATCCGGCTCGCAGCATCGCCCACCACATGGGCTCCGGCCATGGACAGGTCATCACTGAAGATCACCCCATCGAACTGCAACTCACCGCGCAGGATGTCCTGCAGCCAGCGCCGGGAGAAACCGGCCGGCTGACTGTCGACTTGCGGGTAGATCACATGGGCCGGCATGACCGCCGCCAGTTGCTTGCTCAGGCGAGCGAATGGCAGCAAGTCCTTGGCACGGATGTCTTCCAGGCTGCGCTCGTCATTGGGGATCGCCACGTGGGAGTCCGCCTCGGCCCAGCCATGGCCTGGGAAGTGCTTGCCGGTGGCCGCCATGCCAGCGCTGTTCATGCCCCGGATAAAGGCTCCGGCCAGCAGTGCGGCGCGTTCTGGATCGCCCTCGAATGCACGGCTGCCCACCACTGCACTGCGCTGATGATCGAGGTCCAGAACCGGCGCGAAGCTCAAGTCCAGGCCGACCGCCAGGACTTCCGTGGCCATGACCCAGCCGCACTGCTCGGCCAGGTACTCGGCATTCACGTTGTCGGCCAGGGCGCGCATGGCTGGCAAGCGGACAAAACCCTGGCGCAGGCGCTGCACCCGCCCGCCTTCCTGGTCCACCGCCAGCAGCAGGTCGGAGCGGATGGCACGGATCGCCGCGCAGAGTTCACGCACCTGGCGTGGATGCTCGATATTGCGAGCAAAGATGATCAGCCCACCGACCTGCGGCTGGCGCAGGAGGTGGCGATCTTCGGCCGTCAACCAGGTACCGGCGACGTCCACCATCAAGGAGCCTTGCAGGCCAGTGGTCATAAAATTTCCTTAAACACGAATGCGCGCACCTTCTGCGATGGCTCTCGCAGGACGCAGGCAGCCGTAGCGCGGGGCGTCGGCGAGAGGAAGGCGCGGGGATGGAAAACGAGAATCGGCATGGGCGGCTAGCTTAGCGGATGTAAGCTGCCGCGCCCACCCGTGGGTCAGGCCTTGGCGGCTGCCGGGACTGGAACTGACTTGCTGCGTGGCTTGAGCTGGGCGCTGGCCATGGCCTCGTCGGTGACGCCGGTTTCAGCACGCATGCCGGCTGCGAGGAACGGCACCATCAACCGCATCACCTGCTCGATGGACGTGTTGACTCCGAAGTCGGTCTCGGCAATGGCGCGCAAGGCCTTGATTCCGGACATGCTGAATGCCGCGGCACCCAGCATGAAGTGCACGCGCCAGAACAGCTCGATAGGTGGAATACGCGGCGCCGCCTCATTGACCAGCAGCATGTAGCGACGGAACACCTTCCCATACATGTCTTCAAGGTAGCGACGCAGGTGCCCCTGGCTCTGGCTGAAGGCCAGCCCAAGCAGGCGCATGAAGATCGACAGGTCGTTGCCGCTGCGAGGCTGCACCACCAGCGCCTGTTCTACCAGGATCTCCAGCAGTTCTTCCAGACTTGGCTTGCCGTCCGGCTTGGCCTGACGACGCTCCAGCTCACGATCGAGGCTGATGCAGAACGGCCCCAGGAAGCGTGAAAACACGGCCTGGATCAGGGCTTTCTTGGAACCAAAATGGTAATTGACTGCCGCCAGGTTGACTCCAGCCTTGCTGGTGATCAGCCGCAACGAGGTTTCGGCAAAACCTTTTTCCGCGAACAACTGCTCGGCAGCATCGAGAATGCGTTCAACGGTTTCCGACTGGGCCATGGCTACTCCGCCTGACAAACACTTGTTTGAAACATACGTTTCAGGCTCTGCAATGTCAAGCCTGCCTAGCCCTACGGGACCCGTCCGGCGCGTTATTTAATCATACCTGCCGCACCCTGTAGCCTGCCCCGGGCGGCAGATTCCGACGCCAGGACGACAACCGCCTGGCCGGGCACCGCAAAAGGAGGATTGCCAAGCCAGGTTCACTGTATATAATCCCAGCAACTGTATAAAAAGACAGAGCGATCGACATGCTAAAACTGACGCCCCGCCAAGCTGAGATTCTGGCTTTTATCAAACGCTGCCTCGAAGACAACGGTTACCCGCCAACCCGCGCCGAAATTGCGCAGGAATTGGGTTTCAAGTCCCCCAATGCTGCCGAGGAACACCTCAAGGCCCTGGCTCGCAAGGGCGCGATCGAGATGACCCCCGGCGCCTCCCGCGGCATCCGCATCCCGGGCTTCGAAGCCAAGAGCGACGATACTCTACCGATCATTGGCCGTGTCGCCGCCGGCGCACCGATCCTCGCACAGCAGCACATCGAGGAGTCTTGCAACATCAACCCGGCCTTCTTCCACCCTCGTGCCGACTACCTGCTAAGGGTGCACGGCATGAGCATGAAGGACATCGGCATCTTCGACGGCGACCTGCTGGCCGTGCATACCACTCGCGAAGCCCGTAACGGCCAGGTGGTCGTGGCGCGCATCGGCGACGAAGTCACGGTCAAGCGCTTCAAGCGCGAAGGCAGCAAGGTCTGGCTGATCGCCGAAAACCCAGAGTTCGCCCCTATCGAAGTCAACCTGAAAGATCAGGAACTGGTGATCGAAGGCTTGAGTGTCGGCGTCATTCGCCGCTGAAGGAGGCTCCATGCAGTTCCCCCACACGCCACAGCAAGCACAACTGCCCCTTTTCGAGGCATTCCTGGCTCAGCCCCTGGCGCCAGCTCTCAAGGAAGCGGTCGAATCATCCTGGAACAATGCTCCGGAAGCCTTCAGCGAACTGTCGTTGCGCGGCGCTGCCGGGAACTGCCTGAACCTCCTGGCCCCTATTCTCAGGGAACTGAGCCAGGACCAGGACGCCCGCTGGCTGACCCTGATCGCCCCGCCCTCCAGCCTGACCCAAACCTGGCTGCGTGATGCTGGCCTGAATCGCGAACGTATCCTGCTGCTTCAACCCAGGGGCAGCCAGAGCCCTCTGCAATTGGCCTGCGAGGCGTTACGCCTGGGTCGTAGCCATACGGTGGTCAGCTGGCTTAGCCCGTTGAGCAGCAACGCTCGGCAGCAGCTGGTCAGTGCTGCACGCACTGGCGAGGCGCAAAGCCTGAACATTCGATTGGGATAGATACTGGGAAGTCGCTGAAAATACGCTTGGATGACTCGAGGCTTCTCCAGGATTGAGAAGCCGGAACAATACGACGAATGACCTGAAGAAAACCGATAAACGGGTTTAGTGAAGAACCCGTGGACCATCTTCCTTGTCGATTTCACCCTCGACCAGGCGACCTGCCATCTGTACGCCGACGCTCAACATGGCCTTGGCTACTTCTACATGCTGGCCCTGCAAAAAGGCCTTGGCGTCCTCGGAGAAATCCAAGGTAACCAGAGAACCCTCGTCCTCAGCCCTGCGCAGCTCGATACGACCGTCTGGCAATTCGACAATTTCTAGAAAGGACGTTGGCATAAAGATCTGTTCTCCACGAAAGGCGGGGGATTATACCAGCCATCATCCTCTCCCCGCTCAGGAATCGCTAACGCCGAACAGGCCCGCCGTGACTGTTCGGAATACCCATTACGGGTCAATACCCCTGCGGAAACGACTCAGCACCTTCAGAAATTCGGTTTGTATTCAAACCCTGCCGAGGCCTGACTGTCGGAGAATGGCGTGATCAGCGACTTCTTCAGGGTCAACCTATTGACCAGGGAACCGGGGAACAACTGAATCGCGTTATTGAACTGCTCCACATTCAGGTTGAACAGAGTAATGGCTCCCCCAATGTTGCCTTCCTGCTCGGCAACCTCACGCATCAGGTTGCTCCACAATTCGACAGACTTGAGGTCGGGATAGGCTTCAAACGCAAGATTCAACCCTCCCAGCAAAGCCTTGGCGCCCTGGTCCACCGAATTGAGCGCGTCGCCATCGGCTGCAGACGGCAAGCTGCCAATGGCGCTCCGCAACCCAACGATCTTTTCCAGCAACTGGCTTTCATAAGCCTGAAAACCAGCCACTTGCGGCTCGAGCATGTCCAGCACCTTGATTCTCTGCCGCTGATAGGTCAGCACATCCGACCAGGCACGTTGAGCGCGGTTGTACGCGCTGACAATCTTGTTGTAGTGCACATAGGCAAGAACGCCCACGGCAATCGCGATGACCAACCACAACTCCATACCCTACTGCTCCAGCTCTTCAGCGACCTTCAATGGAAGATCAAAATTGTTGTCGTGCAATTCCGCCAGTTCGTGCACCAGGGCCAGTACCGGAAACAGATTCGGCAACTCCAGCCCTTGCTCGATGTTTGCATAGAAGCTCGATAGATCCTCAAGCGTGCCTGGATCCTTGTAGGCCATGACTTCTGCATCATCGAAGCTCAGGCATAGATGCCCCTGGCTGGAAAACTCCAGATTCACTTTTTTCAGCCGCCGATAAATATTCAACAGAAAAGCCAGGGTTGTAGGCGTCGCGAACTTTGCGCAATCCAACTCGCTGTCACCGGCAAAACTGAAGGTTCTATTGAACTCATCGGACGTGGTCTCGAAGACCTTGGACCTGGTGCTTTTCTTGCTCGCCAGGTCACTGCGCACCTTTACACCGGTAACCCAAGGAAACTCCACCACCAGGCTGAAGCGATCGAAGTGTTCGTAGACCCTTTCACTTTCGCCATCGGATTTGGTTTTGTTGTGGGAGTTCACATAGTGCAAATGGTGGAAGACGAAGGACAATTGATGCCGCGCGCCCTGATACACGCCGCTGGCCGAAGCCTCGACACGACGGCTGTCGTTACCACGATCATAATCGTCGAACTCCTCATTCAATCGCCCCAGGCGCTCATCTGCAGTACCGCCCGGATCGCAGAGGCCATTACTGAGAAACGAGCATTGCCGGGCGATGCTCTTCGGCAACTCGTCCAAAGCCGCCGAGCGGCTCATCCAGATATATAGACTGGCAAAACCCAGGCACGCAGTGGCAAACCACATCAACACCACGCCCGCCAGAGCAGGCATCGCCGACGCCACGGCCAGCGACAACAACACCCAGGACTGGGCATGGTCGAACTGCAGTCCTCCCTTGAAGGCCTTCAGCCTGTCGATGATTGCCAACAGATCTTCATTGGACCGGGCTTGCGCCACCGCCACATTGCAATCGCCCAACAAACGCACCAACGCGGCATCCCGCTTGAGAAACTGCATCACCCTTCCCTGATCAGATCACTGGACTCGGATTCTCCTGCCGAATCATCGTGCAATAGCGCCAACTGATGCACCCACTCCAGCACTGGAAACAGTCCCGGAAGTTCAACGCCCTCCTTGATCCGCTCGCGAAACATCGAGAGATCACTCAAAGACCCCAGGTCGGCATGGGCCATGATCTCTGCGTTATCGAAACTCAGACAGAGTCGTCCCTGGCTGGAGAATTCCAGGTTCACCTTGTCCAGACGGCGTGAAAGCCCCATCAGCAAGCTCAGGGTCGCAGGTGTCACGAATTGCTCGCAGCTGGCCTGATCCTTGCCACGCAGCCCAAAGACTTCATCGAAAGCGCTGCAGTTGGTCTTGAACGGCTGCCCAGCCATTGGGAGCTCCAGGTGACTGGAGCGCACCGCAATGTCCGTCACCCAGGGGAAATCCACCACCAGGCTATAGCGATTGAAGGTCTCGAAGACCGTCCTGTAGCTCCCCCCTACACCTCGCTGGCTGCTGGAGGTGACGTACTGCAGGTGGTGATACTCGAACGCCAGTGAATGGCGACTTCCCTGATAGATACCCTGGATCGAATCCACGATGTGCCGCCGCTCATTGCCGCGCTGATAATCGGCAAATTCGCTATTGAGTTTTTTAAGCCGCCAATCGGCAGTGCTGTCGAATTCGCTCAATTCATTACAGAACAGGGCGCATTTACGGGCGATGCTGGTTGCCAGGTCCGTCAACGACCCAGAAAGCCCTTTACGCGTGTAGTAGCTGAAAAAAGCCAGGGCCACGCCCACCCAGAACATCCCCCCCATGCCATCCATCAACAAGACTGCGGCGAAGGATGCACAGGCCAGCACCAGCAGGATTATCGATTGCACATGATCGAATTCCAGTCCACCAGGGAACACTTCGAGCCGGTCAAGCACCTCCAGCAGGTCCTCGGTGGACTGAGCACGAGCGACTCGCACCTGGGAGTCGTTCAGCAGGCGCACCAGCGCCTGGTCACGCAAGAAGAACAGCATGAATCTTCCTTGATCAAATAATCGTACGGCGAATCAGGTGGCGTCCGGTCTCAACACTCGTTCAAGCCATCCCGAAAACGAATGGCCAGGGCCTTGAGGTTTTGCCGCCAGCTTTCCAGCTCCTCTCGCCCCAGTTCCTGCTGCGACTCCGCCTCCCCCAGGTTGACTGCCTCGATCAGCGGCTGGGTCACGTCACCCTTGGGTTTGCGAGGCGCACGCGGAGGCTGGAGCAACGCCCCGTAGGCGGCCAACAGCTGTGCCAGCCAGGTTTGCGGACTGTGTGCCAGCTCGACCAGCTCAGCCAGTTCGGGAATGGCAAGGCTCTCCAGCACGTCACGATTGAGGATCTGCTCCACACGGGATGCCCCCGCCTGCGGCAGCCGGTAGAAACCGGCAATCTCATGACACAACCCAAGCAGCGCCCCATACAAGTGAAACAACGCCGACTCACGGCCAGCCTGGACCAGGGCCTGGGCGTTCATCGCCCGCCCCTCCTCGGCTCGCGCCAAGGCTTCCAGCGCCAAGCCGGCGAAATAGATTTTCTGGTTGGTACGGGTATAGAGCTCATGGGCCATTTAGGCAGCCTCCACTACGAGAAGAGAACCGGGTGCGGACGCCACAGTTTCAGGGATCGATCCTGCCGGCCGCAAGCCAAAAGAAAGGCCGCATACTCCCCTGGAGCATGCGGCCTTGCGAGTCACTGCGCTGGAGGCAGGCCTCCAGCGCCTGGTTCCCCTCAGCGCTTGTCTTCGATCTTCCAGCTGCCGCCGTCGTAGAAAGCACGCCAGCCGGTGGGCTTGCCGTCGACTTCGGTCTGCACGTACTGCTCCTTGGTCTTGCGACTGTAGCGCACGACCGCTGGACGACCCTCAGGGTCCTTCTTCGGCGCTTCGCAAAGGAAGTGGTACTTGGGATCGATCTCATCCTTGTGCGGGATCAGCTCGAGCACCAATGGTGCACGGGTCTCGCGGTTCTTCGGGAACTGGCTGGCAGCCAGGAACAGCCCCGATGCACCGTCACGCAGGATGTAGGTGTCGTTGACCTTCTCGCACTTGAGCTCTGGCATCTTCACCGGATCCATCTTCGGTGGCGCCGCGTCACCGCTCTTCAGCAGTTTGCGGGTGTTCTTGCAGGCAGCGTTGGTGCAACCGAAGAACTTGCCGAAACGACCGGTCTTGAGCTGCATCTCGCTACCGCACTTGTCGCACTCCAGGCTCGGCCCCTCGTAGCCCTTGATCCGGTAGCTGCCTTCTTCGATCTCGTAACCCGCGCAATCCGGATTGTTGCCACAGATATGCAGCTTGCGCTTTTCGTCCAGCAGGTAGGCATCCATCGCCGTGCTGCAGATCGGGCAACGATGCTTGCCACGCAGCACCAGGGACTCGGACTCACCCTCGTCATCTGCCGCGATCTCATCACCTGGCACCAGGTTGACGGTGGCCTTGCAACGCTCCTTGGGTGGCAGGCTATAACCCGAGCAGCCCAGGAACACGCCTGTGGAAGCCGTACGGATCTGCATTGGCCGACCGCAGGTCTGGCATGGGATATCGGTCATGACTGGCTGGTTGGCACGCATGCCGCTTTCAGCGCCCTCGGCAACTTCGAGCTTCTTCTTGAAGTCGCCGTAGAACTCGTCGAGCACGCTCTTCCAGTCACGCTCACCCTGGGCCACGTCGTCGAGGTTCTCCTCCATGCCGGCTGTGAAGCCGTAGTCCATGAGGTCGGAGAAGCTTTCAGACAGGCGCTCGGTAACGATGTCGCCCATCTTTTCCGAATAGAACCGACGGTTGTGCAACGTCACATAACCACGATCCTGGATAGTGGAAATGATCGCCGCGTAGGTAGACGGACGGCCGATCCCACGCTTTTCCATCTCCTTCACCAGGCTGGCTTCGGAGTAGCGTGCCGGCGGCTTGGTGAAGTGCTGGCTCGGGTCCAGCTGGATCAGCTTCAGCACTTCGCCCTGCGCCATGTCCGGCAGTACATCGTCATCGCCCGGCTTGCTCACCTGCGGCATGACCCGGGTGTAACCGTCGAACTTGAGGATACGACCCTTGGCACGCAGCTCGAATTCGCCAGCAGCAACGCTGACGGTGGTGGACAGGTATTGTGCCGGCGGCATCTGGCAAGCCACGAATTGGCGCCAGATCAACTCGTACAGGCGCTCAGCATCGCGCTCCATGCCCGACAGCTTGCTCGGATGGGTGTTCACGTCGGACGGACGAATCGCTTCGTGCGCCTCCTGCGCCCCTTCCTTGCTGCTGTAGACGTTGGGCGAGGCTGGCAGGTACTTGTCGCCGAACTCGCTCTCGATATAGCTGCGCGCCATCGCCACGGCATCGGCCGAGAGGTTGGTGGAGTCGGTACGCATGTAGGTGATGTAACCCGCCTCATACAAGCGCTGGGCCATCATCATGGTTTTCTTCACCCCGAAGCCCAGGCGGTTGCTCGCGGCCTGCTGCAATGTGGAGGTGATGAAAGGGGCCGACGGCTTGCTGCTGGTCGGCTTGTCTTCGCGCTTGACGACGCTGTAGGACGAAGCCTTGAGCTTTTCCAGCGCTGCCATGGCCTGGGCTTCGTTCAGCGGCTTGAAGGCTTCACCCTTCTCACGCGCTACTTCGAAACGCACCTTGGCACTCTTGGCAGTGCCAAGGTCGGCGTGTATTTCCCAGTACTCTTCAGGAATGAAGGCGCGGATCTCGCGTTCACGCTCAACCACAAGCTTCACCGCCACCGACTGCACGCGACCGGCGGACAGGCCACGGGCAATCTTGGCCCACAGCAGCGGCGACACCATGTAGCCGACTACGCGATCGAGGAAACGACGAGCCTGCTGGGCATTGACCCGATGAATATCCAGCTCGCCGGGCTGGGAGAAGGCTTCCTGGATCGCCTTCTTGGTAATTTCGTTGAACACCACGCGCTTGTAGCGCTCGTCATCCCCACCGATGGCTTCGCGCAGGTGCCAGGCAATCGCCTCCCCTTCGCGGTCCAAGTCCGTTGCGAGATAGATGGTGTCGGCATCCTTGGCAAGGCGGCGCAGCTCTTCGATGACCTTTTCCTTGCCGGGAAGTATTTCGTACTTGGCTTTCCAGCCGTGCTCGGGATCGACACCCATGCGCGACACCAGCTGCTTGCGCGCCTTTTCCTTCGGCGACAAGGCCGGGGCCTCGCCCACAGCCTTGCCACGCTTGGCGGCCGGTTCCTTGGCGGCACTTGCCGAACCGCTGGTGGGCAGGTCTCGGATATGGCCGATACTCGACTTCACCACGTATTGGTTGCCCAAGTACTTGTTGATGGTCTTGGCCTTAGCCGGGGATTCCACAATGACCAGCGATTTGCCCATGGATCGGAAAATTCCTGAATTCGAGAAGTTGAGGCGGATGGCGCCTGACGCGGCACCGCTATATATAGTGGCAACAAGGTGAGGTCAAGCGCGGGGTGCTGCGCGACCTGCGTTCAAGCCGGTGAAAAAAGACTGGGTTCGGCCTGCACCAAAGCAAAGCGCGGGACCTGCTCCCCGTCAACTTCGACCGACTCCAGGAACATGCCCAAGGGGCGTACCCAGAAGCCGTAATCGCCATACAGGGCTTGGTAGAACACCACTTCCTCTTCCGTTTCCGAATGCCGCGCCACGCTGAATACGCGGTACTGCGGCCCCTTGTAATGCTGGTAGAGCCCGGGTTGTAACTGCATGCTCTGGCCCTCGTGCAAAAAAAAATAAAAAAACTTCAGAAAAACAAAAACCGGGGCACAGGGCCCCGGCTTCCATCAACCCAACGCTTAAACGCGTTCGAAGACGGTCGAGATGCCCTGGCCAAGGCCGATGCACATGGTGGACACACCGAAGGTGCCGCCATTCTGCTTCATGACATTGAGCAAGGTCCCGGAGATACGCGCACCGGAACAGCCGAACGGGTGACCCAGGGCGATTGCGCCGCCGTGCAGGTTAACCTTCTCGTCCATCTTGTCGAGTACTTTCAGATCTTTCAGCACTGGCAGGGCCTGTGCAGCGAAAGCTTCGTTGAGTTCGAAGAAGTCGATGTCGGTGATTCCCAGGCCCGCGCGCTTCAGGGCTTTTTGCGTAGCCGGTACTGGACCATAGCCCATGATCGCCGGGTCAACACCTGCTACAGCCATCGAGCGGATCACCGCCAACGGCTGGATACCCAGGTCCTGGGCACGCTGAGCCGACATCACGATCATGCACGAGGCGCCGTCGGTGATCTGCGACGAGGTGCCGGCAGTCACGGTACCGCCCTTGGGGTTGAACGCCGGCTTCAGGGCCGCCAGGCTCTCCAGGGTGGTGTCCGGACGGATGGTCTCGTCGTAGTCGAACAGCTTCAGGAAGCCATTCTCGTCGTAACCCTGCATCGGGATGATCTCATCCTTGAACTTGCCCTCCAGGGTCGCCTTGTGGGCGAGCTGGTGGGAGCGCACGCCGAAGGCGTCCTGCTGCTCGCGGGTGATGCCGTGCATCTTGCCCAGCATCTCGGCCGTCAGCCCCATCATGCCCGAGGCCTTCGCCGCGTACAGGGACAGGTGTGGGTTCGGGTCGACGCCGTGCATCATGCTCACGTGCCCCATGTGCTCGACACCACCGACCACGAACACATCACCGTTGCCGGTCATGATCGCTTGCGCTGCGGTATGCAGGGCGCTCATGGACGAACCACACAGGCGGCTGACGGTCTGGCCGGCCGATGTGTGAGGGATCTGGGTCATCAGCGACGCCATGCGTGCGATGTTCCAGCCCTGCTCCAGGGTCTGGTTGACGCAGCCCCAGATCACGTCCTCGACTTCCGCCGGGTCGACCTTCGCATTGCGTTCCAGCAGTTTGCTGATCAGGTGCGCCGACATGTCTTCAGCGCGGGTATTGCGGTGCATGCCGCCCTTGGAGCGGCCCATCGGAGTACGACCGAAGTCGACAATCACGACGTCTCTAGGATTCAAGCTCATATGTTCACTCTCGCTCTAGTGTGGGCGCTTAACCGAAGAAGCTCTGGCCGTTCTTGGCCATTTCACGCAGCTTCGCGGTCGGGTGGTACAGCGCGCCCAGATCGGCGTACTGGTCGGCCAGGGCAACGAACTCGGCAACACCGATCGAGTCGATGTAGCGCAGCGCGCCGCCACGGAATGGAGGGAAACCAATACCGTAGACCAGGCCCATGTCGGCTTCGGCAGCCGTCTCGACGATGCCGTCTTCCAGGCAACGAACGGTCTCCAGGCACAGCGGGATCATCATCCAGTTGATGATGTCTTCGTCGGAGACTTCACGCTGCTCGTAGATGATCGGCTTGAGCACTTCCAGCACCGCTGGGTCGGCGACCTTCTTCTGCTTGCCGCGCTTGTCGGTCTCGTAGGCATAGAAGCCCTTGCCGTTCTTCTGGCCCAGGCGCTTGGCCTCGTAGAGCACATCGATGGCCGAGCGACGGTCATCCTTCATGCGGTCAGGGAAGCCTTCAGCCATCACGTCGCGACCGTGGTGGCCAGTGTCGATGCCGACCACGTCCATCAGGTACGCCGGGCCCATTGGCCAGCCGAATTTTTCCATGATCTTGTCGATGCGCACGAAGTCCACGCCAGCGCTGACCAGCTTGGCGAAACCGCCGAAGTACGGGAACAGCACGCGGTTGACCAGGAAGCCCGGGCAGTCGTTGACCACGATCGGGTTCTTGCCCATTTTCTTGGCATAGGCAACCGTGGTGGCCACCGCCAGCTCACTGGACTTCTCGCCACGGATCACTTCCACCAGCGGCATCATGTGCACTGGGTTGAAGAAGTGCATGCCAACGAAGTTTTCCGGACGCTTGAGGGCCTTGGCCAACAGGCTGATGGAAATGGTCGAGGTGTTGGACGCCAGGATCGCGTCTTCCTTGACCTGGGCTTCGACTTCGGCCAATACGGCCTGCTTGACCTTGGGGTTCTCGACCACGGCTTCGACCACCAGGTCGACATTGCCGAAGTCACCGTAGGACAGGGTCGGGCGAATGCCGTTGAGCACTTCGGCCATCTTCGCGGCAGTCATGCGGCCTTTCTCAACGCGACCGACCAGCAGCTTGGCGGCTTCTGCCAGGCCCTGCTCGATACCGTGCTCGTTGATATCCTTCATCAGGATCGGCGTGCCCTTGGAGGCCGACTGGTAAGCGATGCCACCACCCATGATGCCTGCGCCGAGTACGGCGGCCTGCTTCACGTCCTTGGCGATTTCGTCGTAGGCCTTGGCTTTTTTCTTCAGTTCCTGATCATTCAGGAACAGACCGATCAGGCTTTGCGCAGCAGAGGTCTTGGCCAGTTTTACGAAGCCTGCGGCTTCCACTTCCAGGGCCTTGTCGCGGCCAAAGTTGGCGGCTTTCTGAATGGTCTTGATCGCTTCGACCGGCGCCGGGTAGTTCGGACCCGCCTGGCCGGCCACGAAACCCTTGGCGGTTTCGAAAGCCATCATCTGCTCGATGGCATTGAGCTTGATCTTTTCCAGCTTGGGCTGGCGCTTGGCCTTGTAGTCGAACTGGCCGGAGATGGCGCCCTTGATCAGGGTCAGGGCAGCATCCTTGAGTTTCTCGGGAGCGACCACGGCATCCACCGCGCCGACTTTCAGCGCGTCTTCGGCACGGTTTTCCTTGCCGGCGGCGATCCACTCGATGGCGTTGTCGGTACCGATCAGGCGTGGCAGGCGTACGGTGCCGCCGAAGCCCGGGTAGATGCCCAGCTTGACTTCCGGCAGGCCGATCTTGGCGTTGGCGGACATGACGCGGTAGTCCGCTGCCAGGCACATCTCCAGACCGCCACCCAGGGCGATGCCGTTGATGGCGACAACAGTCGGCACGTCAAGGTCTTCGAAATCGCTGAAGATCTTGTTGGCTTCGAGGTTGCCAGCCACCAGCTCGGCATCCGGCAGCTTGAAGTTATCGACAAACTCGGTGATGTCGGCGCCGACGATGAACACGTCCTTGCCACTGCTGACGATCACGCCCTTGATCGAAGCATCTGCCTTGATGGTGTCAACAGCCTGACGCAATTCGTTCAGGGTTAGACGGTTGAACTTGTTGACGGACTCACCCTTGAGGTCGAAATTCAATTCGACGATGCCACTTTCAAGAGCCTTAACCGTGATGGCTTTACCTTCGTAAATCATCAACTGATCTCCACGATATGGAAGCTGAACAGTACACGTCGGACGCTAACTTCTGGCATGGCACTGACGTTACCGTCGATGCTAACGCCAATCCGCCAGGCACACCCGCCAACGCGATAGTCGGGAATCTGTATAGAAACGCTTGAGATACAAACGCTCATTTCATACGCCCGTTTGATTTGGGTACGCCACATTCACGGAAAATCCGCTAATTGTCAATCGCCCAAAATGCTGTTTGAAACGCGACTTTGCGGTCATTCCCACGTGCGACAGGCCACCAACACGCCCCTGCATTTATAGCCATTCATAGGATCAATCTTTAGAAAAATCTGCCTAAACCTCCCACTGGTAGGGCAGCGCCTGACTATGCTGGGGCAAATATCCGAGGGAAAAGCGCACCACACGGGGCACTATCGGCTGGCAAGGGCCGCCGCCCAGACAGCAAAAAGCCACCCGCAGGTGGCTTCTTCAAAGGTTACCGGCCTGCCTGGCCACCCCGCCCGATGCTGAGTCGGGCTTTTTATTGCTCGCCCGTGGGCCTGGCTGTCAGGCCAATGCCTTGAGCACCGCAGCGATGTCCTGCAGAACCCGAGGCTCACCCCGCTCATTCCAGTACAGTGAAATCAGCTGCTTGTCGGCCTCTACCTTGAAGACCCCGGGCGGCAGGGTTTGCAGGTGCTTGAGCAGCGTCTCGTCGTCACAGGGCTCGCGCCATTGGTTGACCCAACTTCCCGGGGCCACCTGCCAATAGCTCCAGCAAGCCACCGGCCCGCCACGCCTTGGCTGGTGGTACTGCGGGCATGGGCTGGGAGGCTGCTGCTCGAGCCAATGCGGCCACTCCTGGGGCGCCAGCTGCATGGCCAGCCCTATGCGCCGGGCCTCCATGCGCATGGCGATCAACCCGCTCTGGTGACGCGAAGGTCGCAGCCACGCCCAGGGGCTCAGGACCACTACAAGGATTGACACCACTATCCAGACCGTCATATCTGTACTCTCGATTCTTGATGAGCGGGCCTGACCGGAACCAACCCGCTTGAAACCAGCCATACTTGAAGCTATTGCAATCCTCAGGAGGAGCGCCTCATGCCCTACCACCATATTCTGGTCGCCGTAGATCTAACCGAAGAGTGCGATCCCGTTATCCATCGTGCTCGCGAGCTGTCGGTGAGCAATGGGGCCAAGCTGTCCCTGGTGCATATTGTCGAGCCCATGGCCATGGCTTTCGGCGGTGACGTCCCGATGGATCTCTCGCAACTGCAACAACAACAGTTCGACCAGGCCAGGGAGCGTCTCGATCGGCTGATCAACAAGTACCCGGAGCTGACCAAGGAATACAGCCACCTGACCTACGGCCAGCCACGCCAGGAGATCCACCACCTGGCCAAGGAACAGGCATGCGACCTGATCGTGGTCGGCAGTCATGGCCGCCATGGCCTGGCCCTGCTCCTCGGCTCCACCGCCAACGATGTGCTGCACGGCGCTCCTTGCGATGTGCTGGCGGTACACCTGGCCAAGCGCTGAGCCCTGCGGCTACCGGGCTCAGGAACAGCAGCCCCGACAAAAAGCCCGACTCTGGAGTCGGGCTTTTTTTGCATCAGGCAGTCGTCACTCAGGCATCCAGCTCCGCCCAGCGCTCAACCATCTGGTCCAGCTCGGCGTTCAGTTGCTCCAGCTGAGCAATCACCGCTGCAGTTTCCGCCACAGGACGCTGATAGAAACCCGCATCGGCCATTTCTGCCTCGACGGCGGCGATCTGCTGCTCCTGAGCCTCGATCAGCCCAGGCAGGGCTTCGAGTTCACGTTGCAGCTTGTAGCTGAGCTTCTTCTTCGCAGCCGGGGCCGCTGCATCCGCTACCGGCGCCTGGGCCTGCACCGGCGGTACTACGGCAGAATTCAGCTCGGCCTTGCCAGACTTGTTCTCGGTCACGCCCAGCAGCCGTGGCGATCCGCCCTGGCGGATCCAGTCTTCATACCCACCGACATACTCACGCACGCGTCCCGCGCCTTCGAACACCAGGGTGCTGGTGACCACGTTATCAAGGAAGGCCCGGTCGTGACTGACCATCAACACTGTGCCCTGGTAGTTCGACAGCACTTCCTCGAGCAGCTCGAGAGTTTCCACGTCCAGGTCGTTGGTCGGTTCGTCCAGCACCAGCAGGTTGGCCGGCTTGCTGAACAGCTTGGCCAGCAGCAGGCGCGCACGCTCACCACCCGACAGCGCCTTGACCGGCGTCCGGGCCCGCTGCGGGCTGAACAGGAAATCGCCCAGGTAGCTAAGTACGTGGCGGCTCTGGCCATCGATCTCGATGAAGTCACGACCTTCGGCGACGTTGTCGATCACGGTCTTTTCCAGGTCCAGCTGGTGGCGCAACTGGTCGAAGTAGGCCACTTCGATTCGTGTGCCCTCCTCCACCGTTCCGCTGCTGGGCACCAGGCCACCGAGCATCAGCTTGAGCAAGGTGGTCTTGCCAGTACCGTTGGCCCCCAACAGGCCGATACGATCGCCGCGCTGCAGGACCATGGAGAAATCCTTGACCAGGAACGGACCCTCGGGGTGGGCGAAGCTGACATTCTCCAGCACCATTACCTGCTTGCCGGACTTGTCCGCGGATTCCAGCTGGATATTGGCCTTGCCGGTCCGCTCGCGACGTTCGCCGCGCTCCACGCGCAGCGCCTTGAGCGCTCGTACCCGACCCTCGTTGCGGGTCCGACGGGCCTTGATGCCCTGGCGAATCCAGACTTCTTCCTGGGCCAGGCGCTTGTCGAACAAGGCATTGGCGGTCTCTTCCGCCGCCAACGCCGCTTCCTTGTGCACCAGGAAACTGGCGTAGTCGCCATTCCAATCAATCAGGCCGCCACGATCCAGCTCAAGGATGCGAGTGGCCAGGTTCTGCAGGAACGAGCGGTCGTGGGTGATGAACAGTACCGCGCCGGGGAAATCCTTCAGGGCCTCTTCGAGCCAGGCAATCGCCCCGATATCCAGGTGGTTGGTCGGCTCGTCGAGCAGCAACAGGTCAGGTTCGGCGACCAGGGCCTGGGCCAGCAGGACGCGGCGACGCCAGCCACCGGACAGCTCGGCCAGGGTCTTGTCGGCAGGCAATTGCAGGCGGCTCAGGGTGCTGTCCACCAACTGTTGCAAACGCCAGCCATCACGAGCTTCGAGGTCGTGCTGGACGTGCATGAGCTTTTCCAGGTCCGCATCGGTGACGATGTTCTGGCTCAGGTGGTGATACTGGGCCAGCAACTCGCCAACCCCCGCCAGGCCCTGGGCGACCACGTCGAACACTGTCCGCTCGTCGGCCACCGGCAATTCCTGCGGCAGCTCGCCGATCTTCAGGCCAGGTGCGCGCCATATGGAACCGTCGTCAGGCTTCTGATCACCCTTGACCAGCTTCATCATGCTGGACTTGCCAGTACCGTTACGACCGATGATGCACACCCGCTCGCCACGAGCGATCTGCCAGGACACCTTGTCCAGCAACGGCATCGCGCCGAAAGCAAGGGACACATCGCTGAATTTGAGCAGGGTCATGTTCTTCTCCAAAAACCGGGCGCGCATTCTACCTGAGTTGCGCCCCTAGAAGGCCGGCTATTTCACCGTCGGCCACGCTGGTGCAACATTTGTTGCCAACTGATACCAGCGGACCGGCAAAGCTTTCACCGGTTGCTGGCAAAAGGCTAAGCTAGTGGACAATCAGTGTTGGCCCTGTCGGCACTTGTCATGATTTTTCTGCCCGGATGTCTCATGCGCAGTCGCCTTTTCAGTCTTTTATCCTGCCTGCTTCTTTCCGCCACTGCCGTCCAGTCCGCCCAGGCGGCAGACCTGGCCCTGCAACGCCAGTACTACGACGAAGCCAAGCGCGCGCTGGCCAAGGGCGATTCCGGCCCCTACTTCCGTTATGCCGACGCACTGCGTGACTATCCACTCGAGCCTTATCTGGCCTACGACGAACTCACCGCCCGCCTCAAGACCGCCAGCAACGCCGAGATAGAGAAATTCCTCGCCGAACACGGCGACCTGCCCCAGGCCAACTGGATGAAGCTGCGCTGGTTGCGCTGGCTGGCCGAACGCGGGGACTGGGCAACCTTCAACAAGTACTACGACCCGAAACTCAATTTCACCGAACTCGACTGCCTCAACGGCCAGTACCAGCTGGGCCACAACCTCAAGGCCGAGGGCTATGCCACGGCCGAAAAGCTCTGGCTGAGCGGTAAGTCACAACCCGCGGCCTGTGACGGCCTGTTCGGCCAATGGGCCGCCGAAGGCCAATTGACCGAACAGAAACGCTGGCAACGGGCCAAGCTGGCGGCCGAGGCCCGCAACTACGCCCTGGCCAATAGCCTGGTCAACAGCATGACCACCCTGGCGCCTCAAGGCCGGTTGCTGGTGGACGTCGCACAGAAACCCGAACTGCTGAGCCAGCCTTCGCGCTTCCAGCCGGCCAATGAAGCCATGTCCGATGTGGTCGGCCTCGGCCTGCGGCGCCTGGCTCGCCAGGACCCGGACAAGGCCATGGCCCTGCTCGACGGTTATGCCAGCAGCATGCACTTCTCCCGTGACGAAAAGGTGGCCATTGCCCGCGAGATCGGCTTGACGCTGGCGCGCCGCTTCGACAGCCGCGCCCTGGACGTGATGACCAAATACGATCCGGAACTGCGGGACAACACCGTGTCCGAATGGCGCCTGCGCCTGCTGCTGCGCCTGGCGCGCTGGGAAGACGCCTACCAGTTGACACGCAAGCTGCCCCAGGAACTGGCGAACACCAACCGCTGGCGCTACTGGCAGGCGCGCAGCCTGGAACTGGCGGAACCGAAGAACCCCCAGGCCCAGGCACTGTTCAAAGGCCTGGCCCGGGAACGGGACTTCTATGGCTTCCTTGCCGCCGATCACGCCAAGGCACCTTACCAACTGAACAACCAGCCATTGATGCTCAGCCAGGCGCTCATCAACAAGGTGCGCAACACCCCCGGTGTGCGTCGCGCCCTGGAGTTCCATGCCCGTGGGCAGATTGTCGACGGCCGCCGCGAGTGGTACCACGTCAGCCGGCACTTCAGCCGCGACGAGATGGTTGCCCAGGCAAGACTGGCCTATGACCTCAAGTGGTATTTCCCGGCCATCCGCACCATCAGCCAGGCCCAGTACTGGGACGACCTGGACATCCGCTTCCCGATGGCCCACCGCGACACCCTGGTGCGCGAGGCCAAGGTTCGTGGCCTGCATTCCAGCTGGGTATTTGCCATCACCCGCCAGGAAAGCGCGTTCATGGACGATGCCCGCTCCGGCGTCGGCGCCAGCGGCCTGATGCAACTGATGCCCGGTACCGCGAAGGAAACCGCACGCAAGTTCAGCATCCCCCTGGCCTCGCCTCAACAGGTACTGGATCCGGACAAGAACATCCAACTGGGCGCAGCCTACCTGAGCCAGGTCCACAGCCAGTTCAACGGCAACCGGGTGCTGGCTTCAGCGGCCTACAACGCCGGCCCCGGCCGCGTACGCCAATGGCTCAAGGGCGCCGACCACCTGAGCTTCGACGTGTGGGTGGAAAGCATCCCCTTCGACGAGACCCGCCAGTACGTGCAGAACGTACTGTCCTACTCGGTGATCTACGGCCAGAAACTCAATTCACCGCAGCCGCTGGTGGACTGGCACGAGCGTTACTTCGACGACCTCTGATCGTCGATCGCCCAAAAAGCCCGCATCGCTGCGGGCTTTTTCGTATCTCTCAACGACACACCCTCACCTTTAGTCGCTACCGAGCCTGCAACCGGGCGCGAAGCGGGCTTAAGGCTCTCGCTACATTGGCGAGGACTACGTCCTCGTGCGCAGCCTCGCAAGCTCGGCAGCGGCTACAGGCAGCTACAGGCGGCGCAGAGCGGGTCAGCCATCGCTGAACTGCAAGGCTGCCAGGCGCGCGTACAAGGGATTGCTGGCAATCAGTTGCTGGTGGGTACCCAGTGCCACCAACTGCCCCTGATCCATGACCGCAATCCGGTCGGCGTTTTTCACCGTGGCCAGGCGATGGGCGATCACCAGGGTGGTACGGTCCTTCATCAGGCTTGGCAAGGCTTGCTGGATCAGGTGTTCACTTTGCGCATCCAGGGCGCTGGTCGCCTCGTCCAGCAGCAGGATCGGTGCATCCACCAGCAGCGCCCGGGCAATCGCCAGGCGCTGGCGCTGGCCACCGGAGAGCCCCTGCCCTCCATCCCCCAGGTGAGTCTGGTACCCCTGGGGCATCTGCTCGATGAATTCATGGGCGTAGGCAATCCTCGCCGCTTCCTGGACTTGCGCCAGGGTCGCAGCCGGATTGCCATAGCGCAGGTTCTCCTCGATGCTGCCGAAGAACAGCGCCGGGCTCTGCGACACCAAGGCGAAGCAGCGCCGCAGATCCAGCGGATCGAGACTCGTCAGCGGCACGCCGTCCAGCAGGATCTGCCCTTGCTGCGGATCGTAGAAACGCAGCAGCAGGTCATACAGCGTGGACTTGCCAGCCCCCGAAGGCCCCACCAGCGCCAGGGTCTCGCCGGCGCGGATACTCAACGACAGGCCATCCAGGGCATAGCGATCAGGCCGCGACGGGTAGGAAAACCGCAAGCCGTCCAATTCCAATTCGCCCTGCACCCGGGCCGGCAGGCTCACCAGCCCACGCCCAGGCGCCAGGATCAGGTTCTCCGCCCGCAGCAGCTCGGCAATCCGCTCCGCCGCCCCCGCTGCCCGCTGCAACTCGCCGATCACCTCGCTCAAGGTGCCGAAGGCGCTGCCAACGATCAGGCTGTAGAACACGAAGGCCGCCAGCTCACCCCCGGAAATCCGCCCGGCGATCACGTCCATCCCACCGACCCAGAGCATCACCCCCACCGCCCCCAGCACCAGCACGATCACCAGGGTGATCAGCCAGGCTCGCTGGACAATGCGCTGGCGCGCCGTATCGAACGCCTGCTCCACCGTCACCGCGAACCGTTGCTCGTCCTGGGACTGGTGATTGTAGGCCTGGACGGTCTTGATCTGGCCGAGGGTTTCGGCCACGTAGCTGCCGACATCGGCGACCCGATCCTGACTCAGGCGCGACAGGCTGCGCACCCGGCGACCGAAGAACAGGATCGGCACCAGCACCAGCGGCAGCGCGATAACCACGATACTGGTGAGCTTGGGGTTGGTGACGAACAACAGGACGATGCCGCCCAGGACCATCAGCGCATTGCGCAGGAACAACGACAGGGACGAGCCGATCACCGACTGCAGCAAGGTCGTGTCCGCGGTCAGCCGCGACTGGATTTCCGAACTGCGATTGTTCTCGTAGAAACCCGGATGCAGATAGATCAGGTGGCTGAACACCTGGCGCCGGATGTCCGCTACACAACGCTCGCCGATCCACGACACCAGGTAGAAGCGCACGAAGGTGCCCACCGCCAGCGCCAGCACCAGCAGCAGGAACAAGCCAATGGACTGGTTCAACAGATGCGGAGACTGGGTCATGAAGCCCTGGTCCACCAGCAGGCGGATGCCCTGGCCCATCGACAAGGTGATGCCTGCCGTGACTATCAGGGCCAACAACGCGCCCAGTACCTGCCAGCGATAGGGTGCGATAAAGCGACTGGCCAGACGCAAGGCCTGGCGATAACGAGAAGTGAGCATGTCGTTGATCCATTCATTGACGCGCCAGCTACCGATCCGCTGCAGCGCCGGCAACGAGATGAATTCGCTGGAACTTTGGTAAATCGCAATGAGTCAGGTTGATTATGATCGGTGACGCTAGGGCCTAGAGATTATCGGTCTAATCCGTGGCTGGCACTGTCCAGGGATTTCTGGTGGAGTGAAGCTGCCGGACCTGCCCAGGCGGTGGTCTGTAACAGCCTGGTCACCCGGTCATTCTAAAGTAAGCACACAACCTGATGAGGAGACAGGCCATGTCCTTGCAACACAGCAGCAATGACAAGATTCAAGTGATCCGTACCCAGCCCAACCAGTCTCTGGGGTGTGCCATCATCGACGCCCAGGGCCGCGAAGTACCTATTACTGAAGACATGATCCAGAACGCCTGCCGCGAACTGGAAAAGCGACTGGTCAAGCCTGCTCGGCAAGATTGACACATAGCCTCACGTCCTCTTGACCCGGCCTGGTGGCCGGGTTTTTTATGCCCGCCCGGCTCGATTCAGGCCAGCACGGCCCCCAATGCCCGGACAATCCTGCTCAAGGCCGCCGATTCGCCCTGGATCCGTACCTGCAGGCCATCGATCTCGCGCCGCAACGGGTAGTGCTTGCGCAAACCGTCGAAGGCACTGCGCTGCTGTGCCACGTCCTGCGACAGGCTCCGGCGAAAATCCGCATCATCCCGGCGCGGGTCGTACACCGCCCGGCAGAGTGTCGCCAGGGCCCAGGCCGGGTCGGCCTCGGCATTCAGGCTGACCTGCGACACCCAGGGCGCTGGTAGCAACGTTTCCAGGCGAACCTGCTCGGCGTGATCGAAATGCCGGCAGAACGCCTGGTAGATCTGCGCCGTACCGCGCTGCTTGCCATCCAGGCTGTAACCGGCAATATGCGGCGTGGCCAGTACGCACAAGTCCGCCAGGGCAGCGTCCACCGTGGGCTCTTCTTCCCAGACGTCCAACACGGCTTGCAGGTCTTCGCGTTGCAACAGCACTTCGCGCAGGGCACGGTTGTCCACCACCGGGCCGCGGGCCGCATTGATCAGCCAGGCGCCCTGGCGCATCTGCTCCAGACGCTGGCGGTCCAGCAGGTGCCAGGTGCGGTGCTCGCCATGCCGGGTCAGCGGGGTGTGCAGGCTGATGACATCGCAGCGCTCGATCAACTGTTCCAGGCTGACGTAATCGCCGCCCTCCGACGCCTGGCGCTGGGGATCACAGACCAGCACTTCCCAGCCCAGGCCACGCAACACCTCGATCAGCCGGCCACCAACCTCTCCTGCCCCGACCACGCCGTAGCAGCGCCGAGCCAGGTCCACACCCTCGATCTCGGCCAGGGTCAGCAGGCTGCCCAGTACATAGTCCACCACCCCGCGGGCATTGCAGCCCGGAGCACTGGACCAGGTGATGCCGGCCTGCTGGAAGTAGTCCAGGTCCAGGTGGTCGGTGCCGATGGTACAGGTGCCGACAAAACGCACCGGACTGCCCTCGAGCAGAGCCCGGTCGACCTGGGTCACCGAGCGCACCAGCAATACATCGGCCTGTGCCACGCTTTCCCGGTCGATGGCGCGCCCCGCAAAGCGCCGGACCTCGCCGAACCCGGCAAAGAACTCATCGATCAGGGGAATGTTTTCGTCGGCGACAATCAGCATGGCAGGCTCCTCTTGGGGAGCCGCAGTTTAGGCCCAGATGCCCCCGTGGACCAGCACGGCTTGCAGGCGGTAGCGGATCGGCCGCCAGGTATTACAAATGCGCAACACGGGACTTTTCCAGGCCACCGCGGCAACGCGTAGACTGTCGCGTCCTGCGCAACACACCTATGGACGCTTCGCCCCGTGAATTCCGTGACCGACTCCGCTGCAACCCTATCCACCAGCCGCCCCGCCCGGGTCGGCCGCGAGCTGAAAGACCTGCTGAAACTGGCCTTGCCCATCATGATCGCCCAGGTGGCGACCACCGCCATGGGTTTTGTCGACGCGGTGATGGCCGGGCGGGTCGGCCCCCGCGACCTGGCAGCCGTGGCCCTGGGCAACTCGATCTGGATCCCGGTGTTCCTGCTGATGACGGGCACCCTGCTGGCCACCACCCCCAAGGTCGCCCAGCGCTTCGGGGCCGACAAGCTCGAGGAGATCGGCCCCCTGGTACGCCAGGCACTGTGGCTGGCCGTGGTGGCCGGGATCGCGGCCATGCTGATACTGATCAGCGCCGAGCCCGTGCTGCACCTGATGAAGGTCGATCCGCAGCTGATCCAGCCCTGCATGGGCTACTTGCACGGCATCGCCAGCGGCCTGCCGGCGGTGGCGCTGTATTACGTGCTGCGCTGCTTGAGCGATGGCCTGGGCCGCACGGTGCCCAGCATGGTCATCGGCCTCTGTGGCCTGGCCCTGAACATTCCCATCAACTACATCTTCATCTATGGCCACTTCGGCGTGCCGGCCATGGGCGGCGTCGGTTGCGGCTGGGCCACGGCCATCGTGATGTGGGCCATGATGCTAGGCATGGCCGGCTGGATTCGCTGGGCACCGGCCTATCGCAAGATCCAGCTGTTCAGCCGCTTCGACTGGCCGCAATGGACGCCGATCGGGCGCTTGCTGAGCATCGGCCTGCCCATCGGCATCGCCGTGTTCGCCGAGTCGAGCATCTTCGCGGTGATCGCCCTGCTCATCGGCAGCCTGGGCGCCACGGTGGTGGCCGGGCACCAGATCGCCCTCAACATCAGCGCCCTGATGTTCATGATCCCCTACTCCCTGGCCATGGCAGTGACCGTACGGGTCGGCCAGTCCCTGGGGCGCCAGGAGCCGCGCGACGCCCGTTTCAGCGCCGGCGTCGGCATGGCCACCGCACTGGGTTACGCCTGCCTGTCGGCGAGCCTGATGTTCTTCCTGCGCGAACCCATCGCCTCGATCTACACCACCGACCCGCTGGTGATCCAGGTGGCATCGATGCTGATCGTGTATGCCGCGCTGTTCCAGTTCTCCGATGGCATCCAGGTGACCGCCGCCGGCGCCCTGCGCGGCTACCAGGACACCCGGGTGACGATGATCCTGACCCTGTTCGCGTATTGGGGCATCGGCTTGCCGGTGGGTTACGCCCTGGGGCTGACCGAATGGTTCGGTACAGCCCGGGGCCCGAGTGGGCTATGGGAAGGCCTGATCGTCGGCTTGAGCTGCGCCGCGCTGATGCTGTCGATCCGTCTGGTAGGCAGCGCACGCAAGCAGATTCGTATCAGCCGCCCGGCAGGTTAATCGAGCTTCTTGCGGATCCAGTAGAGGTAAGTGCCGGCCTCTTCCTGCTGCGCGACCAGTTCGTGATCGAGAAACACACAGAACTTGGGAATATCGCGGCGGGTGGACGGGTCGGTCGCGATCACCTTCAGCAGGCCGCCTGGCGGCAGGTCGCGGATATGCTGGTGCAGCATCATCACCGGCTCGGGGCAATTGAGGCCGGTGGCGTCGAGGGTGCCGTCTACCGGCGTATCGATGATTTGACTCATGGTTCACTCCTGAAACTGGCCGGCATTGTCGCGCAATGCCGGGCACGTGGCGAGGGACTCAGCGCGAACGGGCAGGCTTCACGTCCAGGCGCCGCAGGTGGCACGTCACTTCCTCGCGATCGTGATAGAGCTGCTTGCAGCCGATGGCCACACGAATGCCCCGGGCCTTGAAGCCCTCTTCGATCCGCTCCAGCAGGCGCTTGACCTCGGCATAACGCTGTTTCATCGGCAGCTTCAGGTTGACCACCGCCTCGCGACAATGGCCCTCGCCAATCCAGGTCTCCAGCAGGGCCGCGTTGCGCGCCGGCTTCTCGACGATGTCGCAGACCATCCAGTCCACCGGCTGTCGTGGCTTGTAGGTGAACCCGTCGGCCATCAAGTGCTGGACCAGGCCGGTGTCCATCAGGCTCTCGGCCATCGGCCCGTTGTCGACCGCAGTCACCAGCATGCCGCGGTTGACCAGCTGCCAGGTCCAGCCACCCGGCGCAGCGCCCAGGTCAACCCCGGTCATGTCGCTGTGCAAGCGCTCGTCCCACTGCTCCCGGGGAATGAAGTGATGCCAGGCTTCTTCCAGCTTCAGGGTCGAACGACTGGGCGCTTCCCGGGGGAATTTCAACCGTGGAATGCCCATGGGCCACATCGCCGAGTTGCCGGCATCGGCCAGGCCGACGAAGACTTCGCGGCCACTCATGAAGGTCAGCAACAGACGCGGCTTGCCAGCGTCCTCCACCAGCTTGCCGGCGCCCACGAGAGCCTTGCGCAATGGCCCCTCGAACTTCTTGCAGAAGTTCGACAGTTCCTTGCCGTCGTTGGTATCCACCACCTCAAGCCACAAGCTGCCGCACTGAGGGAAGTCGGCCAGGTGGCCCAGGATCACGCTGATGCGGTCGGTTTCCGGCAGTTCGACGAAGCTGCCCCGCGCCCACTGCCGGGGGAAAATCAGTTCGGGAAACCGCAGCCCCTGCATCAGGCGTCGAGTACCGTCATCCTCGGTGCAGATGAACTGCGCACAGGCGGTGCCGGGCTTGGCCTTGGCATAACCGGCGACATTCAGCCGCGCGGCGTGGTCAGCGATCTCCGAGCAGACCTCGCCCTCGAAACCGGGACGGCAGTGGATAAACAGGGTGTTCATGGAATCTCCTGGGCAACTGGCGATGAATCGATGCGCAAACCTGCCCGAAAGTGCCCTGGATCAACAGAAACGGAGCACACGCAAAGCCTGTCACGAAAAACGGCGCATGATAACCGAGTTAGGAACCTTGGACTGAACCCTGGAGTCCAGTGATTAGCGATAAGACCCAAACAGAGCTAGGTTAACGCTCTGTCCGTATCACAGGCCCGTAGCCGTGCGAGCCAGAAGGAGTCATTCAATGCCATCCCTCGATAGCCTGAAAACCCTCAAGACCCTGAACATAGACGACAAGACCTATCACTATTTCAGCCTGCCGGACGCCGCCAGGAGCCTGGGCGATATCGATGCCCTGCCGATGTCGCTCAAGGTCCTGCTGGAAAACCTGCTGCGCTGGGAGGACAACGAGACCGTCACCAGCGACGATCTCAAGGCCCTCGCCGCCTGGCTCAAGGAACGCCGTTCCGACCGCGAGATCCAGTACCGCCCGGCACGGGTGCTGATGCAGGACTTCACTGGCGTCCCCGCCGTGGTCGACCTGGCTGCCATGCGTGCGGCCATGGCCAAGGCTGGCGGCGATCCGCAGCGGATCAACCCGCTGTCGCCGGTGGACCTGGTGATCGACCACTCGGTGATGGTGGACAAGTTCGCCAGCAGCAGCGCCTTCGAGCAGAACGTCGACATCGAGATGCAACGCAACGGCGAGCGCTATGCCTTCCTGCGGTGGGGCCAGAGCGCCTTCGACAACTTCAGCGTGGTACCACCGGGCACCGGCATCTGCCACCAGGTCAACCTGGAGTACCTGGGGCGCACGGTATGGACCAAGGACGAGGACGGCCGCACCTATGCCTTCCCCGACACCCTGGTGGGCACCGACTCCCACACCACCATGATCAACGGCCTGGGCGTACTGGGCTGGGGCGTGGGCGGGATCGAGGCCGAGGCGGCGATGCTCGGCCAGCCCGTGTCGATGCTGATTCCCGAAGTCATCGGCTTCAAGCTCACCGGCAAGCTCAAGGAAGGCATCACCGCCACCGACCTGGTGCTGACGGTGACCCAGATGCTGCGCAAAAAAGGCGTGGTCGGTAAATTCGTCGAGTTCTACGGTGACGGCCTGGCCGACCTGCCCCTGGCGGACCGCGCCACCATCGCCAACATGGCCCCTGAATATGGTGCCACCTGCGGTTTCTTCCCGGTGGATGACATCACCCTGGACTACCTGCGCCTTTCAGGTCGCCCTGCCGAATTGGTGAAGCTGGTGGAAACCTACAGCAAGGCCCAGGGCCTGTGGCGCCTGCCAGGCAAGGAGCCGGTGTTCAGCGACAGCCTGGCACTGGACATGGGCACCGTGGAGGCCAGCCTCGCCGGCCCCAAGCGCCCTCAGGACCGAGTGGCGCTGCCCAACGTGCCCCAGGCCTTCACCGACTTTGTGGACCTGCAGTTCAAACCCACCAGCAAGGAAGAAGGCCGCCTGGAAAGCGAAGGTGGCGGTGGTGTAGCCGTGGGTAACGCCGATCTGATCGGCGAGACCGACTACCAGCACGACGGTCAGACCTATCGCCTGAAAAACGGCGCGGTGGTGATCGCAGCCATCACCTCCTGCACCAACACTTCCAACCCCAGCGTGATGATGGCGGCCGGGCTGGTGGCCAAGAAGGCGCTGGAAAAGGGCCTGCAACGCAAGCCCTGGGTCAAGAGCTCCCTGGCGCCCGGCTCCAAGGTGGTGACCGACTACTACCAGGCTGCCGGACTGACCCCTTACCTCGACCAACTGGGCTTCGACCTGGTGGGTTACGGCTGCACCACCTGCATCGGCAACTCCGGACCGCTGCTGGAGCCGATCGAGAAGGCCATCCAGGGTTCCGACCTGACGGTGGCCTCGGTGCTCTCCGGCAACCGCAACTTCGAAGGCCGGGTGCATCCGCTGGTGAAGACCAACTGGCTGGCCTCGCCGCCCCTGGTGGTGGCCTATGCCCTGGCCGGCACGGTGCGCATCGACCTCAGCCGTGAGCCCCTGGGCCAGGGCAAAGATGGCCAGCCGGTGTACCTGAAGGACATCTGGCCCAGCAGCCAGGAAATCGCCGACGCCGTCGCCCAGGTCAACACCCGGATGTTCCACAAGGAATACGCCGAAGTGTTTGCCGGCGATGCCCAGTGGCAGGCCATCGAGGTGCCCCAGGCCGCTACCTATGTCTGGCAGGATGACTCCACCTACATCCAGCACCCCCCCTTCTTCGATGACATCGCCGGCGCCCTGCCCGAGGTCAAGGACGTCAATGGCGCCCGGGTGCTGGCGCTGCTGGGGGATTCGGTGACCACCGACCACATCTCTCCCGCCGGCAACATCAAGGCCGACAGCCCCGCCGGGCGCTACTTGCGGGACAAGGGCGTGGAACCCCGGGACTTCAACTCCTACGGCTCGCGGCGCGGCAACCACGAAGTGATGATGCGCGGCACCTTCGCCAACATCCGCATTCGCAACGAAATGCTTGGCGGCGAGGAAGGTGGCAATACGCTGTACATCCCCACCGGCGAGAAAATGGCGATCTACGACGCGGCCATGAAGTACCAGACCACGGGCACGCCATTGGTGGTGATTGCAGGGCAGGAATACGGCACCGGCTCCAGCCGCGACTGGGCGGCCAAGGGCACCAACCTGCTGGGGGTCAAGGCGGTGATCGCCGAGAGCTTCGAACGTATCCACCGCTCCAACCTGGTGGGCATGGGCGTGCTGCCGCTGCAGTTCAAGGCCGAACAGAACCGCAAGAGCCTCAAGCTCACCGGCCGGGAGACCCTGGATATCCTCGGGCTCAGCAACACGCAACTGACTCCGCGGATGAGCCTGCAACTGGTGATCACCCGCGAGGACGGCAGTCGCGAACAGATCGAAGTACTGTGCCGCATCGACACCTTGAATGAGGTGGAATACTTCAAGTCCGGCGGGATCCTGCACTATGTGCTGAGGCAACTGATCGCGGCCTGATGCGTTCCTGCTAGCCCCCTGAAGCGGTACATCCGAGTGATCGGATGTACCGCTTCAGGCATGCCAGGCTTGATCCCAGGAACCTCAGCCTTTGTTGTAGCTCCCGAAGCAAGCCTTGAACAAAACGCCCAGCACCAGAAGGTTGCCCTTTACCGCGCTGATCTTCGTAGGCACCTCCCCCTTGGGGTAACGTCGGACCGTAGCCAACTCCAGGCAGCGATAACCCAGCTTGGGTGCTCGATACGAAAGATAGGCCAGCAGTTCGTAGGTCGCGAAGGCATCACGGAACGGGGCCATGACCGGGTCAACCAGCATTTTGCGACTGTAGGCACGAAATCCCTGGGTTGTATCGGTCCACTTGAAACCGGAAAAGAGACTGAGCATCGGCGCATGGATGAAACGAATCGCGAAGTCTCGTGACTTGGGCGTATTTTCCGCCACGCCTCCTTCCAGAAAACGCGAAGCCTGGACGAAGTCGACCCCCTCCTTCAGTGCATCGATGAAACGCGGGATCGCCTCGGGGTCATCCTTGTCATTACCGTCGATGGTGACGATTCCTTCATACCCCTGATCGAGGGCAAAGGCATAAGCACAACGCAACTGGGCGCTGAGCTTTCCAGGTGCGGTCTTGAGCAGCAATCCCCGAACCCCGACCCGTTGCAATTCAGGCAACGCCAAGGAGCCATCCGTGGTGCCGCCATCGACAATGATGATGTCGGCAATTTGGTCGATCTTGAGTGCGGCCATCCTGGCCAACAGGCTCTTGATCCTTTCACCCTCGTTGATGACGGGAATCACAACGCACCAGGGGTGCTGACGACCAAGCCAGAGACGTGTATCGAACGAAGGTACTTGCCACATCTCGCGGCCAACCGGGGAAATATCAAGAGAAGTCATCATGCTTACCATCAAGCCACTCGAGCTGTAATCAGCCCGACACCGGCAATTACCAATACGATTCCCGCCCCTGTAGTCCAGTGGAAGGATTCGCGAAAGAAAAACACTGAGAACAACGCGACGGTTGCTATCGCGCCCGATGTCAGCACAGGGTGTGCCACGTTCAACGGCAGGCGCGCCAAGGCAGCGGCGTATAACAGAAAGGCCGCGCCATACAACCCAAGCCCCAACCAGAATGGCCAATTGCTCAACGCCGCCATGGGATCGCTGAGAGAGGGAAACTTGCGCGGAGGCATCATTGCCATCTTCACCAGCACACTGGCAGAAGCATTGGAGAGAATGCCAAGAATGAGGATCAGCCATTTCATGCTCATTCACTCACCTCAAGAGCCGTCCTGCGGTAGTTGCGGGTCGCCACCTCAAGCGCGCGCTCGATCGAGACCAGATGCGGCTCGTTCCTGGTCGCCACCATTTCAATGCAAACCACATGAGTCGGCAGGTACTGCAACAGCGCGGCTGCCATTCTTTCATGCTCGGTAGTGCCGTCCCCCAAAGGCAACAGGTCCGGCTCACTGGCATGCACATGACCGATCAACGCGCCGTGGTCCTGCAGGATTCGCCGAGGGTCTTCCCGATTGATGGCAAGTGCCCCCGTATCCAGCTGCATCCGGATGGCCGGATGCGCAACGTGCTCGACCACCTGGGCGGTCTGTGGGCTAGTGGTCATGAAGTTGGCGCCATAGCACTCAGGGTTGGGTTCAAGACAGATCGTCACACCAGCTGCCTGGGCGATATCCCCCAGTTTCTGGAAAAACGGAATCGCGATATCCAGGGCTTCCTGGTCATTCAGCCCGGTACGATCACGGTTCCTCGGTGAACCAAATACTATCCGGGTAGCTCCCAGGCCAGCGCCGATACGGCAGACAGCCCGAAGATGCTCAAGCATGGCCGACTGGCTCTCAACCGGACCGAAGACATTCAGTCCCGTGGTGCCAAACAGCAATGCCTGCATACCGGTGATTTCAATGCCGCGCTCGGCCCACCAGGCCTTGACCCGGGAAATATCCTCATGCGTGGCCCGGGCCGGTTCCGGAAAATACTTGCCCGGTGCAATATCGACCGCATCCACAGCAAAGCGCCGCATCAGTGCAGCAACGGACTCGTCCTCCTCGATATCCCAGGCAATGTTGGAAATTGCCAATCTCACGAGTTCGCTCCTTCACTGGTCTTGACCATTAGAGGTTCGGATTGCGCATAGGCTCTGACCGCCAGAATGGTCTCGCGCGCGCTGTATTGGTACCGACCCGAGACACCAAACACCTCGGCGTGTTTTGTCTGGAAATCATAGCTAGCAACAGGGTTGGCCAACTCATTGATGAAAGGCTTGCCGAACCCATACTGGGAGATAGCTTCGACACTGACCGGCTGGGCAGTAAAGTGAACCAGCCTCAAGCCGGCATCGAGTGCTATTTGAGTGTCATGCCAGAGGTTGACCATCGGATAGAACTGGAACACTCCTCGGCTCTCGACCGCTTGAAGATTATTGTCATTGAGAAAGTCAAAGATGACGTTCTTCCGCAATCCGGGGCCTACCAATCCTGGCAAGCGAATGATCAGGTAGTTAGGGAAATGACTTTCGACAAAGCTCTCAAGCAAACGACGATGCAAGCCATAGGGATGCAGGCCCGATTCGTCAACGGGAGTGTCTTCGTCAACGCCCTGGGGATTCTTGAAAACATCCACGGTGCTGATCAGGATGAATGTCTTGCATTGAATAGTCTTGAGGTGAGCAATCAGGGCCTGGATCTTTTCGAGATCCGCTTGCGGCTCACGATTGGCAATCCATTTTTGCGCCGGAGCACCGGCACAGACCACCGTGTCAAAAACCTGATGATCAATCTCACCGATGTTGGTGGAGCGATAAAGCGCTGTGAAACTTTGCTGCTTGAGCAGGGTGCTCCCCACATAACCAGAGAAACCAATAAGTGAATTAGCCATCTACCGCTCCAGATCAGCACTTGCCTTGATTGTCGCTACCGAAGAACTTTTCAGCTTCGAGCGTTTCAAGAACATCGTAAATATTGTCAATTTTTCCGCCGAGAACCGAGTAGCAGCCAGGCAACTCCAGGTGTCTCTCGAATAGTATTGGACGTCCGTCGTCACTTTCGTTCTTTAGCAGGACGGTTTTAACCTCAAACAGCGAGTCAATGTACTTGGCCTTCAATACCTCGGGAATATAACGCCCGACATCACGAAGCATCCGGTCTACCCGGGTATCTCGTTCGTAACGATCCAGCCTTTGGTATGGATTGATTTCCTGTTGATCATTCCAGTGCAGGTGCGGCGTATAACGCACATGGGACAAGGTGTGCAGCCCACGTGCTGGGAAAGGCATCATCGAGAAGAACGGGCCATCCATTACGGTGATTCCCAGGTCACTGAGCGAGGCAGGCAACTGCATCAGTGCCATTTCCGTGATCTCTTGCTTCAGGCCGGCACTCACTCCCGGGAAGTCGCCCGCCATCTGGTTGAGGCCGCTATAGGTACAATTGAACACATAGCGGCACGCGATGACGTCCTGGTGACCTTGGCTGGTTTGCATCACGACCTGCAACGGCGCCTGTGCGCCCTTGAGAATCGAGGTGACGCGGGTCTGGTAGCGGATCTGCACGCAACTGTCCTGCAATTCGCGTGCAGCCCAGCTCGACAGTTGCGCCGTGTCGAATGCGTACTCCTCGACCCGATACACATCCTCGATCAAGCGAGGCTCAAACAAGGCTTTCAGCCCCGGGTCTGCGGGCTGGATACTCGCACCTATATCACGGCAAAAGCGCTCGAACTGCCTCGCGGTAACCTTCGAGTTTCGCCGGGCAATAGCATAGAGCTTGGTAAAGTCCTGCTTTATCGCCAGAGGCCAATCACGCACAAACTTCGGCAGGTTTACCCGGCTCCGATAAGCCGTCGTAAAGCTGCGAGGATAGTGATATCCGTTATGCACACGGGCCTGGTTGTTATAAGAGGCACGCGTCATCAGCGCCGATTCTTGTTCAACCAGCACGACTCGCTTAAGTCCACGCTGCCCAGCCAGATATACAGCGATGGCCGCACCATAGAAGCCACCACCAATGACCACCGCATCTTGGCAGAGTGGGTCTGGATCGTAGTCAGGCATCAGGATATACGTTCGGAATTCGGAGTTTTGGTATCCCCGAGATCTGACACGACCTCTTCGATGTTCAACTTTTCAAGGCGTGTCATTCGAGCGCTGGTGAACTCTTGCCCCACATGATAGAGCGGCCCTTCATTCGTCAGGCTGGCCATGTTCAAGATGTATTCGCCCAAAACCAGCAGAACTAATGAAATCAGGAAGAACATGCCTGACTGCTGCAGGGAAAAGCTGATCCAGCCCGGCGCAACATTGGTCTTTAAAATGCCAACGGCAATGACGTAAACGCAATAGACCAGGTTGGAAACCGCACCAAACAAGGAGAGCGCCGTCACTAACCGCATCGGAGCACGCGTGGTCGAGACCAGCAAGCGCATGCCACGGTCGATACTTTCCCACAACCGTTTGGGCTGTGATGCCTGGGGTGTAGAGCTGTAGTTCAGGTATGCACGAGCGAACCCACCTGTAGCGGGCAAGTGCCGATAGGTCACTGCGGGCTGAGGGTGCTGCAAGATGAAGTTGATCACCCGCTTGCTGAGGATCCGGTACTGCGGCGCTTCCTTGGCCAGGTGAACACCATTGAAACGATTGTAGAGGCTGTGGAACACCACGTTGGCCCAGCGATAAGCCAGGCTTTGCGTGGCTTTTTGCGCATTGTTGGCGAACACCACATCGGCACCGCTGACAGCCTGGTCGAGCATCTGGGGAATAAAGCCGATGTCATCGACCAACGGATCGACAACCACGACAAAGTCACCCAGCGCATTTTCCAATCCAACCCACGAAGCCGTATCCGCATCCACTTCCTTGGTCAGAGCATAAACTTGCAAGTTGGCCAGTCCGCTCTCGCTGGTCAGCCGCTTCAGCACTCGAACGCTGTCATCTTCCGACGCGTTATCTACTACGATCAATTCATAATCAGCGACAATGCCAGCGATAACCGCGGCAGCTTCAGACAGGATTTTTTCGATACCAGCTGACTGGTTGCGTACCACAAACACGGCAGACAGGAAACAGGGGAAGAAGGCCATCACATTCTCTTTTAAACGAACTACGTAAGCATTTTGCCATTAAAACAAAAAATAACGCGAAAGGCCCACACTGATACCAGCCCACCGCGCTCAACGCCGACACTGCGGGCATCACGATTGACGACACACGGGCCTCCTTGCGCTCGCGAGAAACACGTCCAGCCTCGCGGATAATCGACTCGACACCTGCGGCGAGGCATCAAGCTCACGAATGGCCTCCCGACTCCTATCCGGCCCGGCAAGAACATCTGGCAGGGAAAACTATTCGGCAAAACTCTGCGAACTGCTTTCAGGACCGTACTGTTGCTCAGAACTAGCCTGAAAGACGAGAGCACCTACACCTGCAACTAGCACAAACTGCACCACACACACCCATCTACACCGGACAATAAGAACTCATCAGACCTGGTAGTTCAAGACAACAACACAAACAGAGCAAAGCACAACAACTGACTGTCCCTAAAAATCCATCCAGACCATACGTTTAGCAATCTTAAACCACTCACAGTCTTTCACCATCACACCGACAAACCTGAACGTCTCCAAGAGGCTAATCCCAAGCCACCAACAATCTTCACCGTATCGGACGAGCACCACCCGGCGGTATTTTCATTTTTTGTCGAGAAGGGTGACCGCTACAATGTTGCACCGCAGCCTAGTGATAGGCGCCCTATGTTCCCGAGCAATATCCCCCTCAAAGGACACTGCATGCCCGTTTTACCCTGGATATACCTGACACTCCTTTCCATTGGCTACGCACTGGCCCTGAGCTACGGGCAGCTGGGGTTGCTAGCCACGCTCCCAATCTTGTTGCTGGTCTGTGCCGGCTTCGCCGTGCGCCAGCAACGCAGCCCCATCGGCCAATACCTGGGGCACGGCCTGTTCGTGATTATCGCCCTGGCTCTGGCCATGCACTGGCTGCCCGGCTTCTACAATGGCCGCGCCATCGACCCCCAGCGCCTCACCGATGACGCGGTGCCGTTTTCCCTGTACCTGAACCAGGACAAACCACTGATCGGCTTCTGGCTATTGCTGGTCTGCCCATGGATCGTCTACCGCCGCCCGCTGCGCCTGTCGATCTATGCCTGCGCCCTGGCCCTTGCCTTGTGCGCGATCACCGCACTGGGTGGCGCGCTGCTGCTGGGCATCATCACCTGGGCCCCCAAGTGGCCGGACCAGGCCTGGCTATGGGTACTGAACAACCTGCTGCTGGTGACCCTCGTAGAAGAGGCACTGTTTCGTGGCTACATCCAGGGCGGCCTGAGCCGACGGCTGAAACACCTGCCTTACGGTGACAACCTAGCCCTGCTTACATCGGCCCTGCTGTTCGGCCTGGTGCACCTGGGAGCCGGGTGGCAATGGACGCTGCTGGCGACTATTGCTGGCGTCGGGTATGGACTAGCGTATCGGTTTGGGGGGTTGAGGGCCGCGGTGGCTGCGCATTTTGGGCTGAATTTGCTGCATCTTGGGTTGTTTACTTATCCGATATTAAGGTAGAGCGTCCCTGTGGGAATTTCTAAACCCTGAAAGCAACGCACAAAACGGAGAGTCCCCGATTTTTCTGCCTGGTCGACAAATCACAGACCACTATATGCCTCTTTACTCGCCCAAACACATCAATGCCCCCTTGACTGTTAACTCAGAAATACCTGGTAAGTAAGCGGCCTATCCGGTCTGCGTTAGCCATGATTGTCAGCGTATGCGATTTCTCGGTAAGTTTAGGCAGGCAAGCAGCGTCAACCACATGTACACCAGGCAGCCCCTTTACTTCACCAAAGATATCAGTCTGCCCGATCCTTGGCGTAGAGCTCATCGGGAGGGTCCCCGCATAGTGGATATCCGCCCCCGGTTTACCAACAGTGAAACTCATGGGCATCAAGAGCGCACCCATTTTCCAATAGATACGGCGCAGTTTCATCTCTGCAGACTTCATGACCATCGGAGCCTCAGGGCGCAGATCGCCGTTAATTCGCAATGAGCTATCAGTCCTCAATATCGCGGTGTTATTGGACAAATGGCCAGGAAGAAAGATATTCCCCACCAGGCAGGAACTAAGCAAATTTTTCAGAAGTTCGATGCTATAGCGTTTACTCATCGGAACCCTACTGACGAACTCGCTCATCGGCAAACCAACAGTATTGAAAGTCGAACCGAATGCCGTAGTACTTGCATTCAGCTCAAGCGCAAACGATAACTGGCCCAGGCCAAACGCAGGAACCCTGGCGGTACCGAGCATTTTCGGTAGCCATAGCAGGAAAGCGGCAGTCGGCGATGATAAGAGTGGGACTGGAGCAGTGTAATTTAGGTGTTTGAGCGTGATTCTAGTCGTAGCAAGAGTTCCTGCCGCCAGCAGCAACCGCGAGGCAGAGAAACGCATGGAGGAGCGCCGTTCCGTAATCGCCCATGCACCGTCTTGCTTCACCAAATCTTCCACTAGAAAGTTTTGGACATGCTGAAATCCAGGATATTGCTTGAGTTTCGTAAGCTCTTGCGATGCGCTGTACAGCGCCTGATTCTGACATTTCCACAAGCAGTTTCCTGACAGATCGCAAGCTTGGCGATCGTCAAGAGGCTGACTAAGGACTGCGACCCTGGAACGGCCAAGACGGAACCCCCAGCCTGGAAACACACCTCGGTATTGGTCGTAGTGATCCAACAATCGTTGATGCAGCCTATCCAGCGGTAAAGGCGGCTGCGACCATTCATCGAGGCCAAAGTAACTTGAAAGATCATCATCTATCTGACCGCTGATGCCCATTCGCAGAGAGACCGTTTCGTAGGATGCTTTAAGTTCGGCGTAATCGATGGGCAAACCAGGGAAGTCAGTCGCCGAAAGACGAGCCACACCACAACCCCAGGAGTTAGACAAACCACCGGTAGCTAATGATCCTACTCCGATGAAGTTGTGACCTTCGATACGATTGCCCGCGCTGAAACCTTCGAAAATATGGGCATGGGTCGGAGTCTTCAGTTTCGGTGACACTGCATCCAGTTGAGTCAGTGCGTGGAAGTTTTCTCCTATCATCCATTTCCACTGAAGCTCATCGCTTACCCTACTGCTGAGAAACGAACTATGCGGAGCTGCAAGCGTGCCCGAATCACGCTGGGCATCAACCATTAGTACCTTCAGGCCAGCCTTGACTAGTGGATACGCAGCGGAAGTGCCAGCTGGCCCACTACCGACAATGATCACATCAAATTCAGGCTTCACGCTTGGCTCCACTTCCAAGAAATAGCTGTCGAGCGACAGGGCGCAAGAGCAGGGCCGATATTCGCCACGCAAACTCCTTGGTTGAAGCCAAGCCCAGCGCAATTATTATGATGACAGGGTTACGCCGTTGCAGCGTGCCAAGAAACGCCTGCGCACCCTGTGGGCTTGCTTCAGCAATACCGAGTGCAACCTGCAGCCGCCAGGATAGTTCCTGACCGCGTGGCTCTTTCAAAACACTTCGATTGTCGAGAAGTGCCATCAATATTGGCCAACGTGACAACAGGTGAGAGTTGATGAGGGCCGACGTATCCCCTACGCGCTCCAACGCTTTCGCGTAACGAATGACCAGACTTATGCGTGGCGGCGATTTAAGCAGGTAGCCCAAGAGTATTGCGCCCTCTTGAAGACGTTGTCGACGTTGTCCATGACCTGAGCGGTGCATGCCATACGCGAGGGGACGTAACTCGATACCCAGTTTTTTGAGAGACTTCTCGCTATCCATACGTGGCAGATTGACAAGAGACAAAACCCTCTCCAGCCCCACTTTCGAACTCAGTGACAGCCCGAGCACTGCAGCAATCAACTTGAGCAGTGCCACCGGCACGGGGATTGGTAGACGAATGGCCCTAACGCGATGTTCGGCAATCAGCAAAAGGAAACTTCCGAATGAAATTGGTTGCACCGCGCCCAGCTTAAAAGTTTCGAAGCATATGTCTTTCCGCTCGACAATAGTCAATATTGAGGCAACAAGGTCGTCGACATGAATGGGCTGCACGCCAGGTGCCGGTATGAACTGAGGAATAAACGGCATTCGGCGTACCAGTCCTGTCAGCAGTCCGAACAAACCCCGTTCAGGGCCGCCATAGACCTGCCCAGGACGAAGGACGACGCCTCCGGCAGCAAGCACCTCTTGCTCAATTCGCCACTTTGTCCGGCCGTAGTCACTAAACGCCATCGCCCCGGCAGTTTGGCTAGAAATAAAAATGAATCTGGCGCCGGCCTGCTCTGCACGATTTATTAGCGCTTTAGCAGCATCCACCTCGGAGTCTGAGTTCGCATGAGTGCCTGTTGATGTATCAGCAGCCAAATGAATAATCACCTGCACTCCGGCTGGAAATTCAGGAGGAGGCGCTAGCAGGTCGTACTGCAGCCAAGTATAGGTAGCGGGGCAAGGCTGGCGTGTGGCGCAAATGACTTCGTACCCATTCGCTGCTGCTAACAAACTCAGTCGTTGACCGATGTAACCTGTCGCGCCTGTAATAAGCAACTTCATCGTCATGAACCTTTGCTACGCTCGGATGGAGCAGAATCGTACTTATCCGAATGAAATACAAATAACTTACTAACCCAGTAAGTCAGCAACACGCAAGCCACATCAGCTATAAACTTCACTACAGCAGGGTTGTCGAAAAAATACAAACCCGCACCTAACAAGATTGAAACTATAGGAATATTAACAACAAGTAATGAGAAATAGCGAATTGCCTGAACCTTACTATTACTAGCTGTAGATTGAAACGTGAAGTGCCGATGCAAAAAGAAGGCAAACACGCCAGCCACAACTTTACCTGCTATATTAGCCAAGACGGGTTCGTTCTTAAAAAAAGAAAGCAAGAGCAAAAACGCACCCATATCCAGTGCATATGCCAAGACTTGAACAGCACCATAACGGATAAAGGTCAAGGATTTCTCCTGATAACCACAATATGATGGAGTGCTAAAAAACGCCTCATCGGATAAAGCAACTTTTCAACCAACTTTATCAAAGGAATCAACGCACCGGGAAGCAACTGACGAAAATTTAACCCACCAGAAATCAAATACCTCAGGTAATTCCCGCACACCTCCTGATGAACAACATGAAGGTCAGGATACTTATTTTCAAACACTTTTTTATCCCGAACAAACACAATATAACTAAGGGCCTGATTAGCCCCATTCATGGGACCTGTCGACGGTGTCTCCCATGATTCGAAGTGCATGTCAAATCCTTCAGACTTGAACAAGCGCTTATAAAGAAATGCGGCAAGGGGCCCGTAATAGGGTTCTATCAAAACAGCCCCGCCCCCTGGCTTTAGAGTCCGTTGGAGTTCTGTGAAAAATCGATCGGGGTGAGGAAAGTGATGAAAACAGTTCTGCCCATAAAATGCTTTGACAGAACTATCGTCCAAATCCATCGCTTCAGCATTTATTGGCCTGTCCAGACGCTCGCTGGAAACGATGTCTGTAGCCAGAACATCTGGGTATGAATCACGCATAGGTGCAATACCTGCCCCCAGTTCTATCTCGAGGCCCGTACCTTTAAAATAGCGACGTGACAGGCGGTGAAACGAATGATGAAACTCAATGAACACTTCGCGAAGCATGCGCTTGCGCGCAAGCACTTTCTCATGCAACTGTAGCCGCTCGGGGCCATCGATATCCAATGTCCTGAGCGATGGGTCCGACAGAAAATCTCTCAATGCCTTCATCAGTTTTTCTCTCTTTTAAACTTAGATTTTATTTTTGCCAAGTGAAATGGCCTCCTAGGTACTGATGATATATCCTGTCCAAGAAACGCAAGAATCAGCTGAATCCCTAAAATAACAGGTAGCGCCGCAAGCATTACGGTACCGGCTGGCGTTGGCACACCAGAATATATAGAGCTGATCCAATGATTAACTCCAAATATAAGACCGCACATCAACATCAATAACCCTACAGGTAGCTCAATAGATGCTAGCGACATATCCCTCAAATAATAATTATAAAATATACGTTTACAAAAATTACGAACATGTTTGAAAAAAAACTCACCCACTACCTGTGAGACTTTAAGATTACTAACTTCATCGCCATATTTAGCATGCATTGGAATATCAACAACAACCGCGCGCAACGTATTCAGCCTAAACAAAATATCTGTTTCAAAAAAATAGCGACGACTAATTTTAGTAAACGGTAGATGCCTGGCAACCTCACGATGTATTGCAGTGTAGCCATTGGTTGGATCAAACAAATCCCAATAACCAGAAGAAAATTTCGTCATAAAAGAAAGTGCCGCGTTACCAAATAGACGGACTTTTGGCATTGAGCGAATTTCTTCCAAGTCAAAGAACCGATTACCTTTCGTATAATCTGCTTCCCCGTCAAGTATTGGATTGACGAAATTCATAATCAGTGATGGATCCATCTGGCCATCCCCATCGATTTTGACAATCACATCCATATCGTCTTCGATGGCAGCCTTGTAACCAGTCATCACTGCACCACCAACGCCCTGATTTTCAGGATTGCGCAGCACTTTCACTCGAGGATCAGCACAGTTCTCTTCGACATGCACGCCAGAACCATCGGGGCAGCAATCATCGATGACGTAGATTCGTTCGACTTCCGGGCCAATTGCTGAAATCACCCCAAGGATATGAGGAAGTACTCGATAGGAGGGAATTAATACAGCGATTTTGCTGCTCCCTAGCGGGGCGGTATTGTTGCCGACACCCAGTCTAATTTGATCCTGCTGGTCAATGGTCATATTTCAATCTGTCCGTTCGCCTCAGTCTGCTGATAAGAGCTCGTAATTTAGACGTGCTACAGCAATTTTTTTGGCTGAGTTAGTATTTTTAGGAGCCTGAAATCATCATCCAATGGAGAAGCACTCACCATAAACCACTACGATCTTGACTTATGCCTCACTCATAAAACAGGGAGCTTAAGCCCTTTAAGCCCCCCTTTGGCGGCCAATCAATTCAGAGTAGAGTTTAATATAAGCAGCCCCCATAGAACGCGAAGTAAATACGTTCAGGTAACGCTCTCTGGCAGCCTCTCCGTAACGCGCTGCCAGCTCTGTAGACTCCCATAAGAGTCCCATTGCATTACGCATCGCCAGGGCATTTCCAGGTGGAACTACTAGCCCCGACACCTCATGCTGATTGATAAAGCTGGTTCCTGTGCCGATTTCACTACAAACCATGGGCTTTCCGAACATGGCAGCTTCAAGAAGGCTTATTCCAAAGGCCTCTGACCGTAGATGTGAGGGAAACACAACCGCATAACATGCCTCAAATAAATTTACTTTTTCCTGCTCACTGACCTGCCCAATAAAATGTACATTATGCAATTTACGATCAGTCGCCATCTGCATCAACTCTTGCTCAAGTGGCCCCGCGCCCACAATTAACAAGGGCCAATCCGTACCCTCTATTGCCTGAAGCAAAAACTTCAAGCCTTTGTAGTAGCGCAATACACCAACGAAGAGAAAAAACCGACCATGACGCTTGCGCAACTCATCAACCATGCGAACCTCTGCGCATGGATACATTGATTGCTCCAGGCCAATAGGAATAGAAGTCGACTTATTACGATAGCGAGCCAATATAGGCGAACTCTCAAGATAGTTAGGGCTCGTGGCGACTATTGCGTCCACACTATTCAAGAATGCATTCTGTAGAGGACTATAGAGGCACTTAAGCATTTTTTGCCGAACAATATCAGAGTGATACGTAACCACCGTTGGTTTTTTAAAGCGGCTAAAAAAATGTACCATATCCATAAAAGGCCACGGAAAGTGGTAATGAACAACATCTACTGTCTTTGCAAGCCGCGTAAAAACATTAAAGGCTGAAACAGAAAACCCCGTCGATGCCACGTTGAAACTCTCCTTGGCATGAACCAATTGGTAATCTGGCTCTTGAACCAATGAGACCTCCTCTGACGCCAATGAAAGCACGACATTCTCACACCCTTGTTTAGTTGTGGTATGTGTCAGATGCCTGATAAACATCTCAACACCGCCGTGTTGATCAGCTGCAAAGGTTTTATAAAAATGTAATACTTTCAAATAGCACCTATCTAACAACGATGTTTTTTAGGAAATCGCCGATCCGTTGCCTTCACCGAAGAAAACTGCACTACGGTTCCAGAAAGATACAACTTTCGATCTCACACCACTACGCACATTGACTTCAGAGAGGCATAGCACAATCAAATGCGCCCTCGAGTAACCTCCATTAACTTTCCCCTAACGCGCCCATATAGACCTTGAAAGTTTCCCGGGCACAGCGCGCCCATGAAAACTTATTGGCCTGAATCATTCCGAGATGGGCGATACGAGCACGCAGGCTTGCATCCTCAACCAGTTCAAAAATTGACTGGGCTAATGCGTCAGCATCTGTCACCTCAAAAAGTTTGCACGCTCCTTCTGCAAATTCAGCCATGGAGGTACCAGCACCACAAATTGCCGGAACGCCACTGGCCATTGCCTCAAGCACCGGCAAACCAAACCCTTCATAGACAGAGGGATAGATAAACGTTGCTGCCCCCGAGTAAATGAATGGCAGGTCCTGTTCACTGACAAACTGCAAATACTTCACCTCCCCCTTTGCCCGTAACGCCTCGATTCGGCCCATCAGCTGGGCATTATGCCAACCAGACGCCCCAGCGATCACCAACGGCCATGCCCGCCGGATGGACGGCATTAAACGCTCCCAGGCATCCAGCAGTACTGAAATCCCTTTCCGAGGTTCGATGGTGCCAACAAACGCAAGGTAACTGCCATGAACCAATCCGTACCTAGCCAGCACCGTCTTGGTAGCATCTGCCGAACGCTGCTTGAACCTCGCGTCCGCCCCCAAATAAATGGCCCTGACTCTTTCTCTTGGGACGCTGAACTGTTCAATCAATTCAGCACGTACGACTTCTGAGTCAGTGATAATGAAGTCCGCTCGGTCCAAGGTCCTAGGCAATTGGCGACTCAACCAAGCGACTCGTTCCGCCGGATGAAACTCGGGGTGCTGAACAAACGAAAGATCATGCACTGTGGCCACGCTAGGCCCGTCATGGGGTTTTAGGATGAAATTAGGCTCGTGATAAACAAAGTCCTGTCGCCCCGGACTCCCTTGTTTGAAGCGCAAGTTTGACCAAACCGATTTAAGGCTGTAGGCCAGCGGCATAGCCCGTACGGTCTTACGTATCTGATTCCTCCATCGGTCGCCTGAATTATCATATGAGGATGGCCCCAGATGACGGCCCTGGCCAGAAAGAACATCCGTTGACGATGAAAAAATATTCCCGTCAAAACAATCAACTGCCTCAACGTCGGGCAGTGCCTGAAACTCACGCAACAGGTTGAGCGTGTAATTGCCGATACCGGTCAATGGGGGGCGTAACGACTCGGTGCCCATCAACACCTTCATTGCTCGGCTACCACGCGCACGCGCCAGTCTGCCAACAATGAAGCCAGCGTTTCTTTCAACGGAATCTTCGGCTGCCAGTTCAAGACGTCACGGATACGATCACAGTTACCGACAGCAAACGGTATGTCCGAAGGTCGCAAACGTTGCGGGTCGAGTTCAACGGTAATACTGGCACCGCTCTGGCTAATCAGCTCATCAAGAATGCTGCAAATCTTGCGTGCATTGCCGGAAGCGATATTAAAAAGCCGTGGATGGTCTTGAGCCTCGCTCAACGCCAATAATTGCAAATAGGCTGTACACACATCGCGTACGTCGAGGAAATCCCTACACGCTTCAAGATTGCCCACTTGCATGATCGGCGCCTGCTTTCCGCTCTCGATCAACGCGATTTGCCTGGCAAAAGACGCCGTCACGAAATCGGGAGATTGACCGAACCCGATGTGGTTGAACGGGCGTGCGATTACGCCCCGGATGCCTTGCTTGAAATACTGCTCAAAAGCCAATTCCGCAGCCAATTTACTCGCCGCATAGGGATTCATCGGCAAACAAAGGCTGTCTTCATCCAGCGCAACACCCGCCTTGAAGGCTTCACCGTAGACTTCCGAAGAACTGGCGAATACAACGAAAGCATAAGGTGCTTGCTGTTTGATTGCTTCCAGCAGATTCAAACTGCCCAGGACGTTGGTATTCCACGTCAGCAAAGGATCGCGAAAGCTGGTCGGCACATGTGAAATAGCTGCCAGATGCACGATGTGGCTTGGCTTGATGCGCCCGAGGGTCTCGGCACACGCGTCAGCATCCCGAATATCCAACAGAACCTGTTCCACGCCTGTACGCGGTGACAGATTGGGGGACGTGCAAGCACAGCTCACCCGATAACCAGCCGCAAGTAATTGTTCCTGCAGCACCTTACCGACAAAGCCATTGGCTCCGGTCAATAGAACATGTTTCACGGCTATTCACCTTTGGCCTGAACAACATGAGTAGGACGAGCGAACCGATAAACTGGCCCGCCCGCTCGGGGCGCCAAAAAGCGCCCTGTTGGCCTTAGAACGAAAAGCCTTTTTCATTGCGGCGCAAGTCCGCCTCAACCATCATCCGGCACAGCTCTTCCAGATTGGTTTTAGGCTCCCAACCCAGCACTTTCTTGGCTTTTGCAGGATCGCCAATCAAGAGCTCCACTTCAGCCGGGCGGTAGAACTTCGGATTGACTTGCACAACGGTCTTGCCGCTGGCAGCATCGATCGCGTGCTCTTGGTCGCCCTGGCCTTTCCAGTCGAGATTGATATCTACTGCCTTAAATGCAAGCGATACGAAGTCGCGTACGGTTTCAGTACGGTTGGTAGCCAGCACAAAGGTATCCGGCTCATCGGCCTGCAGCATGCGCCACATACCTTCAACGTACTCCTTGGCAAAACCCCAATCGCGCTTGGCGTCCATGTTGCCCAGCTCCAGGACGTCCAGCTTGCCCTGGGTAATCTTGGCCACCGAGTCGGTAATCTTGCGCGTCACAAACTCACGGCCACGCAGCGGGGACTCATGATTGAACAGGATGCCGCTCGCACCGAAGATGCCGTAAGACTCACGGTAGTTGATGGTCATCCAGTGTGCATACAGTTTGGCCACACCATACGGGCTGCGCGGGTAGAAAGAGGTCGTTTCGATCTGGGGGATCGCTTGTACCTTGCCAAACATTTCTGAGGTAGATGCCTGGTAGAAACGGACCTTCGGGTTAACTATACGGATCGCTTCCAACAGGTTGACTGCGCCCAGGCCAGTGATCTCAGCGGTGGTCACCGGCTGATCAAAGGACACACCGACAAAGCTCTGCGCGGCCAGGTTGTAGACCTCAGTCGCCTCAGTGGTTTGCAGCAAGCGAATACTGGAGGACAGGTCGGTCAGGTCATATTCGACCAAGTGCAGGTTAGGGTGCTGGGTGACACCCAACTCATCCATACGCCAGAAATTGACCGAGCTGGTTCGGCGATAGGTGCCATAGACCACGTAGCCTTTTTCCAGCAACAGCTGAGCAAGGTAGGCACCGTCTTGGCCGGTGATGCCGGTAATAATTGCTTTTTTCATGAGTCGCTCCGTTAACATCAATCTGCCTCAACCCGCAGTTTAACAAGCCCGATTCCGAGCTTACGCCCATCAGTACTAGCCCCCATTTCCATTGGACTTACGGGATCTGGAACATCTATAAAGACTGAGCGGGAATGACCATCGTTCCGCAGATATATCACTTTCTCTTCAATTGCCGCACCCAAGGAGAACTCCGCCTTCTCAGCACCCAAATTAAGAGTTATGACCTTTCCAACATTGGGCCCAAAGGCCCGACCAACAATTGTGACTTTAAGGTGTTCAGGTAATGGTTCCAGAAATTTTAAACTAATTGTTTTGGTATCCGACCAACGCCCCCACGGCTCAGCCCAAGAAAGTCCACCAACAGACTCTAATATTCCTGGCCAAGAGTCACGAGCAAAATAGACCTCCATGTTCCTGCCGACCCTAACGAGTTGAAAACCATTCATTTCAACACGAAATTCACCTGCCTTTCTTTCTGGCAGCAAGCGGTCACCTATCGCCAAAACCCACTGGGTATCCTCAGGAGTAGTAGAAAAATTATATAGCTGGCCTTCAGGCAGCGCCTCAAACTTAGCACCAGCACTGTCAATATGAAATAAAGCACGATATAAACTCGCAACATCCTTACCGACCACTAGAGTATGCGGCAACTCTTGAGACGGCAAATACTGCCTGACAAAAATACCGGCCGTATCAAAAACAGTTGGTTTTATAGCAGCGTACATTTCCTTATTTAGGTAAAACGAAGAGAACGCCATTGAAAGAGGAACATAGCAGTACAAAAACACAACTATGGACTTTTTCGAACCCATCACCCAAAAAGTAATCAACCCGAAAGAACCCAAACAAAATGCAAAAAACACATTCACATTAGATGTAATACCTCGAAGGATTGGACTATCAACAAATCCAGGGGTATAGCCATCCAATCCATTATAAACGACATATAAAGCAGAAGCAGAGATAGTGACCCCACACACTATATCTATCCATTTACGCTCACTTACTTCGACATTTTTAATCTGAGCAGCCGCTACTATCAAAAACATAGGGAATAAAAAATCATAGTACCGCATGTGCAGTCTAGCAATAGTCTCGTATCCACCGCCACCAGCCACAGACGCGGTGAATAGCGCTACAACAGCAACTAGCACCAATAGACTAAAAATCAAAAAAAATGAAATTTTTTGTCTCGAACACAACTCACCCTTTGAAAAAAATGATTTACCTAGCGTCGTAAGCGCAATGGCGAGAGGAAGACCAAACAATACGCTCAACGACAAAATATGCCCGATGGCACTATAGACACCCAAGCGAGCAAGGCTTATATATTTTTGCAGTCCGCCAGAAGCTTTGCCAACTTCAGAGGAGTAAAAAGCACCAAAAACAGAAAAACCACTCTGCCCTGCGATAAGGTAGCCCAGTAAGACTCTGACCAAAAAAACCGCCAACACAAAAACAAGAGCCCTTGCAACTACACTTCTAAAATAAATACCAAGGATTTTGTACCCTGAGTATGAAATATATAAAACAACTACCGGAACTAAAAAAAATGCGTGCGGCTTAATAACACTGCACACTCCGAGAATTGCACCACTTGCCGACCACGAAGCTAAACCAGAGTGAAGATCCAGCCTCAAAGTAAACCAACAAAACACCCAAAAGGAAAAAAAGTAAAGCGAATCAGGCATATAGTACGCAGTGTAAGAATTCAAAGGTCCTAAAATACATACAAGCGCTATAAAAAATGAAACTGTTCTCGCAACAACCAATCTTGACACTAAATAAATAAACGGAAATGAGCAGACAAAAAAGGCCACATTAAAGACCCTTGAGCACTGCAAAAAACCATCCCCACAGTAACTAGTAGCACTGTATAGAAGAAAATACAGATAATTAGGTAGATACCCCTGAGAAAACGGTAACAATCTGGAGTACTTACTGTAGTTATACTCATCCGACATGACTAGTGGATAGAGACCAATACTTTTAAATAGAATATATAAAAAAGAAACAAAGACAACTACCACGGCCAAAATAAGACCCTTGGTAACTCTCGATCCAGACCTGGAAACCTCACTCATTTACCCACCCCATGACGCGCGCCCCCCGAAAAATTAAAAACAAAACTCCCCCCCGACTCCCACGGTGAACCTATCGCAGCCTAGAGCAAGAAACCTCTACCCTAAGCCTAAATAAGCTGCTCTGATAGGGCGTCAAGAGTGGCAGCTAAAAACCGCCTTCTCTGACGCTAGTTCCCTTCTATTTAGATAAAAACACCCCCGCAATATTTCCCCAGGAGTTCTCATTTGCGTATTGTAAAGAAGCCTCCACCAAAGACGCATAACGTTCGGGGTCTGCCAATACACTCAAAATACCTTGAGATATTTGCTCAACCTCTGGTGGAACTGTTAATGCAACGCTCCTTACCTCATCGAAAATCTCAGCTGTTGAAACGATCAATGGCAGCCCCACGCACATACAATCTGCAGCAGTAGCACTTCCACCTTCGTTACTTTGCTCATAAGGCAAGACAGCAAGATCTGCCTTAGCCAACTCTCCCAAAACCAGGTCTTTGTCAAGAAAGCGCGTATCTAATCTGACAGCACCTTGGATACCAAGTCGAGTTAGCTCCATCTCACAGTCCTTGAGTTCTTGCTTAGAGTCTTCACTGGAGTATAAGGCGCATTGAACAATCAATTGCGCACCAGGAAACTTCGTTAGCACTTCGGGCATAGCACGAATCAGAGAAACGACACCTTTATGTTTGCGCAAGAAACCGGTAGTGATAATGATCGGTGGTTTAGCGATCCAATCTCTATGGACAATGGTCTTGAGTGGAAGGCCTTCTTTAAACTCCATCGCCAAAGGCACCTTTTCAAGGACGACACCTAGCTCCTTAGCCTGAAAGACCTCCGTTGTCCGGTGCGAAAACAACGTGACACCCAAATTATTGAGCTTACGCATTGCAGAGGTGCTGCCTTCAACGAAATTATGCACGACCACCGAGACCGTAATTCCATGACCCAATACCGACTCTACAAAGGAACTCAACACTTCAGCAGGATAATAGCCTGGGTGATATTGAATAAGTAAGTGAGTAACCTCCCACCCTAGCAAACTCTGGAGTGTGCTGATCTCGATACGACTGCTATTCCATGTTACGTTATCAAAAAACCAAACTATCTTGGCAGGCACGCTAATACCTGAAAGATCAGGTTGTTCATTTGCAGCCTGCGCGCATAAAATGAAATTGGAAATACCACTGTCCTGATAAACACTTATTAACTTTCTAGTGTACTCACCAATTCCGCACTTAAGGCCAACGGTGCTTAGATGTGCAACTCTGAGCTTCATTTTTTTATCTGCACCTGACAGCAATGCGGATCCCCGCCTACGCAAGTTTGCATTGCGGACAATACAACCCAATGCCGGAGAAATACTTTCCCAAGAGAAACACTTCTCTACAGTACGCCGATTACTCTGGCCACCCGAGATCAGCGAATCACGATCATTAAATATGTTTCCTACCAAGCGACTCACACCGTCCCGATCAGCAAGGTAAATTCCGTCGGTACTTTTAGAAACAATCCCCCTCGCGCCAATGTGAGTTGCGATGATAGGAAGACCGGCCGACATAAAATCGAACATTTTAATATTAGTGCCAGACCCAGAAAACATTGGGTTAATCGCGAAGTCACTTGCATGCAGCCAACGGACCTTATCTTCCTCTTCAAGAAATCCAATCCGACGAACGTTCTTGGGCAACTTTTCTGGCAACTGGCTGCATACGCCTCCACCAATTGCAAAAATACAATTCGGGTGCTCTTTCGCCAGTTCCTCGACTATAAACAGTCCCGCCTCAACATTCGGCGTATAGTTACTACCTATAAAGAAAGCTACGCGATCACTGTGAACAAAACCTAAAGCCTTTCGCGCTGCGCTCTTCTCTTCATGTGTTGGAGGCCGAATCACATCGCTGAAAACACCATTTGGGACAAGCTTTAGTTTGCTTTTGCTCCAGCCGAAACGATCAAAGAAACCGTCTATGTCCTCTTGCGAACATGCAAGGACAATATCGGCCCGATCCCCTACGAGCTGTTCCGAACGAACAACTTCGTCCAGTACGCTTTGCTCAAATGGGTTATTCAAGTTCAACAGCTGCGAGCGCAGCTCTGACTCAACATTGTGCGAGTCATAAACTACGGTCTTCCCTCTCAAGAAATTGTCACCCACCAATGGAGCAACCCATGGGTGCGAGAACACCACAACCTCTGCCCATTCAACCGCATCAAAAACCTCCTTTAGATAGTCCGGAGATAAGTGCGCTTGCTGGGAAAACAACATGTCGATTATCGCCTTCCCCCCCGCTTGGCGTGCGGCTTGTTCAGCGGCAGCATGATGCTCAGCACTTAGAGGGACATCAATCTCTTCAAACATGGGAGTGATCGTATGGCGCCGATATTTTTCACCCGGCCAATCGTAGGTCCCCACATACCTGACATTAAGGTCTTCTCCAAGCGCATGATAGAGCCCAAGCAAACGAAGCCTGCCACCACCGACAGCGGGAATGATCGGCTGCATATCAAGTACTGCAACCTTGAGTGGTGGTTTAAGATGACCTACAGGAATTCTAATCTCGGGAAAGCCAGCTTGCAGTAAGCGGCTGGAAACTCCCGCCCAATTAATAGCGGACACACGTTCTTTTCCCGCAGTACCCATTCGAGCAGCAAGCGGACGATCAAGCCAAAGCCGTTCGAAAGCTTGGCACACCGTCTCTGGCTGCGGCAGACAAACCAATCCCGAAACTCCATGTTCGACAATAGCCTGAGGCTCGCCGGAATCGGTGCATGTAATAACTGGTTTACAGGACGCAAACGCTTCAAGAGTGACGTATCCGTAGTCTTCTCGAATAGGTAGGAAGGGAACAGCCAACGCACCGGCATATAGGCGTTTAAGCGTGCCATCATCCACTCTTCCCAGAAACTCAATTCTAGCATCCCCATCAGCGAGTTTACGCAAGTACAGCTCAGCGTCTCCCTCTCCCGAAATAACCAGTTTCATCGGTAACGATGAATACTTGATTGCCCTAATAGCCAAGTCAACTCGCTTCCACTCATGAAGACGACCAGGCATAAAGAAATAATCGCCGGAACCCGCATTGTAAAGCCCATCAATATCCATCGGAGGATGGAGGACCTCGGCATCACAGTCATTCCAATCAACTAAACGCTTGGATACTTCAGCCCCAATGGAAAACCGGTGCTTCACCTGGGAAAAGGCTTGGCCGTCTTCGTGATGAATCCAGAGCCGCTGCGCCTTTATCTCATCATTAGCATTAGGAAAAACATTGCAAAACATATCATAAAATACCCTAACCGTATGAACTAGATAAAGAATGTGATTAGGGTGTTTTACCGCGTAAGAAGGTGCCTTAGTAGATATCACCAAATCAAACGCGCTCAAGTCCAAGGCAGCAAAGTCATGATAACCTTGTTTAATGCCATCAAAAGTAGCTTCATCAACAGACAGACAAATCAGTTCGACGACGCAGCCGTGAGCTTGTAGAGCTTTAACCAGTCCTGAATACAGACGTTCCGCACCACCTGACACACCTGAACTCGAAATAGGCGCCAGAACAGCGATCCTCTTCTCAGAGTATTCATTCTCTGTAACTGGCGCATTCTCAAAATCCGCAGAAGGATCCTTAGCCTGTGCCAAGACGTTCTGCAACGATTTCGTCTGAGAAGTGAGAAAACCAGAATTAGCCGTGGAAATCAGACTCCCTCGAATCAAACCTCGATGACTAGCAAAACGATGAAGATGTCCGTAAATACGTGGGTAACGCTTCAGGAACACGATAAGGGGTCTGCTCAACGCCGGTAAAGCTAGCAGAGACTGAATGAGCATTTCCGCCCCTTTACGCATAACGGTCCTGATTAGTCGCACCGGGAGCAACGACGTCCAGCGCAATGCCCGAGTTATCGCACGCATAGGCCAGGTAATACGCCACGAAGTGCTTTTATGAAGAGCAGTTACCAGCTTTTCATTAGCTATTGCCTGGGCATACCAATAATGTGCATTTGCAAGCGCTTCATCTAATGTGTTCTGCATCTGCTGGTGTGCAGCCTCGATCTCGTTACCTTTCTCCCTCCAACTTTGGGCGTCAGACAACGCAACAGCAAGACGTTGCCGTGCCTCCTGTAGCTGTCCATCCAGCTCGATCTCAAGCTGAAGCATAATCTTTTGATGACCTTTGCAGAGTTCCAGCAAATCATTGGTCGACTGCCTGGACTGCTCTCGCAATGAGTCATTCAAATGCTCCGAGGCTTCCCGTCTTGCATCTGCTTGGGCTGCACGGCCAATGCTTTCACGCAGCGCCAACTCAGTCTCATGACTGCGCCGCTCTGCAGACTCAATACGCTGGCTCACCTCTTGAAGTTGTAAACGCAACTGCTCAGCAATCGCTTCACTGTGTATCGCCCGCTGTTCAAAATCCTTCATACTCCCTTGAACGTCTAGAGTAAACTCGGCAACCCGTGTCACTTGGTCCCGAACTTTCTCAAGCTGTATGTCCATATCGTGAATTTTCCCTAAAAATTGTCCACCTAAATCTCGTATGCAACCACTGTGCAGGTCTATCGCCTCTTCAATCGCTTGCATCCAAAGCTCTTCATTTTTTTCTGGCTCCCCGTTTGTTGGCTGTTCACCTAAAGCATTAAGGTGATCAAGCATCAGACGAAAACTCCATTTCGTTGCAGGCAAAGTCCATAAACCTGACGCCCAACTCCGAAAAGGTTGTGGTAAGTTAAAAGGCGTAATTGAGATCTGTCGAATAGGGGCTGGATCAGCAACGTGCCCCGTTGCCAACTCATGAACAAATACCATAAACGCAAGATAGACATTATAAGGCCAAACGCAGTCCCTAATTTCTTGCGAAATAGCGCCATAATCAATTAAATAAGCACCACCACACGCTGCAATCAGAATATTCCAAGATCTAACATCACTATGATAAAGACCGGAAGACTCCAGCTCTACTAATTGTTCTAAAACATCTTTAAGTATACGTTTACGATCCAGCAAAGAGTCGTCAAGTACGTTAAGCAGCAGTTCTCCTTGAAGACGCTGCATAACCACCCAGCCCTCCCGCTCAGTTTCAGAAGTAACTATTGGTACGGCCACAGGGTAGCCAGGAGGCGCACTAGACAAAAACATCCTTTCACGAAGAAATTCGAGGCGATTGTGTTCTGTTCTTGGACCTACAAAATGGTACTGCTTGACTACTTCTTGGGGCCCAAAAAAATATCTCCGGGTTCCTTCATGCGTGTTATTTGCTAGCGCGTGGGATTCGTTGCTCCATGTATCGAACACCCCTGCTTTGTCTTTGACGATCCAATAGTTATTGCTGGCAACATAAAGCGGACGCTCCACGCTTGTAAGATGCGTCTTACAACGAGCGGCCTCACGAACGAACGTAACAGCCTCAAGCAAAATTAAAGGATCTTCGGGCTGAGAGCCAGCCCAATATAAATCTCCCTCACGAAGTGCAACTTCCAGAATCAGCGCACCACACATAGCCGCAGCTTTCTGAAATAAACGCTTTACCTCATCAATTCCACGCTCATGAATTACATGATGAAAAACGCTCAACCCGAGTACTAAGTCGTACTGCCCAGGCTGTAATTTATCAATTACGTCTTCAACACGCCCTATTTCAAAAGCCGCGTTAAATTCAGGATTTTCCTCTGCGAGCGCATCGCATACAGCGATATTTTTATCAAGAAAATCGATCCCCCTAACCGACGCACCACGAGAGGCGAGACTTAAGCTGAAATACCCCTGAGCACAACCCAAATCCAGAACTTTGAGAGGTCGACCGAGAAGCGCCTGTAACGCGTCATAAATAACTGCGATAACTTCGAGCCTATCCGCACAGGGACGCGAAGCATGATCTGAAAAATCAGAATGACCAAATATGGGTTGGTATACCTCTGGCAAGTCCGCTACCAATTGCTCAATCATGCGCTACAACCTCGGCTTCCGAAGGGTCCTGATACTCGATATTGAAGATGGCCTGCATATCCGATAGCCCCCAGAACTGGACGACCCTGCTGATTTTCAACATAACCGCATCATAGCGTCGGTCTAATGGCAGCAAATCCCCCATCAACGGGTTGCCCGACGAAATACCAAATGAGACCAAATGATCTCCAGCGTTCAAATTCAACGGGAGTGAGAACCTGAACATTCTGATATCGCCGGCCCTCACCGAGATAGCAGATTGACCGCGACTTGAAACAAAGGAGTTCGTACCATACAGGAAGATACCATCCAGCGTTTTTATCAAAAAGCCAGGCACAACACTTTCAAAATCGGCATCGAACCTGACCTTGAAGTAAAAATCACCATTTGAGTTACTCTCGATCTGTGATGGGAAGCGCTCACCATCGACAATGACCAGATAATCCAGAATCGCAGCGCCACCGTGGCCCCACCGATATTCAGCGGGGTTGTAACCTGCGCGAGTGGCAAAAACATCGTTGGTGTTCAAAAAGTCTTCTGAAACAAGGCCCGGACTTGCGACTTCCGTTTCATGACCTACACCTTTCTTCTTGCCAAAAAGCTCATCGAGATAGCGATTGGTAACCTCCCGGGAAGGGCCATCGAACCCAACACGACCGTTCTTGAGCAGAATGGCCCTTTCGCAATGCCGAACAATATCATCAGCACTATGGGACACCAGAATCAGGGTCATTCCCTCTTCCCGATATTGCTTGATTCGCTTGAAGCACTTGGCTTGAAAATAGCTATCGCCGACCGAAAGGGCCTCATCGACGATTAACAAATCAGGTCGAAACGCGGTGGACACCGCAAAAGCGACCCGCATTTGCATACCGCTGGAGTAGGTTCGCACAGGCTCATCAAAGTACTCGCCGATCTCGGCGAAGGCCTCGATTTCCGGCATCGCCTCAGCGATCTGGGCAACGCTGAAGCCCATCAAACCGGCAGAGTGAAAGACATTCTGGCGCCCAGTCAACTCAGGAGTGAAACCCATCCCCAACTCCAGGATGGCGGCAATACGACCATTCACCTGCACGCTGCCTTCGCTGGGCTGCAGAGTGCCCGTAATCATTTTAAGCAACGTCGACTTGCCGGCACCATTTTGGCCCACAATCCCAATCGACTCGCCGGGACGGATCGAAAAACTTACATCTTTCATTACCCAATGTTCTTCACTGGGTTTTATCGGCAAACCAAACCAGCGACCGATACGCTGAAACTCCGAGGCGTAGACTCTGTAGGCTTTGCCCAAATGACTGACACTTAGCAGGTTCATAGCACATCCACCATTTCTGGCGCTGCACGCCTGAACATAATCAAGCCTAACAACATGAGTACAATCGCAATAACCGCCGGCACCAACAGCCCATCGAGATTCGGCGTTCGCGCATGAACCAACACATCATGATAAGCAGTCACAATCGGGTACATCGGATTGAAACCCAGCAGGCCCTTGAAGTCCTCGGGGATGATATTGTCGGGATAAACAATCGGCGTAAACCAGAACCAGGCTTGCAGGACTATCGGTACGACCTGGCCGGTATCGCGAACAAATACATTCAACACTCCCAACACCAGGCCAATGCCCACTGCCAGCGCCGTAATAACAACAGTCAGCGGCACAATCCAGAGAATCTGCAAGCTGACAGACTGACCAAGCAGCGCAAAAACCACCAGCAACGCAACAAATAGCAACCCGTAATTAAGCAAACACGACCCCACCGCAATTACAGGCAAGGTAATTCGCGGAAAGCGCATTTTCTTCATCAAGTTACCCTGATCGATAAACAGCGTCAGGCACCGTCCGGTGATTTCAGCGAACAAGCTCCACGCCAGAATGCCCGCCATCAGGTAGAGGGCATATGCATACTTATTATCAATGCCCGGCAACTTCGCAGCCAACACGTTGGACAGCACCAAGGCATAAATCGCGACTTGCGCCAGCGGGTTAATAATCATCCAAAGCCCACCCAGACGACTACGGGCGAAACGGGCTACGAATTCATTGCGAATAGACGACCAGACGAAGCCCCGATAATCCCAAAGACTTCTAAACAACCCCAACATCGCTGACTCCTGAAAAAAAGTCAGGCTGGTGCCTGACTTATTGCAACACCTACTGTCACGCTCAATCCCTTCTTGCACAAGGAACCGAAGCGCAAGAAGCGGACCATCGATCAGTTTTGAGACAAGTCTCAGTTAGCGACCCTGCCATAGATATCTTCAAAACGAACAATGTCGTTTTCACCCAAGTAGTCACCGCTTTGTACTTCGATCAACACCAAGTCGATCACACCGGGATTTTCCAAGCGGTGGGTATGCCCTGCAGGAATAAACGTCGACTCGTTGGTATTCAGCAAGAACTCACGGTCATTATTCACCACGCGCGCCATCCCACTGACCACAATCCAGTGCTCGCTGCGATGGTGATGCATCTGCAGCGACAACGAACCTTGAGGCTTGACCACAATGCGCTTGATCTTGAAGCGCGTCCCCTCTTCCAGGGTGGTGTAAGCCCCCCACGGACGCTGCACGGTGGTGTGATCAAGGTGGGAGCAATGGCCGTTTTTCTTCAACTGCGCAGTGATCACCTTGATGTCTTGCGCATGGTCCTTGTGAGCGACCAGCAAAGCATCCGGCGTATCGACAATGATCAGGTTTTCAACCCCGACCAACGCGGCCAGGCGACGCTGGCTGCGCACGTAGTTGTTGGTGGAGGCATGAAGGATGGCTTCGCCTTCGATACGGTTGCCTTGCTCGTCCGCTGGCGAGAGTTCACTCATGGCATTCCAGGAGCCAATGTCACTCCAGCCAATATCGCAAGGTATGGTCGCCACTTTGCTGGAGCGTTCCATCAGTGCGAAATCGATGGAAATGTCCGGGACTTTGGCAAAACTTTCCGGCTCCAGATGCAGACTGCGATGGCTGTTGCCTTGCATCACACCGGAGCCAGCGAGGCACAGATCTATGGCACTGGCGACGTCCGGTGCACAGAGCGCCATTTCTTCAATAAGCGTGCCCGCCCGGAAACAGAACATCCCGGAGTTCCAGTAATACTCACCGGACACCAAGTAGTCTTTCGCGGTATCCAAATCTGGTTTTTCGACGAATCGCTTGACCTTGAAGCCCTTGCCTAATGACACGCCGGTATCTTTTTGAATGTAGCCGTAGCCCGTTTCCGGGTATTCGGGCTTCACACCAAACGTCACCAACCAGCCGTCCCGGGCCAGCTGAGATGCGGACTCGACTGCGGCAGTGAACGCCGCCTGATTGTCGATCAGGTGGTCCGCCGGTAGCACCAGCATAATCGCATCAGGACCGTGAGTTCGGGCCACTTCCTGCGCCGCCAATGCAACGGCGGCAGCGGTGTTGCGGCCGAAAGGCTCGAGGACAAAACCCAGGTTGGTGAAATTCGGAGCCGTGGCGCCGTATTCATCCAGGGTTTTGAAATAGAGATCACGATTTGTGATCGTCAATACTTCAGTTACGTCATTTAACGCCAAGGCACGACTGTATGTTTTTCGAATCAAATTGCCACCATCGGGCAATTCGATAAACGGCTTGGGATGAGCAGTACGTGAAACAGGCCATAGGCGGCTGCCAGAACCGCCACAAATAATGACTGGAACGAGTGTCACGCTGTACTCCTTTATTTATCAGGCCAAAAGCTCACCAACACGAATGACGCCGACTCGCAGGCCCCGACATAGAGCCTTCCTGGCCCTAGACAAACCACACCGAAAAAATGCTGGACATGTATAAAAGTAAGTCACTTTTCTTACAGAAATAAGGGTACATTCTTCACTGGATGTTAATTTTTGTCTAGGAAAAGCCGGGTCTATAGCCGCGCAGCTACCCGCATTCAGATAGGTAAAACTAGCCTGCCATTCACAACGGTTCACTTCTTGTGAATTCAGACACACAGCTTTACAAATCGTGCGATGGTTCTTTATGACTTTTCGCTCGCATTTCGCGCGGACCGGGATATTACGATGCATAAAAGGCTTGCACACTGTCGCCGGACATTTAGAGAAATTTCCTTCAACTATTCCGAAAACCTGCCGACAACCTACCAAAGCCTTGCGGATTGAAAAAACATGCGTAACAACCAGCCTGTCACTCAGCGCGAACGTACCTTCCCGGCTCAACAACGGTTGATTTCCACAACCGATGCCAAGGGCGTCATCACCTACTGCAACGACGCCTTCGTCGAAATCAGTGGGTTCTCCCGCGAAGAACTGGTTCGCGCACCGCACAACCTGGTGCGCCACCCGGATGTGCCACCAGCGGTATTCGCGCACATGTGGACCACGTTGAAACAAGGCTTGCCATGGATGGGCATCGTCAAGAACCGCTGCAAGAGCGGCGACCATTACTGGGTCAACGCCTACGTGACCCCGGTATTCGAAGGCAGCAAGGTGGTGGGTTATGAGTCGGTACGGGTCAAGCCCACTGCCGAACAGGTGCGCCGCGCCGAAGCCCTCTACCAGCGCATCAACCAGGGCAAGTCGGCCATTCCCAAACGCGACAAGTGGCTGCCGGTGCTGCAGGACTGGCTGCCGTTCATCCTCGTCAGCCAACTGAGTTTCATGATCGGTGCGTGGCTCAACTCCCATTGGGGCTTCGTTCTCGCCGCCGGCCTTTCGGTGCCGCTGGGCCTGCTGGGCCTGACCTGGCAGCAGCGGGGCCTCAAGCGTCTGTTGCGCCTGGCCGAGCAGACCACCTCGGACCCGTTGATCGCCCAGATGTACACCGACAGCCGGGGTGCCCAGGCTCGCCTGGAGATGTCGATCCTCAGCCAGGAGGCACGCTTGAAGACCTGCCTTACACGCCTGCAGGACACCGCCGAGCACCTCAACGAACAGGCACGGCAATCCGACACACTGGCCCACAACAGCTCCAGCGGCCTGGAGCGCCAGCGCCTGGAGACCGAACAGGTGGCCACTGCGGTCAACCAGATGGCCGCCACCACCCAGGAAGTGGCCAGCCATGTGCAGCGCACCGCCGACGCCACCCAGGAAGCCAACCGCCTGACCGGCCGCGGGCGCAACATCGCCGGGGAAACCCGTGAAGCCATCCAGCGCCTGTCGGTGGTGGTGGGCGAGACCGGCCAGACCGTGACCCAGTTGGCCAAGGACAGCGACGAAATCGGCGGCGTAGTGGATGTGATCAAGGGCATCGCCGACCAGACCAACCTGCTGGCGCTAAACGCCGCCATCGAGGCAGCCCGCGCCGGCGAGATGGGTCGCGGCTTCGCCGTGGTGGCCGATGAAGTGCGCCAGCTGGCACAGCGCACCAGCGAATCCACCGGGCAGATCCACACCCTGATCGCCAAGTTGCAGCAAACCGCCGCAACCGCCGTGCAGACCATGGACGCTGGTCATCGCCAGGCTGAAGAGGGTGTGGCCCGGGTTCTGGAAGCCGACCAGGCGCTGGTGGGCATCAGCGAAGCGGTGGCCAACATCACCGACATGACCACCCAGATCGCCGCCGCCACCGAAGAGCAGAGCTCGGTGGCCGAGGAAATCAGCCGCAACATCAGCACCATCGCCCAACTGGCGGACCAGACCTCGGAGCAGGCCCAGCACTCGGCCGAACTCAGCGAGGCCCTGACCCTCACCGCCCATACCCAGTACTCGCTGGTAGAGCGGTTCAACCGCTAACCCAGCAAGGGGCATTAAAAAAACCGGAAGCAGGTGCTTCCGGTTTTTTTATGCCTGGCCACACCAGGCGCTCAACCTACCGCCCGCAGGAACCCGGCGACCCTGGCGGCAGCGGACTCCAGGTGTTGCTCGTGACTGACCCCCGAGGCCTTCAGGGGCTTGAGATCGTGATCGGCCGCCACCAGCCATTCCAGCTCGATCACAGGTGCCAGGTCATAGGCCTCTACCGCCGGACGATTGCCCAGGGCATCGCGCTCGCCCTGCACGATCAGCGTTGGCGTGGTCAGCTCGGCCAGGTGCGCCACCCGGGGTTTTTCAGGCTTGCCAGCCGCATAGAAGGGATACCCCAGGCAAACCAGGGCCTCAGCCTGCAGTTCGTCGACCAGCAGACTGGCCATGCGCCCGCCCATGGACTTGCCGCCCACCGCCAGCGCCCCGGTGACATAAGGTCGCACCTGGGCATACACCTCCCGCCAGCACTCCTGGAGCCTGGGCGCCGGATTGGGGGGGCGCTTGCCGCCATCCAGGCGCCGCTGCGCCATATAGGGGAATTCAAAACGCAGGACGTTCACACCATGCCGGGCAAGGCGTGCAGCGATCTCGTTCATGAACCCGCTGTCCATCGGCGCTCCAGCGCCGTGAGCCAGGATCAGCGTCGGTGACCGGCATGGGTCGGCCACCGACGCGACATCCCACAACCAGCCCCGTTCCCGCACGCACTGCGCCCATTGATCCCCGTCAATACTGGCCTTGTGCTCATTGCTCATGCTTGCCTCGCTTTTAGTCTGCCTATAACTCCAGACGAAGTGGGCGCGCCGTGCTGCGCGCAGTCGCTTTCACTTCAGCTGAACCGTGGATGGGGAACCATGAACACTTCTATCAGTACCGCCTACAACTACAAGGTGGTCCGCCAATTCGCCATTATGACGGTGGTGTGGGGCATCGTCGGCATGGGGCTCGGGGTTTTTCTCGCTGCCCAGTTGGTCTGGCCCGAACTCAACTTCGATCTACCGTGGACCAGCTTCGGCCGCCTGCGGCCATTGCACACCAACGCGGTGATTTTCGCCTTCGGTGGCTGCGCACTGTTTGCCACATCGTTCTATTCGGTGCAGCGCACCTGCCAGACCACGCTGTTCGCGCCGAAGATCGCCGCGTTCTGCTTCTGGGGCTGGCAACTGGTGATCCTGCTGGCGGCCATCAGCCTGCCACTGGGCTACACCAGCTCCAAGGAGTACGCCGAGCTGGAATGGCCGATCGATATCCTGATCACCATTGTCTGGGTCGCCTACGCCATCGTGTTCTTCGGCACCCTGGTCAAGCGCAACACCAAGCATATCTATGTGGGTAACTGGTTCTTCGGCGGCTTCATCATCACCGTGGCCATCCTGCATATCGTCAACAACCTGGAACTGCCCGTCAGCCTGACCAAGTCCTACTCGCTGTATGCCGGTGCGACCGATGCCATGGTGCAATGGTGGTACGGCCACAACGCCGTGGGCTTCTTTCTGACCGCGGGCTTCCTGGGGATGATGTACTACTTCGTGCCCAAGCAGGCCGAGCGTCCGGTGTACTCGTATCGCCTGTCCATCGTGCACTTCTGGGCACTGATCACCCTGTACATCTGGGCCGGCCCGCACCACCTGCACTACACCGCGCTGCCGGACTGGGCGCAGTCGCTGGGCATGATCATGTCGCTGATCCTCCTGGCTCCGAGCTGGGGCGGCATGATCAACGGCATGATGACCCTCTCGGGCGCCTGGCATAAGCTGCGCAGCGACCCGATCCTGCGGTTCCTGGTGGTCTCCCTGGCGTTCTACGGCATGTCGACCTTCGAAGGTCCGATGATGGCGATCAAGACCGTCAACGCCCTCTCCCACTACACCGACTGGACCATCGGCCACGTACACGCCGGCGCCCTGGGCTGGGTAGCGATGATCTCCATCGGCTCGCTGTACCACCTGATCCCGAAAGTCTTCGGCCGCGAGCAGATGTACAGCCTCGGCCTGATCAATACCCACTTCTGGCTGGCCACCATCGGCACCGTGCTCTACATCGCCTCGATGTGGGTCAACGGCATCGCCCAGGGCCTGATGTGGCGTGCGGTCAACGAGGACGGCACCCTCACTTACTCCTTCGTCGAAACCCTGGTGGCCAGCCATCCAGGCTTCATCGTGCGACTGGTGGGTGGTGCGATCTTCCTCAGCGGCATGTTCCTGATGGCTTACAACACCTGGCGCACCGTGCGTGCCGCGGCGCCAGCCGAAGTCAACGCCGCTGCGCAGATGGCCTGAGGAGTCCGCCATGAAACACGAAACGATTGAAAAAAACGTCGGCCTGCTCATGCTGCTGATGGTCTTCGCGGTGAGCATCGGCGGCCTGACCCAGATCGTCCCGCTGTTCTTCCAGGACGTCACCAACAAGCCGGTCGAAGGCATGAAGCCCTATACCGCGCTGCAACTGGAAGGTCGCGACATCTACATCCGCGAAGGCTGCGTACAGTGCCACTCGCAAATGATCCGTCCGTTCCGCGCCGAAACCGAACGTTACGGCCACTACTCGGTTGCCGGTGAAAGCGTCTGGGACCATCCGTTCCTGTGGGGCTCCAAGCGGACCGGCCCGGACCTAGCCCGCGTTGGCGGCCGCTACTCCGACGACTGGCACCGTGCGCACCTGTACAACCCGCGCAACGTCGTGCCCGAGTCGAAGATGCCGGCCTACCCATGGCTGGTGACCGCCCCGGTGGACAGCAGCCATACCGAAACCAAGCTCAAGGTCATGCGCACCCTTGGCGTGCCGTACACCGACGAAGACATCGCCGGCGCGACCGCCTCGCTCAAGGGCAAGACTGAAATCGACGCCCTGGTGGCCTACCTGCAAGTGCTTGGCACTTCGATCAAGAGCAAGAGGTGAGCCATGGGTTTTGCACTCGATAGCGGCATGATCCGCGGGCTCGGGACCCTGGTAGTGATGATCGCCTTCGTCGGCTTGTCGATCTGGGTGTTCAACGCCAAACGCAATCCCGAGTTTGCCCAGGCACGCCTGCTGCCCTTCGCCGACGATCCGGCGGCGAGCACTTCATCTGATGACGCTCAACCTCAAGAGCCTGCAACAAGGAGCATTCGGCCATGACCACCTTCTGGAGTACGTGGATCTGCGTACTGACCATCGGCAGCCTGATCGGCCTGACCTGGCTGCTGGTGGGCACCCGCCGGGGCGAAACCAAGGGCAGCGTGGACCAGACCATGGGTCACGCGTTCGATGGCATCGAGGAATACGACAACCCCCTGCCGCAATGGTGGTTCCTGCTGTTCGCCGGCACCCTGGTGTTTTCCGTCGGTTACCTGATCCTCTACCCGGGTCTGGGCAACTGGAAAGGCATCCTGCCGGGCTATGAAGACGGCTGGACCCAAACCAAGGAATGGGAAAAGGAAATGGCCAAGGCGGATGTGAAATTTGGTCCGATCTTCGCCAAATTTGCTGCCATGCCCGTGGAAGAAGTCGCCAAGGACCCGCAAGCCCTGAAAATGGGCGGTCGCCTGTTCGCCTCCAACTGCTCGGTCTGCCACGGCTCCGACGCCAAGGGCGCCTTCGGCTTCCCGAACCTGGCCGACGACAGTTGGCGCTGGGGTGGCGATGCCGACACCATCAAGGCCACCATCATGGGCGGCCGCATGGCTGCCATGCCGGCCTGGGGTGAAGTGCTCAAGGAAGACGGGGTGAAGAACGTAGCCGCCTATGTGCGTCATGAACTGGCCGGCCTGCCGCTGCCAGCCGACAGCGACGCCGACCTGGTAGCCGGGCAGCAAGCCTTCAGCACCACCTGCGTGGCCTGCCACGGCGCTACTGGCAAGGGCACTGCGATCATGGGGGCTCCAGACCTGACCCAACCCGCCGGCTTCATCTACGGCACCAGCCTGGCCCAACTGCAACAGACCATCCGCCATGGTCGCCAGGGCCACATGCCTGCGCAGAGCGAACTGCTCGGCAACGACAAGGTGCAATTGCTGGCTGCCTACGTGTACAGCCTGTCCCACAACAGCAGCAACAAGCCCGAAGCTGCAAGCGACAAGTAAAAGATCAACGGCAAGCTGCGAGTCTTCACTTGCAGCTTGCCGCTTCAAACTTCCCCCCTGCTTCTTTGCGACCAAGTGTCGCACCCCTCTCCCCCGCCCCGTTTGCACCCATTCGAATCAGGTCTAGGCTTACCTCGAAGTGGACTGGTGAAGGCCGGTCACAGCCCCGTGACATGGGCGACGCTCGAAGCTTTCATTCGATGATGGGCCGCAAAGGCTGGTTTATACCGGCTATCGACTCGCCTACCGTTTGTCAGCTGCCCCATGGGCTGGCACACACCTGGTTACAACTGACCTGGCACCTCGATTTTTTTGTCCACTGCGACAGTTTGTCCGAGGGCATTTTTTGTCCCTACTCGGCATAGGGAAAGGCCGCAGAATCAGGCATGGAACGCATTGATGCAGGTCATGGCGCGTTGCAATGACCCCCTGCTTTCTCCATACTTGCGACCGATTTTTATCCCTAATAAAACACCCAAACCGTGGAACCTTAGAAATGAGCACAGCAATCAGTCCGACTGCTTATAACTATAAGGTAGTCCGCCAGTTCGCCATCATGACGGTGGTCTGGGGGATCCTTGGCATGGGGCTCGGTGTCTTCATCGCCTCGCAACTGGTCTGGCCGGAGTTGAACTTCGGTCTGCCATGGACGACGTTCGGACGCCTGCGCCCACTGCACACCAACCTGGTGATCTTCGCCTTCGGTGGATGTGCATTGTTTGCCACCTCTTACTATGTCGTGCAGCGAACCTGCCAGACGCGACTGATTTCCGACAGCCTCGCGGCCTTCACCTTCTGGGGCTGGCAAGCGGTGATCGTCGGTGCCATCGTGACCCTGCCACTGGGTTACACCACCACCAAGGAATACGCCGAACTGGAATGGCCCCTGGCTATCCTGCTGGCGATCGTGTGGGTCACCTACGGCCTGGTGTTCTTCGGCACCATCACCAAGCGCAAGACCAAGCACATCTACGTGGGCAACTGGTTCTACGGTGCCTTCATCGTGGTGACCGCGATGCTGCACATCGTCAACCACGCCTCCCTGCCGGTCACCTTCTTCAAGTCCTACTCGGCCTACGCCGGCGCCACGGACGCGATGATCCAGTGGTGGTACGGCCACAACGCCGTGGGCTTCTTCCTGACCACCGGCTTCCTGGGGATGATGTACTACTTCGTACCCAAGCAGGCCGAGCGTCCGATCTACTCCTATCGCCTGTCCATCGTGCACTTCTGGGCACTGATCACCCTGTACATCTGGGCCGGTCCGCACCACCTGCACTACACCGCACTGCCGGACTGGGCACAGTCCCTGGGCATGGCCATGTCGATCATCCTGCTGGCGCCAAGCTGGGGCGGCATGATCAACGGCATGATGACCCTCTCGGGCGCCTGGCATAAGCTGCGCACCGACCCGATCCTGCGCTTCCTGGTGGTTTCCCTGGCGTTCTACGGCATGTCGACCTTCGAAGGCCCGATGATGGCGATCAAGACCGTCAACTCGCTCTCGCACTACACCGACTGGACCATCGGCCACGTACACGCCGGCGCTCTGGGCTGGGTCGCGATGATCTCCATCGGCGCCCTGTACCACCTGATCCCGAAAGTCTTCGGTCGTCAGCAGATGCACAGCATCGGCCTGATCAACACCCACTTCTGGCTGGCTACCATCGGTACCGTGCTCTACATCGCCTCGATGTGGGTCAACGGCATCACCCAGGGCCTGATGTGGCGTGCAATCAACGACGACGGCACCCTGACCTACTCCTTCGTCGAAGCGCTGCAAGCCAGCCACCCGGGCTTCATCGTCCGCGCCCTGGGCGGTGCGTTCTTCGCCGGCGGCATGCTGATCATGGCGTACAACGTGTTCCGTACCGTTCGCGCTTCTAACCCGGCTGAAGCTGAAGCCGCTGCTCAGATCGCTGTAGTTGGAGCTCACTGATGAAGCACGAAGTAGTCGAGAAGAACATTGGCCTGCTGGCCTTCTTCATGGTCATCGCCGTCAGCGTCGGCGGCCTGACCCAGATCGTCCCGCTGTTCTTCCAGGACGTCACCAACAAGCCGGTCGAAGGCATGAAGCCACGCACCGCGCTGGAACTGGAAGGCCGCGACATCTACATCGCCAACGGCTGCGTACAGTGCCACTCGCAGATGATTCGTCCGTTCCGGGCGGAAACCGAACGTTATGGCCACTACTCGGTCGCCGGTGAAAGCGTCTGGGACCACCCATTCCTGTGGGGTTCCAAACGTACCGGTCCGGACCTGGCTCGCGTGGGGGGTCGTTACTCCGATGACTGGCAGCGTGCGCACTTGTACAACCCGCGCAACGTTGTTCCCGAGTCGAAAATGCCGGCTTACCCGTTCCTCGTAGAAAACAAGCTCGACGGCAAAGACACCGCGAAGAAAATGGAAGTCTTGCGCACGCTCGGCGTCCCTTACACCGACGAAGACATCGCCGGTGCCAAGGATGCCGTGAAGGGCAAGACCGAAATGGACGCGCTGGTGGCCTATCTGCAAGGCCTGGGCACCATCATCAAAAGCAAACGGTGATCTAGATGGATATCGGGATGATTCGTGGCCTGGGCACCCTTGTGGTGATGGTGGCCTTCGTTGGCCTGGCGCTCTGGGTGTTCAGCCCCAAGCGCAAGTCCGAGTTTGAAGACGCGACCTTGTTGCCATTCGCGGATGATCCCGAAGCCATCAAGCACGTCGAGCAAGCTTCTAGGAGTAACAAAGAATGACTACGTTCTGGAGTCTGTACGTCACAGTCCTCAGTCTGGGTACCATCTTCGCCCTGACCTGGCTGCTGCTGTCGACCCGCAAGGGCCAGCGCGCCGAGCAGACCGACGAGACGGTCGGCCACTCCTTCGACGGGATCGAGGAGTACGACAACCCACTGCCGAAATGGTGGTTCATGCTGTTCGTCGGCACCATCGTCTTCGCCCTGGGTTACCTGGTGCTGTACCCGGGCCTGGGCAACTGGAAAGGCGTTCTGCCGGGCTACAACTATCTCGATAACGAGAAGCAGACCGCGTTCGCCAACGGCCAGCCCGGCTGGACGGGCGTGCACGAGTGGGAAAAGGAAATGGCTCGTTCCGACGCCAAGTTCGGCCCGATCTTCGCCAAATACGCGGCGATGCCGATCGAGGAAGTAGCCAAGGACCCGCAAGCCCTGAAGATGGGTGGTCGCCTGTTCGCGTCCAACTGCTCGGTCTGCCACGGCTCCGATGCCAAGGGCGCCTATGGTTTCCCCAACCTGACCGACGCCGACTGGCGCTGGGGCGGCGAACCGGAAACCATCAAGGCCACCATCATGGGCGGTCGCCACGCCGTGATGCCCGCCTGGGTAGATGTGATCAAGGAACAAGGCGTCAGCGACGTTGCCGCCTATGTCCTGACCAACCTCGATGGCCGCAAGCTACCGGAAGGCATCAAGGCCGACACGGCCAATGGCCAGAAGCTGTTCGCCGCCAACTGCGCGGTCTGCCACGGTCCGGAAGGCAAGGGCACACCGGCCATGGGCGCGCCTAACCTGACCCACCCGGCAGCGTTCATCTACGGTTCGAGCTTTGCCCAACTGCAACAGACCATTCGCCATGGTCGCCAGGGCGTGATGCCTGCCCAGGAACAACTGCAAGGCAACGACAAGGTCCACCTGCTGGCGGCTTATGTCTATAGCCTGTCCCACGGTGACAAGCAGGCCGACGCCGAATAAGCGCACAGCCTGAAGGCAGTACCCGAACGGCCCCGCCAATGCACATTGGCGGGGCCGTTTTTCATCTGGCGACCTGACTGCGCCATGTTGCCTGGCGCCGCTTCAAGCAGGCCCGTCCAGGCCATTGATCGTCCCTGACCACTCTGGCCGGGAAAAGATTCGAACAGCACGGATCATAAAACGGTCCATAATTCACAAGTCAATTGATTCAAGTCACTACACCATCGATTGAATTCCCCCAACGCGACCAAAGGTCGCACCCTTGCCCTAGAGCTACAGGCGTATCATTGCGCCACTGCAACACTCCTTTTTGACCCCGGTCGGCACGTACTGGCCGAGGCAATTTTCCACTGCCGTGGGATGCAATGATGAGCAATCAGATTCCTGTACACGATGTAACCCCGCCTGCCAAAAACGCCAGCAAAAGCGTCGACCTCTACGCCTCCAGAGAAAAAATCTACACCCGCGCCTTCACCGGCCTGTTCCGCAACCTGCGCATGCTGGGCGGTGCTGGCCTGTTCCTGCTGTACTTCGGCACCGTCTGGCTCAACTGGGGTGGCCACCAGGCTGTCTGGTGGAACCTGCCGGAGCGCAAGTTCTTCATCTTCGGCGCCACCTTCTGGCCCCAGGACTTCATCCTGCTGTCCGGCATGCTGATCATTGCCGCCTTCGGCCTGTTCTTCATCACCGTCTACGCCGGGCGTGTCTGGTGCGGCTATACCTGCCCGCAGAGCGTCTGGACCTGGATCTTCATGTGGTGCGAAAAGGTCACCGAGGGTGATCGCAACCAGCGCATCAAGCTGGACAAGGCGCCCATGAGCGCCAACAAGTTCCTGCGCAAGTTCAGCAAGCACAGCCTGTGGCTGCTGATCGGGTTCGTCACCGGCCTGACCTTCGTCGGCTACTTCTCACCGATCCGCGAACTGGTGATCGACTTCTTCACCGGCCAGGCCGATGGCTGGTCGTATTTCTGGGTCGGTTTCTTCACCCTCGCCACTTATGGCAACGCCGGCTGGCTGCGTGAGCAGGTGTGCATCTACATGTGCCCCTATGCCCGCTTCCAGAGCGTGATGTTCGACAAGGACACCCTGATCGTGTCCTACGACCCACGTCGCGGCGAAAGCCGTGGCCCGCGCAAGAAAGGCGCCGACTACAAGGCCCAGGGCCTGGGCGACTGCATCGACTGCACCATGTGTGTCCAGGTCTGCCCTACCGGGATCGACATCCGCGACGGCCTGCAGATCGAGTGCATCGGCTGTGCCGCCTGCATCGACGCCTGCGACAGCATCATGGACAAGATGGAGTACCCCCGCGGCCTCATCAGCTACACCACCGAGCACAACCTCTCGGGACAGAAAACCCATAAACTGCGTCCGCGCCTGATCGGTTATGCCCTGGTACTGCTGGCCATGATCAGCCTGCTGGTTACCGCGTTCTTCATGCGCTCCCTGGTAGGCTTCGATGTCAGCAAGGACCGGGTGCTGTACCGCGAGAACGCCGAAGGCCGGATCGAGAACGTCTACAGCCTGAAGATCATGAACAAGGACCAGCGCGACCATACCTATGTACTGGACGCCACCGGCCTACCGGACCTGAAGCTGCAGAGCAAGCGCGAGATCCATGTGGTGGCTGGCGACATCGTCAGCCTGCCTGCGGAGCTGTCGATCGCTCCGGAACAACTGCCATCGACCACCAACGAGGTGAAGTTCATCCTCAAGGACATCGACGATGACAGTGTCCAGGTCGAAGCCAAGAGCCGATTCATCGGCCCACAAATTCGTTAAGAGAAATGACCATGCCTACAGCCGTCGCCGCAACCCCCTGGTACAAGCACCTCTGGCCCTGGATCATCATCGGCATTCTCGCCTGCTCGGTGACCTTGACCCTGTCCATGGTGACTATTGCCGTGAACAACCCGGACAACCTGGTCAACGACAACTACTACGAGGCCGGCAAAGGCATCAACCGCTCCCTGGACCGCGAGCTGCTGGCCCAGACCCTGAAGATGCGCGCCAGCGTGCACCTTGACGAGCTGACCGGCGAAGTCGACCTGCGCCTGAGTGGCAACAGCCAGCCCAGGACCCTGGAGCTGAACCTGATCTCGCCGACCCAGCCTGAGAAGGATCGCAAGATCGCCCTGACCCGCAGCGAAACCGAACAGGGTCGCTACATCGGCCAGGTGAACGACCAGGTCGAGGGCCGGCGCTTCGTCGAGCTGCTGGGCGTCGAGGGCGACAAGACCTGGCGCATGTTCGAGGAAGAACAGGTCAGCCACGACAAGGACCTGTTGCTGGGTGACGAACCGCTGCAGGGCGCCGAAGACCTGAACTGATCAACGCCTGTCGCCCATCGCCGGCCTGCCGTCTCCCTGCCTCCGGGCGAGAGTCGACCGGCCGGCGATGAGTTTTTTCCAGACCCGAAAGACTGCCAATGACCACGCCATTGCCTTGCTACCACTGCACCCTGCCGGTTCCCTCCGGCAGCCGGTTCACCGCCGTCGTGCTCGGCGAGCCCAGGGAGTTCTGCTGCCCGGGTTGCCAGGCGGTGGCTGAAGCCATCGTCGCCGGTGGCCTGGAGCACTACTACAGTCACCGCAGCGAAGCCTCGGCCAACCCTGGTGCACTGCCCGTGCAACTGGTGGACGAACTGGCGCTGTACGACCGCGCGGATGTGCAGCAACCCTTCGTGCGTCATGAAGGCGAGCTGGCGCAAGCCACCCTGTTGATGGAAGGCATCAGTTGCGCCGCCTGTGGCTGGTTGATCGAGAAGCACCTGCGCAGCCTACCGGCAGTGGCCGAAGCCCGGCTCAACCTGTCCAATCATCGCCTGCACGTCAGCTGGGCCGACAGCGAACTGCCCCTGAGCCAGTTGCTCGCCCAATTGCGGCACATCGGCTACGCCGCCCACCCCTACCAGCCGGACAAGGCCTCCGAGCAACTGGCGAGCGAGAACCGCCTGGCTTTACGCCAACTGGGCGTGGCGGGCCTGCTGTGGTTCCAGGCAATGATGGCAACCATGGCCACCTGGCCTGAATTCAACATCGACCTGAGCCCGGAGCTGCACACCATCCTGCGCTGGGTCGCACTGTTTCTCACCACCCCCATCGTTTTCTACAGTTGCGCTCCCTTCTTCAAGGGCGCCATGCGCGACCTGCGCACCCGACACCTGACCATGGACGTCTCGGTATCCCTGGCCATCGGCGGGGCCTACCTGGCAGGCATCTGGACGTCCATCAGCGGGGTCGGCGAACTGTATTTCGATGCAGTGGGCATGTTCGCCCTGTTCCTCCTTGCCGGCCGCTACCTGGAACGCCGGGCCCGGGAGCGCACTGCAGCGGCTACCGCACAACTGGTCAACTTGCTGCCAGCCTCGTGCCTGCGCCTGGACGAGAACGGCCAGAGCGAACGCATCCTGCTCAGCGAGCTGCGCCTGGGAGACCGGGTACTGGTGCACCCTGGTGCGGTGCTGCCAGCAGACGGCAGGATTCTCGACGGCCAGTCAAGCGTCGACGAATCCCTGCTCACCGGTGAATACCTGCCACAGCCCCGGGGCCTGGGCGACACCGTCACGGCCGGCACCCTGAACGTCGAAGGTGCCCTGACCGTGCAAGTCCAGGCCCTGGGCCAGGACACTCGCCTGTCGGCCATCGTGCGCTTGCTGGACCGGGCCCAGGCCGAAAAGCCGCGCCTGGCCGAAGTCGCCGACCGCGCCGCACAGTGGTTCCTGCTGCTGTCACTGATCGCCGCCGCGGCCATCGGCCTGTTGTGGTGGCAACTCGACGCCTCCCGGGCGTTCTGGATCGTCCTGGCCATGCTGGTAGCCACCTGCCCTTGCGCGCTGTCCCTGGCCACCCCCACGGCGCTCACCGCGGCCACCGGGACCTTGCACAAGCTTGGCTTGCTGCTGACCCGTGGCCATGTACTCGAAGGCCTGAATCAGATCGATACGGTGATTTTCGACAAGACCGGCACCCTGACCGAAGGCCGCCTGGCCTTGCGGGCCATCCGGCCGCTGGGGAGCCTGTCCGGCGATGACTGCCTGAGCCTGGCTGCGGCCCTGGAAAACCGCTCCGAACACCCCATCGCCCGGGCTTTCGGTCGCGCGCCAGTGGCTGCCGAAGACGTCACCAGCAGCCCGGGCCTGGGCCTGGAAGGCCTGGTCCAGGGGCAGCGCCTGCGCATAGGCCAGCCGGCGTTCGTCTGTGAACTCAGTGGCTGCCCGATTCCGCAGATGCCCGACGAGCACGGCCAATGGCTGCTGCTCGGCGACAGTCAAGGCACCCTCGCCTGGCTGGTCCTCGACGACCGCCTGCGCAGTGATGCCCCCGCGCTGCTGGCAGCCTGCAGGGCCCGCGGCTGGCACACCCTGCTGTTATCCGGGGACAGTTCGCCAATGGTCGCCAGCGTCGCCGCCGAACTACAGATCGACGAGGCCCGTGGTGGCCTGCGCCCGGACGACAAACTGCAGGTGCTGCAACAGTTGCATCAGCAAGGCCGCAAAGTGCTGATGCTCGGTGACGGGGTCAACGACGTGCCCGTGCTGGCCGCCGCCGATATCAGCGTCGCCATGGGCTCGGCCACCGACCTGGCCAAGACCAGCGCCGATGCGGTACTGCTGTCCAACCGCCTGGATGCCCTGGTACAGGCCTTCGGCCTGGCTCGCCGGACCCGTCGGGTCATCATCGAGAACCTGCTGTGGGCCGGCCTGTACAATGGCCTCATGCTGCCGTTCGCCGCCCTGGGCTGGATTACCCCCGTCTGGGCGGCAGTCGGCATGTCCATCAGTTCCCTGACCGTGGTGCTCAACGCCCTGCGCCTGACCCGCATGCCGCGGGTCGTCGACAGCGCTGTCACCCCTGCAACCCGCCCGATGCCGGCCTGAGCCGCCGGGCCTGGAGTCCAGATGCCTGCTCTTTACGTGATGATCCCGGCCGCCCTGCTGATCGTGGCCATCGCCATCTACATCTTCTTCTGGGCCGTCGACAGCGGCCAGTACGATGATCTGGACGGTCCGGCCCACAGCATCCTGTTCGACGACCAGGACCCCAGCCACACCGCCGCGGTGGATGCCGCCAAGGGCCAGCCGCTGGACAAGCGCGACCCGGACGACAAGCCGGAACCACCCCATGCTTGAGTTGGCCCCACTGCTGGTTTCAGCAATGATTCTCGGCCTCCTGGGTGGTGGCCATTGCCTGGGCATGTGCGGCGGCCTGATGGGCGCCCTGACCCTGGCGATCCCCCAGGAACAACGTGGGCGGCGCCTGCGCCTGCTGTTGGCCTACAACCTGGGGCGGATTCTCAGCTATGCCCTGGCCGGCTTGCTGCTGGGCCTGGCGGGTTGGGCGGTGGCCAACAGTCCCCTGGCCCTGTTCATGCGCACCCTGGCCGGCTTGCTGCTGATCGCCATGGGCCTGTACCTGGCCGGCTGGTGGAGCGGCCTGACCCGCATCGAAGCCCTTGGCAAGGGGTTGTGGCGGCATATCCAGCCGGCAGCCAGCCGCCTGCTGCCGGTGTCCACCCTGTCGCGAGCCCTGGTACTGGGCGCGCTCTGGGGCTGGCTGCCCTGCGGACTGGTGTACAGCACCTTGCTGTGGTCGGCGAGCCAGGGCAACGCGCTGGATAGCGCACTGCTGATGCTGGCCTTCGGCCTTGGCACCTGGCCGGTCCTGCTGGCCACCGGCCTGGCAGCGGAACGAGTCACCGCCCTGCTGCGTCGTCGCAGCGTACGCCTGGCCGGCGGCCTGCTGGTGATGCTGTTCGGTATCTGGACCCTGCCCGGCCCCCACCAGCACTGGCTGATGGGCCACTGAGCGCGGCGGGGCTACGAACCCCGCGGGCGCTACCCCAGGCGCCTGGAAACACCCTTGATACAAATCAACATGGCTTCAGCCCCAACCCCCTAGACTCGCGAACATTGCCAGCCTATCCGGGGGAATTCCCGCATGCTCGACGCCATTCGTTGGGACACAGATCTGATCCGCCGCTACGACCTGGCGGGACCGCGCTATACCTCCTACCCGACCGCTGTGCAATTCAACAGCCAGGTCGGCGCCTTCGACCTGCTGCACGCCCTGCGGGACAGCCGCAAGGCCCAGCGTCCATTGTCGCTGTATGTGCACATCCCGTTCTGCGCCAACATCTGCTACTACTGTGCCTGCAACAAGGTCATCACCAAGGATCGCAGCCGCGCCCTGCCCTACCTCCAGCGCCTGGAGCAGGAGATGCAGTTGATCGCCTGCCACCTGGCCCCCAACCAGCGGGTCGAACAGTTGCACTTTGGCGGCGGCACCCCGACCTTCCTCAATCATGACGAACTGCGCCAGCTGATGGCCTTGCTGCGCAAGCACTTCAACTTGCTCGACGATGACTCCGGCGACTACGGCATCGAGATCGACCCCCGGGAGGCCGACTGGTCGACCATGGGCCTGTTGCGCGAACTGGGATTCAACCGGGTCAGCGTCGGCCTGCAGGACCTGGACCCGGTGGTGCAGCGTGCGGTCAACCGCCTGCAGAGCCTGGAGGAAACCCGGGCAGTGATCGAAGCGGCCCGAACCCTGCAATTTCGCTCCATCAACATCGACCTGATCTACGGCCTGCCCAAGCAGACCCCGGAAAACTTCGCCCGGACCGTGGACGAGGTCATCAGCCTGCAACCGGATCGGCTCTCGGTATTCAACTATGCCCACCTGCCCGAACGCTTCATGCCGCAGCGGCGAATCAACAGCAGCGAACTGCCGGCACCCGCGGAAAAACTGCAGATGCTGCAACGCAGCATCGAACAGCTGACAGCAGCCGGGTACCGCTACATCGGCATGGATCACTTCGCCCTGCCAGACGATGAACTGGCCATTGCCCAGGAGGAGTCGACCCTGCAACGCAACTTCCAGGGATACACCACCCATGGACACTGTGACCTGATCGGCCTGGGTGTTTCGGCCATCAGTCAGATCGGCGATCTGTACTGCCAGAACAGCAGCGACCTGACCCACTATCAAAATGCATTGGCGGGCGCACAACTAGCCACTAGTCGTGGTTTGGTATGCAATGCCGACGACCGTCTGCGCCGCGAAATAATTCAACAACTGATATGCAACTTTAGTCTTAAGTTCGAAGATATCGAACAGGCTTTCAATATCGACTTTCGCGGTTATTTTCATGAACTATGGGCAAACTTGCAGGAGATGGCGGACGATGGCCTGATCGAACTCAGTGACCAAGCCATTAACGTATTACCGGCCGGACGCCTGCTGGTTCGTTCGGTCTGCATGGTATTCGACGCGTACCTGGGACAGCAGAACCGCCAGCGTTTTTCCCGGGTAATCTGAGACTTTTAACAACATGTGCCCGACATCCGGTTCACTGGCTGCAACATGATCGACGCCTCAAGGGATTTCACCTGGCTGCTAGGACTTCATGAGCAGCGCGGCGGCCTTCATCACCTGTTCCGGAGTCAGGCTCTCCTGACGCATCGCCTTGACCAGGGAGGCATTGGTGGACAACAAGCCACCGTTGAGGGTCGCCAGGGCCGCTTGCACGCTACCGACCTTGACCCTGGTTTCTTCGGGGCTCAAACGCTTGTCGGCCATGATGACCTGCAACTCGGCGGTCTTCTCTGAAATCTGTTGTTGCAATTTCCTGATCATCTTGAGGATCTGCTGAATGGTCTGGGGCAAACCACTTTCCTCGATATCGCTGTCATCCCCGGTAGCCCTGGAGGATTTCATCAGGCCCGCACCCGACAGCGACACTTTGACGCCCTCCCCCTGTGCCGACCCGGCAACTAACGGAGAAACCCTTAGTTCTTCGCCCTCGGCGGTTTTCGAAGATTCTGAAAAAGGCTGCAAGTTGTTGCTGCCATTAGTAATACCGCCAACGGACGACATAACCGCGCCTCTCCAAGTTGCTTTTGTTAACAGGCTATCGACCCACTAAAGGATTGCTTTACGACGGATCGTGAATACGGCACGGACTGGCCGGAACCTCCTCCCGTGAGTTACCCTTACGGCTTATGTGTGCTTTCCCACAAGGATTCTAGAATGTCCGAGCCAGTTAAACTGCGCGCTCATAACCAGGCCCATTGCAAGGATTGCAGCCTGGCCCCTCTCTGCCTGCCACTTTCTCTGAATCTGGAAGACATGGACGCGCTGGACGAAATCGTCAAACGTGGCCGCCCATTGAAAAAAGGCGAGTTCCTGTTCCGTCAGGGTGATGGCTTCGACTCGGTGTATGCCGTCCGCTCGGGCGCCCTGAAAACCTTCAGCCTCAGCGACAGTGGCGAAGAACAGATCACCGGCTTCCACCTTCCAAGCGAGCTGGTGGGGTTGTCCGGCATGGATACCGAAAGCCATCCGGTTTCGGCGCAAGCGCTGGAAACCACCTCGGTATGCGAAATCCCCTTCGAGCGCCTGGATGAGCTGGCACTGCAGCTGCCACAGTTGCGTCGCCAGTTGATGCGAGTCATGAGCCGCGAGATCCGCGATGATCAGCAGATGATGCTGCTGCTGTCGAAAAAGACCGCCGATGAACGTATCGCCACCTTCCTGGTAAACCTGTCGGCCCGTTTTCGCGCCCGGGGCTTTTCCGCCAACCAGTTCCGCCTCAGCATGTCGCGCAACGAAATCGGCAACTACCTGGGCCTGGCAGTGGAAACCGTATCCCGGGTCTTCACGCGCTTCCAGCAGAACGAGCTGATTGCCGCCGAAGGCAAGGAAGTGCACATCCTCGATCCGATCCAGCTCTGCGCCCTGGCCGGCGGTTCGGTGGAAGGCTGATCCACACGCAGTGCGGCTGAGCCAAGCGGCTCGGTCGCGGGTATACTGGCGCGGCTTATTTCGCCCGCCAGGACACCTGCAGATGGCCTTCGACTCCTTCGACATCAAATCCCTGATCCGCCCCGTCATCGACTTCCCGAAGCCGGGCGTGATCTTTCGCGACATCACCCCCCTGTTCCAGTCTCCCCGGGCCCTGCGCCTGGTGGCCGACAGTTTCGCCCAGCGTTATGTCGAAGAAGACTTCAGCCACATCGGCGCCATGGACGCCCGGGGTTTCCTGATCGGATCGATCATCGCCTACCAGTTGAACAAGCCGCTGATCCTGTTTCGCAAGCAAGGCAAGTTGCCAGCCGACGTCCTGGCCGAGGGCTACCAGACCGAATACGGCGAAGCCTTCCTAGAGGTCCATGCCGACAGTTTGTGCGACGGTGATTCGGTCCTGATGTTCGATGACCTGATCGCCACCGGTGGCACCCTGATCGCCGCCGCCAACCTGGTACGGCGCATGGGAGCGAAGATCCATGAAGCCGCAGCCATCATCGACCTGCCGGAGCTGGGTGGATCGCGCAAGCTGGAAGACATGGGCATCCCGACGTTCTGCCTGACCCAGTTCTCCCTGACCGAGCGCTGACCTTGGCCTGCCGTCCCGGGGCGGCTAGAGCCCCATCTGCTTGCTGATGATTTCGTTCATCACCTCGCGGGTACCACCGCCGATAGAGAGGATGCGGTTGTCGCGGTACAGGCGCTCCACCAAACTCTCGCGCATGTAGCCCATGCCGCCAAGAATCTGCACGGCGTCGTAGGTAATGCGATCGGCGGTGTCGGTGGCAAAGTTCTTGGCCATGGAGATTTCCTTGATCACGCTCTTGCCGGCAGCCATCTTGGCCGCCTGGCGGTAGGTGAACTCCCGGGACACTTCCAGGGCCGTAGCCATCTCCGCCAAGCGATGCTTGATGACCTGGAACTTGGCCACGGGCTTGCCGAACGCCTCGCGTTCGCGCGCCCACTCCAGGCTTTGCTCAAGGGCCATCTGCGCGGTCATGTTGGCCATCAGCGCCAAGGCCAGGCGCTCGCTCTGGAAGTTGCCCATGATGCAGGCAAACCCCATGTTCTCGACGCCGATCAGGTTGCCCACCGGCACCCGGCAATCCTCGAAGAACAGCTCGGCGGTGTCCGAAGCCCACCAGCCCATCTTTTTCAACTGCCGGCCCACGGTGAAGCCGGGAGTGCCCTTCTCGATCAACAGCAGGCTGATGCCGCCGTAACCTGGCTCGCCGGTGCGCACGGCCACTGTGTAGAAATCGGCGCGCACGCCGCTGGTGATGAAGGTCTTGCTGCCGCTGACCCGATAATGATCACCGTCACGCACCGCCCGGGTCTGCAGGTTGGCCACATCGGAACCGCCACCGGGCTCGGTCACCGCCAGGGCACAGATTTTCTCCCCGGACAGCACCAGCGGCGCCACTCGATCGCGAATCTCGGGACGCGCCCACTTGACGATGGGCGGCAAGCCGATATCCAGCGAGCCCAACCCCGCTACCAGACCACCGGAGCCGCTGCGCATCAGCTCTTCACTGGCGGCGATCTTGGCGAATACATCCCCTTCATGGCTGCCCCCAAGGGCCTCCGGATAACCGATGCCGAGGATGCCGGCAGCACCGGCCTTGAGATAGAGCTCGCGAGGGAAGCTCTCGGCCTCCTCCCACTGCTCGATCCCGGGGAGGATTTCGCGCTCGACGAAACGTCGCACGCTGTCGCGGATCAACTGGTGGCTGGGCTCGAAGTATTCCTGGCAGACAGACATCGGCAAGCTCCTCTGAAGGGTCGAAGGAACTTACCAAGCGCTTGCTTGGTTTTCAAGAGCACGCACGAATCCATCCACCGACTGGCCAGTGGATGGATCGAGTTACAGGGCGATGGGTTTGCGCCCGGCGAAGGAATGAGCCAGGGTACCGCCGTCCACCAGCTCCAGCTCGCCGCCCAGGGGCACGCCATGGGCAATACGCGAGGTGATCAGGCCTTTGTCGATCAGCAACTGGGCGATGTAGTGGGCAGTGGCTTCGCCCTCCACCGTGGGGTTGGTGGCCAGGATGACTTCGCTGAAGGTGCCCTGCTCTTCGATTCGCGCCAACAACTGCGGGATGCCGATAGCTTCCGGACCCAGGCCGTCCAGGGGCGAGAGGTGTCCTTTGAGCACGAAGTAGCGACCGCGATAGCCGGTCTGCTCCACCGCATAGACGTCCATCGGCCCTTCGACCACGCACAACAGGCTGTCGTCGCGGCGCGGGTCGGCACACTGTGGGCACAACTCCTCTTCAGTCAGGGTCCGGCACTGGCGGCAATGCCCTACCCCCTCCATGGCCTGGCTCAGGGCCTGGGCCAGCCGCAGGCCGCCGCTGCGATCGCGCTCCAGCAGTTGCAGGGCCATGCGTTGGGCGGTTTTCTGTCCCACCCCGGGCAAGGTGCGCAAGGCATCGATCAGTTGGCGAATCAGGGGGCTGAAGCTCATGGGCAAAGGTCCGACAAAACGACGAGACGCGGTTTATACCCGCGCCCCGGGGTAGCGTCAAATGCTCGCATCCGTGGCGACCTTGACCACCAGCTTGCCGAAGTTGCGCCCCTCGAGCAGGCCGATGAACGCCTGGGGCGCCTGTTCAAGGCCTTCGACCACGTCCTCCTTGAACTTGACCTTGCCCTCGCGCACCCAGGGCGCCATGGCCTTGATGAACTCCGGATGGCGGTCGCCGTAGTCGTCGAAGACGATGAAACCCTGGATACGCACGCGCTTGGTCAGCAGGGTACGTTGCAGCAGCGCCAGGCGGTCCGGCCCCGGCGCAAGCTCCTGGGCGTTGTACTGGGCGATCAGGCCACACAGGGGAATGCGCGCCTTGGCATTGAGCAATGGCAGCACCGCATCGAACACCTTGCCACCGACGTTCTCGAAGTAGATGTCCACGCCCTTGAAGCAGGCTTGTGCCAGTTCATCGGCAAAGTCGGCGCTCTTGTGATCGATGCAGGCATCAAAACCCAGTTCCTCGACCACATAGCGACATTTGTCGGCCCCGCCGGCAACACCCACCACCCGCAGCCCCTTGAGCTTGGCCACCTGCCCCACGACCGAGCCCACCGCGCCGGACGCAGCCCCCACCACCAGGGTCTCCCCGGCCTTGGGCTGGCCGATGTCCATCAAGCCCATGTAGGCGGTCATTCCCGGCATACCCAGTACGCCCAGGGCCATGGACGGGCTGGGCAGGCCCGCAGGCACCGGCACCAGGTTGCGGCCATCGCTGATGCAGTGGCTCTGCCAACCGGTAGCTCCCACCACCAGGTCACCCTCCTGAAACTTCGGATTCAGCGAACGCTCGACCCGACTGACAGCACCGCCGGTCATGACTTCGTCGATCTCCACCGGCGCCGCGTAGGACGGTGCATCACTCATGCGCCCACGCATGTAAGGATCAAGCGAGAGATAGAGCGTCTTGAGCAGCACCTGGCCGTCCGCCAGTTCGGGCAGGGCTACCCGCTCCAGGCGAAAGTTCTCCGGAATGGGCGCGCCCTGGGGACGCGACACCAGCACCACGCGCTGATTGAGGGTCATTGCTTGCGGCATCACAGACACTCCGTTATCGATAAATGAACAGAACTGTATAGGGTGCAGACCGTCATCGGGCAACGGCGTTCGATGTTTCTGCCCACGCTCGCGCCCGGCGCCAAGCCAACTGGCAGGCAAAAAAATGCCAGGCTCAGGGCCTGGCATTGTGTACTGCAATCCGATGCGCGGGGCGAATCAGAATGGCAGCTTCATGCCCGGAGGCAGCTGCATGCCGGCGGTCATGCCGGACATCTTTTCCTGGCTGTTGGATTCGATCTTGCGCACGGCGTCGTTCACTGCCGCTGCGAACAGGTCTTCCAGCACTTCGCGATCGTCTTCGCTGACGCCTTCCAGCAGGCTTGGGTCGATGCTCACGCGCTTGATGTCATGACGGCCGGTCATGACCACGGTGACCATGTCGCCACCGGCCTTGCCGGTGACTTCCGCGTTGGCCAGTTCTTCCTGCATCTTGGCCATTTTTTCCTGCATCTGCTGCGCCTGCTTCATCAGGCCGGCCATGCCACCTTTCATCATGGGAATTACCTCAAGGTACGGTGATGGAAACAGCGCCCGGCCCAAGGCCCGGCGCCCTTTAAGTTAAGTGATCAACCCTGCGCGGCCGCAGCCTCGACAGGTTCAATAGTATCGTGGCGCACCACTGCGCCGAACTCCTGGACCATCCGCTGGATGAACGGATCACCGTGGATCGATTCCTCGGCCTCGCGCTGGCGATTGGCACGGCGACGAGCGGCAGCCTGGGCCGGGGTTTCCTGTTCGGGCTTGATCAGTTCGATGCTCAGCGCCAGGGTACGCCCGTGGTACTGGTTCAGGGCATCATTGAGGCGGCGCTGCTGGGTCGCGTTGAACAACGCGCTATGGGCCGGGTCCAGGTGCAGCAGCCACTGGTCACCGTCCACGGCGATCAGGGTGCAGTTGGCGGCAATGCTTCCGGTCATGCCGGAAATCGGCAGTTTCGGGAACAGTTCCAGCCACTCCAGGGCCAGGCCGGTAGCCGGCATGGCCGCAGGCTCGGGTTCAGGCTCCGGCGCCGGTTCGGCGATATGCTCGCTGGCCAGTTCGTCAAGGTAACTGTAGGCCGAGTCCATGTCCGGCTCGATGTAGTCCTCGTCCAGCGGCGGCTCGTCGTCCAGGTCGCTCCCCGGCGTGGCGGCATCGACCTCGGCCACGCTCGGCTCGGGCACAGGGGCACTGGCCCACTCCGGCACGTCCGGCACTACGCTGTCCGGCACCGGAGTCAGCACCGCGGGCAACTCCGGCGGCTCGGCAACCACGTCCAGCATCGGCTCCACGGCCGGCCGCTGCTCGAGCGGCGCCTCTACCGGATCGTTCCACGGCAGGTCGACCACCTCTTGGGCGACCACCGGTTCGGGGTCAGGTTCGGCTTCGACAGTGGCCGTGGCCGGCTCAGGCTGGACCACCGGAGCAACGACCGGCTGGGCCACTGGCTCCGTTGCGGCGACAGGGGCCTGGGCAACCGGCATGCTGGCAACAGGAGCGACAGCAGGCACGACCGCTGCTGGCGCCGCCACGGCTTGGGCGGAATCAACTGTGGCCTGGCTGATCCCCACCGGCTTTAGCGGCTGTCTCGGTGCATCCGCGGCATCCGCCGGCCGGAAGGCCAGCATCCGCAGCAGGACCATTTCGAAACCGCCGCGCGGGTCCGGTGCCAGCGGCAGGTCACGCCGACCGATCAGGCCCATCTGGTAATAGAACTGGACGTCTTCGGCCGGCAGCGCCTGGGCCAGCGCCAGCACCCGATCGCGGTCGCCATGGCCGTTGTCGACGCCCTCGGGCAACGCCTGGGCAATCGCCACCCGGTGCAGCACGTTGAGGATTTCCGACAGTACGCCGTTCCAGTCCGGCCCCTGCTCCGCCAGATGGCGTACCGCCTCCAGCAGCGCCTTGGCGTCGCCTTCGATCAGCGCATGGAGCACGTCATAGACCTGGCCATGATCGAGGGTGCCGAGCATGGCCCGTACATCGGCAGCCATGACCTTGCCCTCGCCGAAAGCAATGGCCTGGTCGGTGAGGCTCATGGCATCACGCATCGATCCATCGGCGGCGCGCCCCAGCAGCCACAGCGCATCGCCTTCGAACGGCACACTCTCCACACCCAGCACATGGCTCAGGTGCTCGACCACGCGCTCGGGGGTCATGTTCTTCAGGGAAAACTGCAGGCAGCGGGACAGGATGGTCGCCGGCAGCTTCTGCGGATCGGTGGTCGCCAGGATGAACTTGACGTAGGGCGGCGGCTCCTCGAGGGTCTTGAGCAAGGCGTTGAACGAGTGGCTGGAGAGCATGTGCACTTCGTCGATCAGGTAGACCTTGAAGCGCCCGCGGCTGGGGGCGTACTGCACGTTGTCCAGCAGCTCTCGAGTGTCCTCGACCTTGGTCCGGCTCGCGGCGTCGATCTCGATCAGGTCGACGAAACGTCCTTCATCGATCTCGGTGCACACCGAGCAGGTGCCGCACGGGGTGGAAGTGATGCCCGTTTCACAGTTCAGGCATTTGGCAATGATCCGCGCGATGGTGGTCTTGCCCACCCCGCGGGTACCGGTAAACAGGTAGGCATGGTGCAGCCGCTGGCTGTCCAAGGCATTGATCAGAGCCTTGAGCACATGGGTCTGGCCGACCATTTCGCGGAACGAGCGCGGACGCCATTTACGTGCAAGAACCTGATAACTCATCGAAAACCGTCGCAACTGGAAAGCGGAAGCCGGTAATGCTAGCGGAGCAAGGGCGAAATTGCATCCGGCACGCTTGTCTAATCTGTCCAAGTGGCCATTTTTCAAGGGGTTGCCTGCCGGCCAATGGAATCCTGCAGTAATGAAGACGCCCGGCAAGGGCCGGGCCATCGTCCAGCGCTACGTCGACTCGGCCCCGTCCGCACAAGCCTGGACCAGCCCCTGGCACCCGCTGCTACGCCACACCGCAGGCGGCAGGTAGCGACGGACCCACTCCAGCACGGCATCGGCCGGCATCGGTGCAGCGATGAAGTCGCCCATGGCCACCTCGCACCCCAGGGCCATCAAGCGCTCGCCATGGGCCAGGCTCTCCAGCCCCTCGGCCACCACCCGGCGACCGAACGCCTGGGCCAGCCCCACCAGAGCCCGGACCAGCGCCTGGTCGTCCTGATCGTGGAGCATGTCGCGAATGAACAGTCGGTCGATCTTGATGGTCTGGGTCCGCAAGTGCTTGAGATAACTCAAGGACGAGTGCCCGGTGCCAAAATCCCCCAGGGAGAACTGCACCCCGAAGCCCTGGCAGGCGTCGAGGCAGTCGCTGACCTTGTGGATGTTGTCGATGGCCACCGACTCGACGATCTCCAGGTCCAGCAAGGCCGGCGAGACATCCGGATAACGATCGAGCATGTCCTTGAGCCGCTCGACGAAGTCCGCCCGCTGAAAATGCCGGGCGGCGATGTTCAAGCTTACCGGCCAGTCCTGCCCCGCAGCCTGCCAGCGCTGCAGCTGGGCCATCACCTCATGCATGACCCACTCGCCGATGTCGACGATCAGGTCGGTTTCCTCCACCTGCGGCAGGAACTCATGGGTTCCCAGGAGTCCGCGCTGGGGATGCTGCCAGCGCAGCATGGCTTCCAGGCCCACCACTGCGCCGCTGCGCATGTTCACCTTGGGTTGGAAGAACAGCCGCAGCTGCCCGCCGTCCAGCGCCTGGCGCACCTGCTCCACGGTCTGGTAGGTGACCATCACTTCACGATCGCGCAGCACATCGAACAGATGGAAGCGATTGCGGCCACTCTGCTTGGCCACGTACATGGCCTGGTCGGCATGACGCAGCAAGGTGTCGGCATCATGGTTGTCGGCGGGAAACAGGGTCACGCCGATGCTGGCAAAGACGTTGATATCCTTGCCCTGGATCGAATAAGGCTGGGAAATGGTCGCCAGGACCCGCTGCAGCGCACCACGCAATTCCAGCATGTCGCGCACATAGCGCAGAATCAGCACGAACTCATCGCCCCCCAGGCGTGCAACCACATCCTCGCCACGGATGATCGAGCGCAAGCGCGCCGCTACTTCCACCAGCAGCAGATCGCCACAGGCATGCCCGTAGCCATCGTTGACCGCCTTGAAACCGTCCAGGTCGAGCATGCACACCGCGAGCGGAATATCTTGCTGCCGGGAAAATTCCAGGGCCTGGTACAACTGGTCGGAGAGGAACGCACGATTGGGTAGGCCCGTGAGCACGTCATGCCCGACCCGCCATTGCAGGGAATGCAGCAACTGGCGCTTTTCGCTGACATCGAAGCGAATCGACACATAACGCACCACCCGCCCGGAGCGCTGGTCCACCAGCGGCACCATGGTGCTGTCGACCCAATACAGGCTGCCGTCCTTGGCGCGATTGCAGATCTCGCCCTTCCACACCTGGCCCCGGATGATGGTGCGCCACAACTCGCCGAAGAACTCCGGCGGATGCAGCCCGGAGCTGAGCATGCTGTGGTCAGCGCCGATCAGTTCACCACGGCTGTAGCCCGAGACCTGGCAGAACAGGTCGTTGACATAGGTGATGCGGCCGTCCAGATCGGTTTCGGAAAAAATGGCGGCGGCATCGACGGCCCTACGGTATTTCTCATCCATGAGTCGAACTCACTGTCGCTAGCGGTTGAACCGCTCGACCAAGGCGTGCAGCCCGGAAGAGATGTTTTCCAGCTCGGCCCCACGAAGCACTCCGACGCTGGCGTTCTCGGCAGTGCGCTGCACCGTGACAGCCACGCTGTTGATCTGTTCGGACACCGATTCGGCGACATGGGACTGCTCCTGGGAAGCCGCGGCCATCTGCTGGCTCATGTCGGTAATGCGCTCGACCGCAGCGCCGATGCCCTGCAAGGCCTGCTGCGCCTGCAGTACCTGCTGCACCCCCTGCTCGGCTTCCTCGATACCGAGGCTGGCGATCTGCACCGCCTCGTCAGCCCCGGCCCGCAGGCTCTGGATGATGCCCTGGATCTGCTGGGTGGATTCCCGGGTCTTGCCGGCCAGGGCCCGCACTTCATCGGCCACGACCGCGAATCCGCGTCCCTGCTCGCCAGCCCGGGCCGCCTCGATGGCAGCATTCAGGGCCAGCAGGTTGGTCTGGTCGGCGATCGCCTGGATCATGCTCGCCGCCACCATGATGTCCTGGGTCTGCCCGGCCAGATCCCCCACCGCCTGGTTGATCTGGGTGACCGTACGGGCCAGCACCTGGATCGCCTCGCGGGAGGTGCCCGCTACCTGGCTGCCCTGCTGCGCCAGCAGGTTGGCGGTGTGGGCTTCGCTGGCAGTATGCTGCACATGCTCGGCGACTTCGGTGATCGAAGCGGCCATCTGGGTCATGGCGGCGGCGGTCATGTCGGTTTCCGCCCGCTGCTCCAGCAGCGCCGACTCGGTGCGACTGGACAACTGGCTGGAGTCCGCGGCTGCCGCTGCCATCTGCCGGGCCAGGTCGCTGAGGCGGGTCAAGGCGGTTTTCAGCCGGGCCTCCTCGCTGACCAGGATCATCTGCAATTGCGCCGCCGGCCCGAGGGATTCGCTGTAGGCCAGGGCACAGATCGGATCGGCGAAGGTGTTGGGCGTGCTGCTGACAATGTCCTTGAGCTGTCGGCCCAGGCGGCGCTGGGCCAACAGTCCGACGCCAAGGAATCCCGCCAGCGTCAGACCTTGGGCCGCCAGGGCCGGCAACCAGTTGAAGGCCGCCAGGCAAGCCGCCGCTACCGTCATCGGCACCAACAGCGGACGAGCCCCGGCCTCCAGACGGCGCCAGGCCGAAACCGGCGCCTTGTCGGCGCGCAACCGCGCATACAGGATCTCGGCCCGCGTCACCTGCTCGCGGGTCGGCTTGACCCGTACCGACTCATAACCCACCAGGCGCCCATCCTCGAGGATCGGCGTGACATAGGCGCTGACCCAATAGAAGTTGCCATTCTTGCAGCGGTTCTTCACCACCCCCATCCAGCTGTGGCCGGCCTTCAGATAACGCCACATGGATTCGAACACCGCCGTCGGCATATCGGGATGGCGCACCAGGTTGTGGGTACTGCCGATCAGCTCTGCCTGGCTGAAACCGCTCATGGCAGCGAACTCGGCATTGCAGTACGTGATGTGACTGCTGGTGTCGGTGGCGGATATGAGCCGCTGCTGGTCGGGGAAGGTCTGCTCGACAGCGGTGACCGGCAAATTGAGACGCACTTTAGAACTCCATAGACAACCTGCAATCAATAGTTGCCGAGAGCCGGCGTTAGATTGATTGGCGATTACTTTCCTGGCGGTACGGCTCAATCGGAAGTTTTACCTTGATTGCAGCCGTACAGCGGGTTTGCGTCGCAGTTGACCGTCTATTGGACGAAGGTCAACTAGGATCAGATAAGGCGTCAGATAGAGGCGGCGGACGGAGTGTTGGCGGGATTTACGAGACGTTCGAGCCTCTACCAAGTCCTGGGTTTAGATGAACAAGGGAAATGCAATGATTTCTTGTTTCATAAACCTGCCTTCTGAAACTAGATCACCAAATACCTGTCCGAAGCGCCGATTCTACGAAATGCATCACATTTTGCAAAGCAAGGTGATGGAACATGGTGTTGTCTAATGCCAATATTTATCGTTAAGTTCTTGATTCTAAATGGGAATTGAGCGATGCAAATTTCAAGTTTGGGTGCAGCCATCAAGCGCTATCGAAAGGTAGCGGGGCTTACTCAGGCTGAACTAGGTGAAAAAACCGGTTTTGACCCAAAAACCATCAGCCGCTTCGAAACCGGCACCTACACCCCCAGCGTTGAAGCTCTATTTCTGTTGGCTGAAGTACTGGGAGTGAAGCTGAAAGCCTTCTTCGCCGATCTGGGTGATGAAGACGAACAGCGGGCTTATTTGTTCGGTGTCATTCACAAAGCCACCCCGAAGGATCTGGGAAAGCTGATAGCAGCGGTAGACCAGGCCTTGTCCAAGCCTTGAGCCCCGCAGTCAATCAACCTAGAAGACCCGCTCACCACCCCCTGATGAGCGGGTCTCTTTTTTAACGTGCGACTCCTGACAGGAACTGACTGCCCCGGCGCATAAGCTGCCGCCCAAGTACAGCCCCCTCCAGGAGTCATCATGATCACCAATACCTACTTCCTGCTTTATGTGGACAGCCCCGTCGCCAGCGCGGACTTCTACAGCCGCCTGCTGGACAAACAGCCGGTGCAGTCATCGCCCGTGTTCGCCCTGTTCATCCTCGACTCAGGCATCAAGCTCGGGCTCTGGTCACGCCAGGTCGTCCAGCCCCAAGCCCAGGCCGACGCCGGCTGCGGCGAGCTGGGCTGGGCCGTGGACAGCCGCGAAGCCGTGGATGAACTGCACCGGCACTGGCTGGCACTGGGCATCACCATCATCCAGGCGCCCACCCTGATGGACTTCGGCTACACCCTGCTCGCTCTCGACCCGGACGGTCATCGCCTGCGGGTGCTGTACCTCACCGTCGACTGACCTCTCGCCAAGGGCGCCGTCACGGGTGCCCTTGGCGACGCCACGTTCTTGACCGGCGGAAATAAATGGAAACATTGCATTGAGCAACCCAATCCCCGTCGTTATCCTTGCGCGCCTACTTGTCACAAAATGTAAGGGAATACGATGAAGTACCTGCGTCGTCTCATGGCCATGGTCGTGCTCTGCGCCACCCCCCTCTTTGCCAGTGCAGCCGCTGCGCCCGATACCAAGGACGCCGAACCCCAGACTGCCGAACAGTTTCTCGCCTCGCTCTCGCCTCGCCACGGCAACGTCAAGCTGCCCGGCGACATCGCCAGCCTCGACCTGAGCAACGAGTTCTACTACCTCAACCCCAAGGACACCGAAAAGCTGCTCACCGAAGGCTGGGGCAACCCTCCCGGCTTCACCACCCTGGGCATGATCGTGCCCAGCGCCGTAAGCCCGCTGTCCGCCGAGGGCTGGGGGGTCATCATCAGCTACAAGAACGACGGCCACATCTCCGACGACGATGCAGCGAAAATCGATTACCAGGACTTGCTCAAAGAGATGCAGTCCGCAGACGAAGAAGACAACAAGCAGCGCAAGGAACAGGGCTACGGCACCATCCACCTGCTGGGCTGGGCTGAGCAGCCAAGCTATGACGCACAATCCCACAAGATGTACTGGGCTCGCGAACTCAAGGCCGAAGGCGCCGAGAGCAACACCCTGAACTACAGCATCCGGGTACTGGGGCGCGAAGGTGTGCTGGAGCTCAACGCGGTCGCCTCCATGCAGGATCTGCCGACCATCAAGCGTGAGATTCCCAAGGTCCTGGCCTTCACCAACTTCACCGATGGCAATCGCTACGCCGACTACAACCCGAGCACCGACAAGCTGGCCAGCTATGGCCTGGCTGCCCTGGTAGCCGGCGGCATCGCGAGCAAGGCCGGGCTGTTCGCCAAGCTTGGCGTGCTGCTGTTGGCCGGCAAGAAGTTCATCGTGATCGGCGTACTGGCCGTCGCCGCCTTCATCGGCAGGCTGTTCAAGAAAAAGAACTGATTCACTGTACGAGGCCTCGTCAAACCGAGGCCTCGTCGCTGTTCACAAGACGCTCACCCGCTACCTTGCTCCGACCTCGCCGCCAACGCCCCTCCAACTGCATGGCAATGACACTGCCCAACACCACCGCCGCCCCCACCACCACACCCGCCCGCAACGTCTCCCCCAATACAGTCGCAGCCAGCAGCATGGCCACCGGCGGAATCAGGTACATGGCGATCGATGCCCGGCTGACCTCGACCCGGGCCAGCACATAGGCCCAGGCCAGATAGGCCAGTGCACTGGGAAACAGCCCCAGCAACAGTACCGCCAAGTTCACCCGCCAGGATGCCTGGACAGCAGCCCGGTCCAGTCCTGGGGCGTACACCAGCAACAACAAGGTGCCGCCCCAGACCATGTAGCAGACCGTGGTCAATAGCCCATAGCGCCCCGAAAAGCGCCGCTGCAGCACGAAGTACAACCCCCAGGAAAAAGCCGCCAGCAGTACCAGCAGGCATTGGGGCTGGATCGAGCCCAGGCCGCGATCACCCACGACCACCAACAGCGCCCCCACCAGCCCCAGCGTCACGCATCCCCAGCGCCAGCCACTGACCGGCTCCTTGAGCCAGAAGAACGCGATCAGGGTGCTGAAGATTGGCGCCGATTGGGCCAGCACACTGGATGCGCCAGCACTCAAGCCCTGCTGGCCATAGTTGAGACTGACGTGATGCAACGTGATGGCGAAGAATCCCAGCACCAGCAACCAGGGCAGATCCCGCCAGCGCGGCAGGGAAATGTTCAGCGCCAGGGCAATACCCGCCATGAACACCGAGGCGATCAAAAAGCGCAGCAGCGCCAGATGCCCGGGACTGTAGCCTTCCAGGCCGATATGAATGCCAACGGGCGAATAGGCCCAGCACAGGATCACCAGCGCAGTGGCCAGCACCTGCTTGAACAAGGGAGAGATCTTCACGACACAGGTTTCCACTCAAGGTAGGGACCTGCAGTTTCCCGCTCTCGAAAGCTCACGACAATTAACCGATAATGAGCCTATTGCTCAGTGGAAATGAATGATGGAACTGACTCAACTGAAGATGGTGCAGGCCGTTGCCCGCTCCGGCAGCATTGCGCGCGCAGCCGAACAGTTGCATTGCGTACCCTCCAACATCACCAATCGCCTCAAGCAGCTGGAAAGCGAGCTGGGGACCGCGCTGTTCACCCGCATCGGACGGGGCCTGAAGATCAGCCCGGCCGGAGAAATCTTCCTGGGCTACAGCGAACGCATCCTGGGCCTGGTGGAAGAAGCCAGGCGCGCGGTGGACAGCCAGGCCGAACCCAGCGGACCGCTGCGCCTGGGCTCGATCGAGTCCTGTGCCGGTGGCCGTCTCCCGCCCTTGCTGGCCGAGTATCACCGACGCTACCCGCAAGTCAGCGTGGAACTGGTGACCGGCACCTGGTCGCAACTCTTCGAGGAACTGCGCCACCAGCGCATCGACGGTGCCCTGGTGGCCATCGATACCCTGCCGGCAAAGCTGCAGCAGACCGTGCTCTACAACGAACCCCTGGTGTTGATCTCGAGCGCCGACAGCGCGCCGATCCACAGCGCCAGCGACCTGCAAGGACAGCACCTGTTCATGTGGCCGGCAGGCTGCCCTTATCGCCGGGCGCTGGAAAGCTGGCTCGACAAGCATGGCCTGAACCTGCCCATCACCGGCTACGCCAGTTGGGGCACCATCATCGGGTGCGTCAGCGCAGGCGTTGGCGTGTCGTTGATACCCGAGGGGGTACTGGAACGCTATTCACAATCCTCGACCCTGACCGTCCAACGCTTCAGCGACCTAGCCCCGGTGGACAACCGTTTTGTCTGGCACCAGGACGTGCAACGACACGGCGCCCGGGATGCTTTCGCCCAGTTGCTGCGCGAAAAGCTCGGCGCCTGACTAGTCACGAGCCGCCGACTGCAGGTGGCGCCTCATCACCGCCTCGATGAAAGGCGCCTTGCCAGCGAGATATTCTGCGATGCCATCGCGGTTGCTGGCCTCCAGTTGCAGCTTCAGCGCCTGATACTGCTGGCACAGCTCGACGTCAGCCCGCAACAGATCGCGAAAGCCCAGCATCCAGCGAATCTGTTCATGCCCCACCAGGCATACATGCACTTTATGGGTCCGCACGCCCTCGACGTCCCGTCGATAGAAGTGATGCCCGACGGACAGATCACTACCCCGGACATACCCCAGGGTTGCCATGAAAGCACGGCGCGCCGCCGCCTCCCGGTGCTGCGACACCACCACCAGCACATCGAGTTCCGGCTTCGCCGCAAGACCCACCACGGCGGTACTGCCCACGTGATGAATATCCAGCAGCTCGCCGGCAAAACCCTGGGCAATACGCTCGCGCTCGGCGCAGAACGCAAGCGGCCACTGAGGGCTGTAAGAGGATATCTTGCTGGTCAGCGCCATGATCGTTCCTTGTGCACAGGCCGGGATTACGCAAGGTCGAGTCACCGGCACCCAAGCCCACCAGGCTGCCTGGGCTACAAAACCTGCGGACACGCAAAAGCTGCACAGCTTGCGCTGCACACCATTCAAGAATCAGGGATTTGGATCAAGCTCATCGAGGAACGACGAGGGCGTTATGGAGGCAGCCCCACCAGCCACACCCCGGCACACAATGTTCCCGCTGTGGCTGCTGCCTTCCGGCTCTGACCAGGTTCACGGGTAATCGTTGCGGGGGGACCGATGGGGCCACCATAACGACGCTCACCTGACGGCGAGCCGCGCCATTGTACCTATCTGAGTTGAAGATACAACCGCTCATTGCAGAATTAAAAATCGAAGGGCTTCAAGCACTTGGCGTGCTGATGAGTGAGGCTGACCGGCGGCGCCCAGCCCCGGCCAGCCTGCCCTTCAGGCCGTGGCAGAAATGCCGTACCCGTCCAGGAACGCAACGAAAGCTTCTTCGTCCAGCACCTTCAGGCCCAGTTCATTGGCCTTGGCCAGCTTGGAACCGGCGCCGGGACCGGCTACCACGCAATGGGTCTTGGCCGAGACCGAACCCGCCACCTTGGCCCCCAGACTCTCCAGCTTGTCCTTGGCCACATCGCGGCTCATCAGCTCCAGGGAGCCGGTCAGCACCCAGGTCTGGCCGGCCAACGGCAAGCCTTCGACCACCTTCTTCTCGCTCTGCCAGTGCATGCCGAAGTCACGCAGCTGCTGTTCGATGGCCAGGGCCAGCCGGGCATTGGCCGGCGTGTCGAAAAACTCGCGGACTGCCTTGGCCTGCTTCTCCGGCAACGCCTGGCGCATGTCCAGCCAATCGGCGTCGATCACCCCTTGCAAGGAGCCGAACTTGTCCGCCAGTTTCTGTGCCGCGCCCGGCCCCACTGAAGGAATGTTCAGCTTGTCGAGCATGCCGCCCAAGGTGGTGCTGGCGGCAAATTCTGCACCCAACCCGCCCTGGTCCTGCAGTACCAGGGCACACTGGTCCTCGGCCAGCAAGGCGCCGATCACTTCCTGGTTGTGGCTGTCCTCGAAGAAGCTGTGGATTTCGTGGGCGACTTCCAGCCCGACATCCGGCAGATAGGTCAGCACTTGCGGCAACGCCTGGCGAATCCGCTCCAGGGTGCCCAGGGAGCGGGCCAGGACCTTGGCGGTCTCCTCGCCCACATCGGGAATGCCCAGGGCATAGACGAATCGCGCCAGCGTCGGGCGCTTGCTGTCCTCGATGGCCTTGAGCAGCTTGTTGCTGGAGACCTCGGCAAAACCTTCCAGGTCGATGATCTGGTCGTACTTGAGCCGGTAGAGGTCAGCTGGCGAAGCGATCAGCTTCTCATCCACCAGTTGCTCGATGGTCTTGTCCCCCAGGCCTTCGATGTCCATCGCCCGCCGGGAAACGAAGTGGATGATCGCCTGCTTGAGCTGGGCTCCACAGGCCAGACGCCCGACGCAGCGATACACCGCGCCTTCGCTGACGGTTTCGCGCCCCTTGCTGCGCTTGACCAACTGGGTGCGCTCGACATGGGAGCCACAGACCGGGCAGCTTTCGGGGATCGCCACCGGCCGGGCATCGGCCGGACGGCGCTCGGCGACCACTTGCACCACTTGCGGAATCACGTCACCGGCACGACGGATGATCACCGTGTCGCCAATCATCAGGCCCAGGCGCGCCACTTCGTCCATGTTGTGCAAGGTGGCATTGGATACGGTCACCCCTGCGACCTTGACCGGCTTCAGCCGCGCCACGGGCGTCACAGCACCGGTACGGCCTACCTGGAACTCGACGTCCAGCAGCTCGGTCAGTTCTTCCATGGCCGGAAACTTGTGGGCAATCGCCCAGCGCGGCTCCCGCGCGCGAAAACCCAGCTCACGCTGGGAGGCGAGGCTGTTGACCTTGAACACCACACCATCGATCTCGTAGGGCAGCGCATTGCGTCGCTCGCCGATCTCGCGGTAGTAGTCCAGGCACTCGTCGATACCCTTGGCCAGGCGCAACTCGCGACTGATGGGCATGCCCCACTGCTTCAACTGCTCGAGGTTGCCGACATGGGTGTCGGCGATATCTGCCGTCACCTGGCCCAACCCGTAGCAGCAGAACTCCAGAGGGCGGCTGGCGGTGATCTTCGAATCCAATTGGCGCAGGCTGCCCGCTGCGGCGTTGCGCGGGTTGGCGAACGTCTTGCCGCCTGCCTCCAGTTGAGCAGCGTTCAGGCGCTCGAAGCCTGCCTTGGACATGAAGACTTCGCCGCGCACTTCCAGGGTCGCCGGCCAGCCACTGCCCTGCAGCTTCAGCGGAATGTTGCGTACGGTGCGCACGTTGACGCTGATGTCTTCGCCCGTGGTGCCATCGCCACGGGTAGCACCACGCACCAGCACGCCATCCTGGTACAACAGGCTGACCGCCAGGCCGTCGAGCTTGGGCTCGCAGCTGTACTCCACCACCGCACCGCCGCCGAACAAATCACCGGCCGGCACATCCAGGCCTTCATTGACCCGACGATCGAACTCGCGCATGTCGACTTCTTCGAAGGCGTTGCCCAGGCTGAGCATGGGCATTTCGTGCCGAACCTGGGTAAAAGCCGAGAGCGCCGCACTGCCGACCCGCTGGGTGGGCGAGTCGCTGGTCACCAGTTCGGGATGTTCGGCTTCCAGGGCCTTGAGTTCGTGGAACAGGCGGTCGTACTCCGCATCCGGAATGCTCGGCTCGTCGAGTACGTGATAGCGGTAGTTATGCAGGTCCAGCTCGGCACGCAGCTCAAGAATGCGGGTTTCGGCGGCGGTCATGGGGTTCTCTCACAAAGCAAAAGAGCAGCCTAGGCTGCTCGATCGAGGATGGGGCACAAGCCTGGCTGGCCAGTCAGCTCCTACAGGATAGATCCCGGCAGGCCGGAACCACTGGCCAGTGATCAGTGGGTCAACGCTTCTGAGTCAGCGCACGGCGCTCGAACTCGACGATGCGCTGGCGGTAGTGTTCGATGGTCTGGGCGGTCAGGACACTGCGCTGGTCGTCCTTGAGCTCGCCATTGAGCTCCTGGGACAGCTTGCGCGCCGCAGCCACCATCACGTCGAAAGCCTGCTTCGGATGGCGCGGGCCCGGCAGGCCAAGGAAAAAGCTCACGGCTGGGGTGCTGAAGTGATCGATGTCATCCAGGTCGAACACCCCCGGCTTGACCGCATTGGCCATGGAGAACAGCACTTCGCCATTGCCGGCCATGCTTTCATGACGGTGGAAAATGTCCATCTCGCCAAAACGCAGGCCGCTCTCAAGAATGTTCTGCAGCAGCGCCGGCCCCTTGAAACCTACGGTATCGCGGCAGATCACACTGATCACCAGGACTTCCTCGGCCTGCGGCTGCTCCTTGTCACCGAAGCTGGCAGCCTTGGCGTCATTGATCGGGAAATCTTCATCGCGACTGCTGAAGCTCGGGCCGCCGTCCAGATCCAGATCCAGGTTGAGGTCGCCCTGCTGTGGTTCGCTGCCACGCTTGCCACGCTTGGAGGAGGAACCTTCCCGCGGCTCACGCGCCGACATGCTCACCGAAGGCAAGTCGTGCTCGTCCAGTTGCGGTTCCTTGTGGGTATCCGAAACCCGGGCCGGGCCGAGCAATTCGGCGCTGCCCTCTTCATCGGGCAAATTGGAAAGGCTTCGATCAAGACGGAACTTCAACTTGCCCTTGCCGCCGCGCATGCGCCGCCAGCCATCAAAAAGAATACCGGCGATAACAATAATGCCGATGACGATCAGCCACTCGCGCAGACCGATTTCCATGTAATCCCGTGCCTCTATGAAAAATGCTGAAAAATAAGGGGCTTACAACCTGCAAACCGCTTTAAAACGTGGCGCCAACTCTATGTTCTGAATGGCCTTTTGCCCACGCACAGAAAAAATTGACATTAAACTAGCACGACCAAAGGCAACTTTACACCGTCTGTCGCGATGGTTATGGCCAATATGTCGCCTGGCCAGCTCGCGGAGCGGAAAAATCCCCCCCGGCCTGACCCCGACAGCCACCTCAACCGTGCGGACTCAGGCGTCCACCATCGCCATCGCCTCCTCGACATCCACGGCCACCAGACGCGAACAACCGGGCTCGTGCATCGTCACCCCCATCAGTTGATCGGCCATTTCCATGGCGATCTTGTTGTGGGTGATATAGATGAACTGCACGGTTTGTGACATCTCCTTGACCAGTTTTGCATAACGTCCAACGTTAGCGTCATCCAGCGGCGCGTCAACTTCGTCGAGCATGCAGAAAGGCGCCGGATTCAACTTAAAGATAGCGAATACCAGGGCCAGCGCAGTCAGTGCCTTTTCACCACCGGAGAGCAAATGAATAGTGCTGTTCTTCTTTCCCGGAGGACGCGCCATGATCGTTACCCCTGTATCGAGTAGATCTTCGCCCGTCAGTTCCAAATAAGCGCTGCCACCACCAAAAACTTTTGGAAACAGCGCCTGCAAACCGCCATTGATCTGGTCGAAGGTGTCCTTGAAACGGTTGCGGGTTTCCTTGTCGATCTTGCGGATCACGTTCTCCAGGGTTTCCAGGGCCTGCACCAGGTCGAAGTCCTGGGCATCCAGGTAGCGCTTGCGCTCGGACTGTTGCCGGTACTCGTCGATGGCTGCGAGGTTGATCGCGCCCAGGCGCTGGATCCGTGCGGCGATGCGCTCCAGTTCTTCTTCGGCGGCCTGCTCGCCAGCTTCGGCGGTGAGGGTCGCCAGTACGCCATCCAGATCGTAGCCATCCGCCAGCAGTTGTTCCTGCAACGCCTTGCGACGCACGGTCAAGGCTTGCCACTCCATGCGTTGCTGCTCCAGCTGGCCTCGAATCAGCTGCGATTGCTGCTCGGCCTGGCTGCGACGCTTCTCGGCATCGCGCAACTCGCGATCGGCATCTTCCATGGCGATCTGCGCCGTCTTGAGCTCGACATCCACGCTCATGCGCCGCTCCAGTAACTCCTCGAGCTTCAAGCGCAGTTCTTCCAGTGGAGCCTCGCCCTCTTCCAGGTTCAGGCTCAGTTGCTCGCGTTTTTCGGTCAGGCGCTCGGATTGCATCTCCAGGCGCTCCAGGGCCTGGCGAGTGGAGTCGTGCTGGGCCTTGAGCGAGCCCATGCGCACGGCCAACTGATGGGCATGGTCCTTGTGCTGGCGGGCCTCCTGGCGCACCCGATCAAGGCGCTCGCGCAGGCTGTCGCGCTGGGCCAGCAGCAACTCGCGCTGCTCGGTATCCAGCGCCATGCTGTCCAGCGCGTCCTGCAACTGCAGCCGTGCTTCGCCAATCTGTTTGTGCTCCAGCTCACGCTGCTGGGCAAGCTCCACCAACTCTTCATCGAGGCGATTGCGACGCAGGCTCAACTGCTCGGCCTTGGCCTTGCCGGCGGACAGCAGGGCCTTCAACTCACCTTGCTGCCGGGCTTCGTCCTGCAAGAGCCGGCGCAGGTGTTCTCGGCCATTTTCCTGCTGGCGCTGCTGGGCCCGCAGGTTGAGCAACTGGCTTTCCAGGTCCTCGACACTGGCTTCGCGCTCATCGCGCTCGAGCATCAACTGCTGGATTTCCTGGCCCCGGGCCAACACACCACTTTCCGCTTCACTGGCGCGACGTACCCGCAGGAAATGCCGGCTGACCCAATAACCGTCGCGACTGATCAGGCTCTGGCCCGCTGTCAGTTGGCCACGCAGGGCCAACGCCTGCTCGAGACTGTCCACCGGCCTCACCTGCCCCAGCCAGGGCGCCAGGTCGACCTGTGACTGCACCTTGTCCAGCAGGCTGCCAGGCATCGACGAGGTATCCGCCGGCAGGCTCAGCAAACGCAGGTCCCCCTGCTCGAATCCGCCCAGGTCGATGCCGGAAAAATCGTCCACCAGCACCGCCTGCAAGTCGGCGCCCAGCACAGTTTCCACCGCCAGCTCCCAGCCGGCTTGCACCTGCATGCCATCGGCCAGGCGCGGACGCTCGGCCAACTGCTGCTCGCGCAGCCACTGGGCCGTGCCGGTGCCTGGGTCCAGGGCCGCCTGCTGCAGGGCCTCCAGGGAGGCCAGGCGGCCATTGAGACGCTGCAATTCGCCCTGGGCCTGCTGCTGGGCTTGAGTGGCCTGCTGCAACTGCTGGCGCAGTTGTTCCAGGCGCTCTACCTGCGACTCCTCGCTGGCCTGCAGGTCTTCGAGGGTGGCCTCGCTGGCGGCCAGTTGTTCGTTGAGCTCCAGGATGGCTGCATCTTCAGGGTCGACCGTCAGCAGCTCACGTTCTTCGGCCAGGCGCCGCTGGCGTTCGGCCAGGCGCTCCAGGCTGGTCTCGAGCTGCTGGATGCGCGACTGCTGCACCTCTGCCTGGCGCCTGGGCTCGGCAGAACTCAGGTTGAAGGTGTCCCACTGCTCCTGCCAGCCATGCATGGTGGCCTCGGCGTCCTCCAGGGTCGCGGCGGCTTCCTCGGCAGCGGCACTGGTGACTTCCTGTTCAGGCTCGAGCATCGCCAGCTCTTCGCCCAGGGTCGCCAACAAGGTGCGGTCGTGGCCCAGGTGCGATTCGGTCTCCAGGCGCGCGCGCTCGGCTTCCTTCAAATCATCCTGCAACTGGCGCAGGCGCTGCTGGCCGTGCTGGATGCTCTGCTCCACCCGGGCAATGTCGCCGCCCACCGAGTAGAAGCGCCCCTGCACCTGGTTGAAGCGCTCGGACAACTCATGGTGGCCGTCGCGCAGGCGCTCGATGGCCGCATCGGCATTGCGCTGCTCGGCCACAAGGGCCTCGAAGCTGACCTCCTGGCTGCCAATCACCGACTCGCGCTGCCCGACCTGTTCATTCAGTGCCTGCCAGCGCAAGGCTGACAGTTGCGCCTTGAGCTGACGCTCCTCGGCCTTGTATTCCTGGTACTTCTCGGCCGCCTGGGCCTGGCGGTGCAGACGCTCGAGCTGGCGCTCCAGCTCCTCGCGCAGGTCGGTCAGGCGTGCCAGGTTCTCGTGGGTGCGGCGGATCCGGTTCTCCGTCTCGCGCCGGCGCTCCTTGTACTTGGAAATGCCCGCGGCTTCCTCGATGAAGTTGCGCAGGTCCTCGGGCTTGGCCTCGATCAGCTTGGAAATCATCCCCTGTTCGATGATCGAGTAGCTGCGCGGCCCCAGCCCCGTTCCCAGGAAGATGTCGGTGATATCGCGACGACGGCACTTGGCGCCATTGAGGAAATAGCTGTTCTGGCTGTCGCGGGTGACCTTGCGCCGGATCGAGATCTCGGCGTACGCGGCATACTCGCCCACCAGGGTGCCATCGGAGTTGTCGAACACCAGTTCGATGCTCGCCTGGCTCACCGGCTTGCGGCTGGTGGAACCGTTGAAGATGACGTCGGTCATCGACTCGCCGCGCAGGTTCTTCGCCGAACTTTCCCCCATGACCCAGCGCACGGCATCGATGATGTTCGACTTGCCACAGCCATTGGGCCCGACCACCGCCGCCATGTTACTGGGGAAGTTGACCGTGGTTGGATCGACGAAGGACTTGAACCCCGCCAGCTTGATGCACTTGAGTCGCACGTTTACGCATCCGCCAGGGCAGACACCACCAGATCGCTGCTGCGCTGGCCGTAGGCCGTCAGCACCCGACGAATCTGCGCCAGGTCACGGGCCAGCACGGCCGCCAGCAATTGCTCGAACAGCGCCAGGTATTCGCTCATGGATGCCTTGCGCTGGTCCAGCGCCAGGTAATAGGCACGACTCATGGCCGGGTGCAGGTTCTCGACGGTCTCCTGCAGGTACGGGTTGTTGGCGAACGGATAGGCCGCGCGCATGACGCTGAAGCTGTCTTCGACAAAGGCGCGGATATCCTGGCGCTCGTAGGCGCTTTCCAGGCGTTGGCGGATCTGCAGGAACGGCCCCATGTCGCTCTGCTGCTCCCAGCCGCTGGCCACCGAGTTGCCGAGCAGGATGTACATTTCGCTCATCAGGGTGCAAAGGCTGCGGACCTTGTGCTCGGTGAGTTCGGTCACATGGGCGCCGCGGCGCGGCAGGATGGCGATCAGGTGGCGGCGTTCGAGGATCAGCAAGGCTTCGCGAACCGACCCGCGACTGACATTGAGGGCCAAGGTGACCTTCTGTTCCTGAATGCGCTCCCCAGGCTTGAGATCCCCGCGAATGATGCGTTCGGCGAGGTGGTGAGCAATTTGCTCGGCGAGGCTGTCCGGCGCCTTGAACGTCATGGTTTTCCTTCAGAATCTTTTATCGGCACAAGCGGCGAAGTGTAGCGCAATTGATACCCCGTCGCGGAGTGCCACGGCAGCGGAATTTGCCATCAAACCGGCAGATGGGCGGCTATTGGTCGGGTCTGCACGGTCATTGGCAAGTGGCATCCACCCTTGCGCGGGCGGGCGCAGGGATCTTGGTCATACTTGAATTGTTGGGCGGCAAAATTTCTTGACCCCAAGGTCAGAAAATCATTGACCGAAAAGTCAGACATGACTAAATTCGGCTCACGTCGCTTAACAACAATAATGAGTTTGCGAGGCCTTCCGTGATCCAGTTTCTACTCAACCAGGAGCTCCGCAGCGAGCACGCCCTGGACCCGAACCTGACCGTGCTCGACTACCTGCGCGAACACTTGGGCAAACCCGGCACCAAGGAAGGCTGTGCCAGCGGTGACTGCGGCGCCTGCACCGTGGTGGTCGGCGAGCTGCAGGTGGATGCCCGGGGCGGCGAATCCATTCGCTATCGCAGCCTCAATTCCTGCCTGACCTTCGTCTCCTCCCTGCACGGCAAGCAACTGATCAGCATCGAGGGCCTCAAGCACCAGGGCCAGTTGCACAGCGTGCAACAGGCCATGGTCGACTGCCACGGTTCCCAGTGCGGCTTCTGCACCCCGGGTTTCGTCATGTCGCTGTTTGCCCTGCAAAAGAACAGCAGCCAGCCCGACAGCCACAAGGCCCACGAAGCCCTGGCCGGCAATCTGTGCCGCTGCACCGGCTACCGGCCGATTCTCGCCGCCGCCGAACAGGCCTGCTGCGGCAACCGCAACGACCAGTTCGATGCACGCCAGGCCGAGACCATCAGCCGCCTCAAGGCCATCGCCCCCATGGACACCGGCGAACTCAACAGCGGTGACAAACGCTGCCTGGTGCCGCTGACGGTGGCCGACCTGGCCGATCTCTACGATGCCTACCCCCAGGCCCGGCTGCTGGCCGGCGGCACCGACCTGGCCCTGGAAGTGACACAGTTCCACCGAACCCTGCCGGTGATGATCTACGTCGGCAACATCATCGAGATGAAGCGTGTCGAGCACTTCGACGACCGCCTGGAAATCGGCGCGGCCACGGCCCTCACCGATTGCTACGACGCCTTGCGCGGCGAGTACCCGGACTTCGGCGAATTGCTCCAGCGCTTCGCCTCGCTGCAGATCCGCAACCAGGGGACCCTGGGCGGCAACATCGGCAACGCCTCGCCCATCGGCGACTCGCCGCCGCTGCTGATCGCCCTGGGCGCGCAGATCGTCCTGTGCAAGGGCGAAGTACGCCGGACCCTGGCCCTGGAAGACTATTTCATCGACTACCGGGTCACTGCCCGCCAGGACAGCGAGTTCATCGAGAAGATCATCGTGCCCCGGGCCAGCGCCGAACGACTGTTCCGTGCCTACAAGGTCTCCAAGCGCCTGGACGACGACATCTCCGCGGTCTGCGCGGCCTTCAATCTGCAGATTGCCAACGGCGTGGTCCAGCAGGCGCGCATTGCCTTCGGCGGCATGGCGGCGATCCCCAAGCGGGCCAAAAATTGCGAAGCCGCGCTGGTGGATGCGCCCTGGAACCAGGCCACCGTCGAGCGAGCCTGCACCGCCCTCGCCCAGGACTTCACCCCGCTCTCGGATTTTCGCGCGAGCAAGGAATACCGCCTGCTGAGCGCCCAGAACCTGCTGCGCAAATACTTCATCGAACTGCATGCACCGCACATCGAAACCCGGGTGACCGCTCATGTCTAACCAGCACAAGGTCGAGAAGACCCAGGACGAACTCACGGCCCTGTTTCGCCAGGACCTGACCACCGGCGTCGGCCGCAGCGTCAAGCACGACAGCGCCGACAAGCACGTCTGCGGCGAGGCGGTGTACATCGACGACCGACTGGAGTTTCCCAATCAGTTGCATGTCTATGCCCGCCTCTCGGATCGTGCCCACGCCCGGGTCATCAGCATCGATACCGCCCCCTGCTACGCCTTCGATGGCGTGCGCATCGTCATTACCCATGAGGACATTCCCGGCCTCAAGGACATCGGCCCGCTGATGCCCGGCGACCCGTTGCTGGCCATCGACACCGTGCAGTTCGTGGGCCAACCGGTGCTGGCAGTGGCGGCCCGTGACCTGGATACCGCACGCCAGGCCGCCATGGCCGCGCTCATCGAGTACGAGGACCTGGAGCCGGTGCTGGACGTGGTCGAGGCCCTGCGCAAACGCCACTTCGTGCTGGACAGCCACACCCACCAGCGCGGCGATTCGGCCGGCGCCCTGGCCAGCGCCAAGCACCGCATCCAGGGCACCCTGCACATCGGCGGCCAGGAACACTTCTACCTGGAAACCCAGATCTCCTCGGTGATGCCCACCGAGGACGGCGGCATGATCGTCTACTGCTCGACCCAGAACCCCACCGAAGTGCAGAAGCTGGTGGCCGAAGTGCTGGACGTGTCGATGAACAAGATCGTGGTGGACATGCGCCGCATGGGCGGAGGCTTCGGCGGCAAGGAAACCCAGGCCGCCAGCCCGGCCTGCCTGTGCGCGGTCATCGCCCGCCTGACCGGACAACCGACCAAGATGCGCCTGCCCCGGGTCGAGGACATGCTGATGACCGGCAAGCGCCACCCCTTCTACATCGAGTACGACGTGGGCTTCGACGACAACGGCCGGTTGCACGGCATCCAGCTGGAGCTGGCCGGCAACTGCGGCTGCTCGCCGGATCTGTCGGCCTCCATCGTCGACCGGGCGATGTTCCACGCCGACAACTCGTACTACCTGGGCGACGCCACGGTCAACGGCCACCGCTGCAAGACCAACACCGCCTCCAATACCGCCTATCGCGGCTTCGGCGGCCCCCAGGGCATGGTCGCCATCGAGGAGGTGATGGACGCCATCGCCCGCCACCTGCACCTGGACCCGCTGGCGGTACGCAAGGCCAACTACTACGGCAAGACCGAACGCAACGTCACCCACTACTACCAGACCGTCGAGCACAACATGCTCGAGGAGATGACCGCCGAGCTCGAAGCCAGCAGCCAGTATGCCGAGCGCCGTGAAGCGATCCGCCGGTATAACGCCAACAGTCCGATCCTGAAGAAGGGCCTGGCCCTGACCCCGGTGAAATTCGGCATCTCCTTCACCGCCAGCTTCCTCAACCAGGCAGGTGCCCTGATCCACATCTACACCGACGGCAGCATCCACCTGAACCACGGCGGCACCGAGATGGGCCAGGGCTTGAACACCAAGGTGGCCCAGGTGGTAGCCGAGGTGTTCCAGGTCGACATCGACCGGGTGCAGATCACCGCCACCAACACCGACAAGGTGCCCAACACCTCGCCGACCGCCGCCTCCAGCGGCGCCGACCTCAACGGCAAGGCGGCGCAGAACGCGGCGCAGACCATCAAGGATCGCCTGGTGGAATTCGCCGCGCGCAAGTACCAGGTCAGCGAGGAAGACGTGGAGTTCCACAACGGCCATGTACGGGTCCGCGAGCACATCCTGACCTTCGAGGAGCTGATCCAGCAGGCGTATTTCGCCCAGGTGTCGCTGTCCAGCACCGGCTTCTACAAGACCCCGAAGATCTACTACGACCGCGCCCAGGCCCGCGGCCGGCCGTTCTACTACTTCGCCTTCGGTGCGGCCTGCGCCGAGGTGATCGTCGATACCCTGACCGGCGAGTACAAGATGCTGCGCACCGACATCCTGCATGACGTCGGCGCCTCGCTGAACCCGGCCATCGACATCGGCCAGGTCGAGGGCGGCTACATCCAGGGCATGGGCTGGCTGACCACCGAGGAGCTGGTGTGGAACGCCAAGGGCAAACTGGTGACCAACGGCCCGGCCAGCTACAAGATCCCGGCCGTGGCCGACATGCCGGCAGACCTTAGGGTCAAGCTGGTGGAGAACCGCAAGAACCCGGAAGACACGGTGTTCCATTCCAAGGCCGTGGGCGAACCGCCGTTCATGCTCGGCATCGCCGCGTGGTGCGCGATCAAGGACGCGGTGGCCAGCCTCGGTGATTACCGTCACCAGCCGCAGATCGATGCCCCGGCAACGCCGGAGCGAGTGTTGTGGGGCTGCGAGCAGATGCGCCAGCTGAAGGCGGCGAAGGCCGTGGAGAGCGAACCCGAGCTGGCTCCGCTCTAGACCGAGGCACGCCTGTCGCGGGCAAGCTTCGCTCCTGCCTGGATGGCATTTCCCTGTAGGAGCGAGGCGTGCCCGCGATGAGGCCCGACCAGACAACAGCGATGTCGAGGTGAACATGTACAACTGGATCAGTGCCCTCGCCGACCTGCAGACCCGGGGCGAACCCTGCGTGCTGGTGACCATCATCGAGGAGCTTGGCTCCACGCCGCGCAACGCCGGCTCGAAGATGGTGGTCGGTGCCAGCCAGGCCTTCGACACCATTGGTGGCGGCCACCTGGAATACAAGGCCATGCAGATCGCCCGGCAGATGCTCGCCAGCGGCCAGCAGGCCACGCACCTGGAGCGCTTCAGCCTCGGCGCCAGTCTTGGCCAGTGCTGCGGCGGCGCCACGGTGCTGCTGTTCGAGCCCATGGGCCAGGTGCAGGCGCAAATCGCCGTGTTCGGTGCCGGCCATGTCGGCCGCGCTCTGGTACCGTTGCTCGCCAGCCTGCCCTGCCGGGTGCGCTGGATCGACTCGCGCGAACAGGAGTTCCCCGAACGGATTCCCCAGGGCGTGCGCAAGATCGTCAGCGAGGAGCCGGTGGACGAGATCGACGACCTGCCACCTGGCAGCTACTGCATCGTCATGACCCATAATCATCAACTGGATCTGGAGTTGACCGCCGCCCTGCTCAAGCGCAACGATTTCACCTACTTCGGCTTGATCGGCTCGAAGACCAAACGAGTGAAGTTCGAGCACCGCCTGCGTGATCGCGGTTTCGATGCCGCCACCGTTCAACGCATGCGTTGCCCGATGGGGCTGGGCGAGGTCAAGGGCAAGCTGCCCGTGGAAATCGCCATCTCCATCGCCGGTGAGATCATCGCCACCTACAACGCTCATTTCGGCCAACCCAGCGTTACTGCCGAACCCATTGCCCAGCTGCTGCCGGTCTCGCGCCGCAGCCAAGCGTCGAACTGACACAGCCACACACTTGAGAATGACCATGTCCCTGACTCGCAAAGCCTACCGCGCCGCCATCCTGCACAGCATCGCCGACCCGGCGCAGGTTGGCATCGAAGCCTCCTATGAGTACTTCGAAGACGGCCTGCTGGTGGTCGAGAATGGCCGGATCAGTGCCCTCGGCCATGCCGGCGAACTGCTCCCGAGCCTGCCCGCCGACGTACCGGTCAACCATTACCCCGATGCCCTGATCACCCCGGGCTTCATCGACACCCATATCCACCTGCCCCAGACCGGCATGGTCGGCGCCTACGGCGAACAGTTGCTCGATTGGCTGAACACCTACACCTTCCCCTGCGAGAGCCAGTTCGCCGATCAGGCCCACGCCGACGAAGTGGCAGACATCTTCATCAAGGAGTTGCTGCGCAACGGCACCACCACTGCCCTGGTATTCGGCAGCGTCCACCCGCAGTCGGTCAACGCCTTCTTCGCCGCCGCGCAGAAGCTCGACCTGCGGATGATCGCCGGCAAGGTGATGATGGACCGCAACGCCCCGGACTACCTGACCGACACCGCCGAATCCAGCTACCAGGACAGCAAGGCGCTGATCGAGCGCTGGCACGGCAAGGGCCGCCTGCACTACGCAGTGACCCCGCGCTTCGCCCCCACCAGTACCGAGCAGCAGCTGACCCTGGCCGGCCAACTGCTCAAGGAATATCCCGACCTTTACATGCAGACCCACATCAGTGAAAACCTGCAGGAGATCGAGTGGGTCAAGGAGCTGTTCCCGGAGCGCAAGGGCTACCTGGACGTCTATGACCACTATCAGTTGCTGGGCGAGCGCTCGGTGTTCGCCCATGGCGTGCACCTGTGCGACGACGAGTGCGCGCGCCTGGCCGAAACCGGCTCGGCCGTGGCCTTCTGCCCGACCTCGAACTTCTTCCTCGGCAGCGGCCTGTTCAACCTGCCGATGGCCGAAAAGCACCAGCTCAACGTTGGCCTGGGCACCGATATCGGCGCCGGCACCAGCTTCTCGCTGCTCAACACGCTCAACGAAGCCTACAAGGTCATGCAGTTGCAAGGCGCACGCCTGAGCCCGTTCAAGTCCCTGTACCTGGCCACCCTCGGCGGCGCCCGGGCCCTGCGCCTGGAAGAACGGATCGGTACCCTGCACCCTGGTAGCGATGCCGACTTCCTGGTACTGGACTACAACGCCACCCCGCTGCTGAGCTACCGCCTCAAGCAGGCCAACAACATCGCCGAAACCCTGTTCGTGCTGATGACCCTGGGCGACGACCGCACCGTCCTGCAGACCTACGCCGCCGGCCAGCAAGTGCACCAGCGCTGATCGCCCCGGCACCAGGGATCCCCCGCTCGACATGGGTCGGCCGGGGGATTTTTCATGGCGCCGCCGCCAGCCGCGAACGATCACGCCAGTGCCGTGCAAAGAGCTCACGCGGATGGGCTCGCGCTGCGTATCATCTGCCGCTTCGCCCGGGCCGCTCTGCCCGTAATGCCGTGCAGTTAAGGAAATGGTAGGAGCGAGGCTTGCCCGCGATGGACTTCAGAGCGCTGCGTTTATCCAGTAAACACGCGCTAACGTTAACGACCATCGCGAGAAATCGAACGTCGACCGGCTGCTCCTACAGGGAATCACCTCGCTTGACTGAACAGCATTACGCTCTGCCCCGGGCCCCATGGAGCAACAGGGAGTGCCGCCGCAGGCCACCCCCGAACGGGAAGAAAGAACATGAGAGAGCTATCCGAGCTGGGCATCTACTACCAGAACTGCGTCATCGAACGGCCCGTCCCGAGCCTGGATGAAATCGCCGAATTCCAGGCCAGGCACGGCGTCACGCTGCCCGAGGACTATGTGAAGTTCCTGCGCACCGTCAATGGCGGCGCGCCCACGCTGAACTTCTTTGAAAGCGACGATGCCGAGTTCGCCATCGAGGCCTTTCACTACCTGGCCCTGCAAAGCGATGCAAATGACTGCTACAGCATCGCCGTGGCTTCCGAGTGGCCTTCTGAAGAACTGGGCAGGCAGGTGATCGCCATCGCCGGGGACGGCAGCGGCGACCAGCTCATCATCGATCCGAGCCTGGGCCCCGAGGTGCGCCTGTGGCGACACGACGACGGTAGCCAGCCGGAGATTCTCGCCCCTCGCTTCGAGGCGCTGCTGGCCGACCTCAAGCCCGACCCGCAAGACGACGAGTGAAGCACCGGTGAGGCCCTGGCCGGCGATGGCGACTGAGCCCCCGGGACCGCGGTTCCAGGGGTACCGGGCTTGCTAGAAGGTCACTTCCAGGTTCAGGGTTGGCGCTGATGTACGAGTACCACGGCCGCCATCGACGCCGAACTTGTTATGCCAGTACTCGTAGCCGACGCCGAGATAGAGGTTGGGCTTGACGTTCTTGCCCGGCAGCACGGCAACCATCAGCGAGGTGCGCATCAGGGTTTCCGGGGCCGTGTCGCGGTCGTTGTAGTCATGGCCCTTTTCCCCGGTGTAGTTGACGAACCCCTGGAACTTCGCGGCATGGCTGCCGACCTCGAACGGCCGCATCCAGGCGAGGTTGAGCAGGTAGGTATCATCGAAGGTGTGGTCCGGGTCCTTCGCCCCCGGGATCCCCGAATGGTTGTTTTCCTTGTAGTACAACAGGCTCAGGTCGAGCACGCCGACGGTGTTGAACTTCAGGGTCGGGCCGAACACCAGGGCACGCTTCTTCGCCGACCCCAGGTTGTTGTTGCGACTGGCATCGAACCCCAGGGTCAGGGCGTAGTCCTTGATCAGGCCAGTACCCAGGGGGGTATCCAGCACTCGGGAAGCGAACAGCTGGTGGCGATAGACCCCGTAGACCTCGCTGCTGCCCTTGTGGGTGCCTTTGCGCGGATCGTCGTTGTCGGAGAGCAGCACGTCCAGGTGCAGGTAGTTGCTGCCGTACTGGTAGCCGCTGGCGTGGGTGAAGCTGTAGATGCGCTTGCTGATGGAATGCGGGTTGTTGGGAGTGGTGAATGCCTTGCCGTAGCGAAAGCCGACGCTGTTGTTCATCCATTCCAGGGCGGACGCTTGTTGCGCTCCGATCAAGGTCATCAGCAGGGTCGCGCCTTGTAGTGCCTTTTTCATTTTTATTATGTCCTGTGGCTGATGGCAGCTTCGCTGGCTGCCGACCGGCGCAGTATCGACACAAGCGCCACGGGGCCCAAAGCACAGAATATCGCCCGGTGCGCTGCCGAAATGGCAGCACCTGCCGCCAACGCCTGAGTCAGAGCATCGGCTGGGAGGCAGTGCGCTCGACGCGCTGGCGAACACCGATCTCTTCATCAAGCAAGTGCGCCAGTGCCTCCACCGCCCCGGGCAAGTCCCGACCGGTGCGGGCGTAGAGCCCCAGGTCACTGTAGATACCGCCCTGGTCGCTCAACGGAACATGCACCAACTCTCCCTTGTCCAGGTCTTCCTCGATCCCGACCCGGGTCTGGAAAGCCACGCCCAGGCCATGGCGGGCCATCTGCCGGGCCAGTTCCATGGAGTTGCTCTGCAACGGTGGCTTGTCCAGCAGGCCCAGGCGCTTGTGCAGGGGCGCCAGCAAGTGGTGGATCGACAGCTCGCTCTTGGCCAGGATCAAGCCGTGCTCGGCGCAGGTGGCGAAGTTGACACTGCCGCGATCGGCCAGGGGATGTTCGGGACTGACCAGCGCCCCCAGGCGAAAATGACCGACACTCAGTTGCCGGATCTCCGGCGCCCTGGGCAAGGCGAACGCCAGGCCCAGGTCAGCCTGGTTGTTGACCAGCGCCTGGGGAATCGCTTGCGAACCCTGCACCGTGACACCGATGGTCACCTGGGGATAGAGCTCGCGCATGCGCTTGAGCACCACGGGCAGCAGGCCGGCAGTGGCACCTTCCACCGTGGCGATTTCCACGTGGCCACTCTTGAGCCCACGCAGGGCATCGAGCTCCAGGCGCATTCGCTCCAGGTCGTGCAGCACCAGGCTGACATGGCGACTGAACGCCTCCCCGGCCAGGGTCAGGCGCAAGCCACCGGGCAAGCGCTCGAACAACGGTGCACCGATTTCATCTTCGATCTTGAGCACCTGGCGGTTCACCGCCGAGGACGCGACATTCAATCGCCGGGCCGCTTCACGGATCGAGCGGCAGCGCCGCACCATGTCGAAGTAGTGGATTGCACTGGAATGGATACGCAGGCTTCTGCCGCTCATGCCTTGGACTCCCTGGGCAGGACGAAAGGCCATCCGAGCGAGCCAAGGGCCGATGGAGAGCCTTGAAGGCACGACTGTATACAATAAATATAAAAAACCGAAACAATTTACCCATCACATAGCAGTCCGGGCGCCAAACAAAAATCCCCCGCACCATGGACCATGGAACGGGGGATTGGCCGTGCGTGACGCCGCCTTACAACTTGGCGCTCGAGCGGCCCGGCTTCCTGGTCTGCAGCAGGTGCGAGAACACGGCGTGCAGGTCGTCCGAGGCACTTTCCTCGTCGAGATTGAGCTTGCTGTCGATGTGATCCATGTGATGCATCATCAGGTTCACCGCCAGCTCGGCGTCCCGAGCCTCGATGGCATCGATCAGCTGGGTGTGCTCGTCGTAGGAGCAATGGGAACGGTTGCCGCTTTCGTACTGGGCAATGATCAGCGAAGTCTGGGACACCAGGCTGCGCTGGAAGCTGATCAGCGGAGCATTCCTGGCCGCCTCCGCCAGCTTCAGGTGGAATTCCCCGGAGAGGCGGATGCCGGCGCCACGGTCTCCACGGGAAAAGCTGTCGCGCTCTTCGTTGACCATCTGCCGCAACTCCAGCAACTGCTCCGCCGATGCGTGCTGCACCGCCAGCTCGGTGATGGCCCGCTCCACCAGACGTCGGGCGAGGAATACCTGGCGCGCCTCCTCGACACTCGGGCTGGCCACCACCGCGCCCCGGTTGGGACGCAGCAGGACCACGCCTTCATGAGCCAGGCGCGACAGGGCACGACGGATGATGGTACGGCTGACCCCGAAAATCTCCCCCAGAGCCTCTTCGCTCAACTTGGTGCCGGGCGCCAGGCGCTGCTCGAGAATGGCCTCGAAGATATGCGCGTAGACGATATCGTCCTGGGTTCCGCTGCGACCGGCCTTGCCGGCTCGCGGTTGTTTCTTCAGGGGTTGCAACTGTTCGTTCATGGGCACTCGGGTCGGGAGGACTGCGGCGATTTCAGCGTGACTTTAATACGCCACGGTGGGTCGCTGGCAAGTATCGCGTTAAAACAGGTGAACATTGTACACAACCCTTGGAACTGATCAGTAAAAAGTGTGCGTGTCCCCCCACTGTCCCCCGACTGTACGGCTGTTTGCAGGCCCGGCTGTATGGCAATGCCCTGCGTCGTTTACGTTTAGGCTTGCCTCCTGGACCCTTCGCCATTGCATTGCCCCTGTGCGGCTCGCGCCATGGGGCGGCCGAGTCCGTCGCGTTTTTCAAGAACAAGGAATCCCCGCAATGTCCGATGCCACTCCCGCGCGGTTGCGCCCCCTGGCCGACACTTCACCCTCGGCCATCGTTGCCGGTTTTATCGCCATGATGACTGGCTACACCAGCTCCCTGGTGCTGATGTTCCAGGCCGGCCAGGCCGCCGGCCTGAGCAGCGGCCAGATCTCCTCGTGGATCTGGGCCCTGTCCATCGGCATGGCGATCTGCAGCATCGGCCTGTCCTTGCGCTATCGCACCCCCATCACCATCGCCTGGTCGACCCCGGGTGCCGCGCTGCTGATCACCAGCCTGGGCGGAGTGACCTACGGCGAGGCGATCGGCGCCTACATCACCTGCGCGGTGCTGGTCATCGTCTGCGGGCTTACCGGCAGCTTCGAGCGCCTGGTGAAAAAGATCCCGGCCTCCCTGGCCGCAGCGCTGCTGGCGGGAATCCTGTTCAAGATCGGCAGCGAGATCTTCGTCGCCGCCCAGCATCGCACCGCCCTGGTGCTGGGCATGTTCTTCACCTACCTGGTGGTCAAGCGCCTGTCACCCCGTTATGCGGTCCTGGCGGCCCTGCTGATTGGCACCGCCCTCTCGGGAATGATGGGCCTGCTGGACTTCAGCGGCTTCAAGCTGGAAGTGGCGACACCGGTCTGGACCACTCCGCAGTTTTCCCTGGCAGCCACCATCAGCATTGGCATCCCGCTGTTCGTGGTCGCCATGACCTCGCAAAACATGCCCGGGGTCGCCGTGCTGCGGGCCGATGGCTACAACGTGCCCGCCTCGCCGCTGATCACCGCCACCGGGCTGGGCTCGTTGCTGCTGGCGCCCTTCGGTTCCCACGGCATCAACCTGGCGGCCATCAGCGCAGCGATCTGCACCGGTCCCCATGCCCATGAGGACCACGGCAAGCGCTACACCGCGGCCGTATGGTGCGGGATTTTCTACGGCATCGCCGGGACCTTCGGAGCCACCCTCGCCGCGCTGTTCGCCGCCCTGCCCAAGGAACTGGTGCTGTCCATCGCGGCGCTGGCGCTGTTCGGCTCGATCATCAATGGCCTGACCATTGCCATGAGCGAGAGCAAGGAGCGCGAGGCCGCGCTGATCACCTTCATGGTCACCGCATCCGGGTTGACCCTGTTCTCGGTGGGCTCGGCATTCTGGGGCATTGTCGCCGGCGTGCTGACCCTGATGATCCTCAACTGGCGCAGCGCCTGAACCGTTGCGCCGGCCACGGCAAAACCCGGGACAAGCCCGAGGCAGGAACAACAATCAACAGGAGGAAAAAATAGACAGGTTGCCCTGAGGCAACAACGCGTGGACGACCCGGACGGGTCGTCCATGCATGACATCACGCGGTCGGGTTGATCGCGTTGTCCGGGTACCACACGTCCAGCAGCGGGCTGACTTCGACGCTGGTCAGCTCGGTGCGAGCCTTGAGCCAGGCTTCAACGGTTGCACGCTGCCCTTCGCTGACGGAACCGCGCTTGCTCAGGCAAACCAGGCCGAAGTCGTCACCGCCCACGTAACCCAGACCGTTGGCTTCCATCGCTTCTTTGAGGAATGCGTCGAGGAAAGCGTCAATGGCTTCGTCGGACAGATCTTCTTTGAAATCCAGGTTCAGCTCAAAACCCAGCTCCTGGAATTCATCTACGCAGAGTTTTTTGCGCAGACGGCGGGAACGGTTAGTGGCCATGGAACAATCCTCATAAGTAATAACGGGCGGCACTTTACCAGTTTAGCCAGGTGATTGCCTGACTCTATGAGGACACCGGTCAGCCATTGGCAAAAAAAATACCCCCGTGGCCGACCGTGGCACGGCACAAGCCGCTATACCTTGGGGCATAATGCCGACACTTTCATGACCACTGAGGGATTTTCGCTTGCACCCCTCACCTTTTTCCCCCTCGACTGCAGGGTTCCATTTCCTATGATCAAATCGTTGCGTCCTCTTTTGCTCGCCAGTGTCTTCCTGCCCCTGGCATTCCAGGCCTCCGCCGCCCCGATCAACACCACCCTGACCCCCAAGGTCCAGCAAGCCCTCAAGGCCGCCAAGCTGCAGAACAATGCCTTGTCCCTGGTGATGCTGCCCCTCAACGGTCCCGGCACCCCGACCATCTTCAACGCCGATGTCTCGGTCAACCCGGCCTCCACCATGAAGCTGGTGACCACCTACGCGGCCCTGGAAATGCTGGGACCGACCCACCAGTGGAAGACCGAGTTCTATACCGACGGCACCCTCAGCGGCGGCATCCTCAACGGCAACCTGTACCTCAAGGGCGGCGGCGATCCCAAGCTGAACATGGAGAAGCTCTGGCTGCTGATGCGCGACCTGCGGGCCAATGGCGTACAGCAGGTCACGGGCGACCTGGTACTGGACCGCAACTTCTTCGTGCAACCGCAACTGCCGGAGTTCAATGACGATGGCAACGACGAGAACAAGCCGTTCCTGGTCAAGCCTGACTCGCTGATGGTCAACCTCAAGGCCCTGCGTTTTGTCGCCCGCAACGATTCCGGACGCGTCCTGGTCTCGGTGGAACCCCCCATTGCCAAGATCCGCATCGACAACCAGGTCAAGGCCATCAACGGCAAGCAGTGCACGGGCGATGTGCGCTACAACCCGGTGACCCAGGCCGATGGCAGCGTGGTCGTCACCGTCGGCGGCCAGTTGGGCGATGGCTGCAGCTCACAGACCTACCTGTCGCTGCTGGACCACGCCACCTACACCGCCGGTGCGGTACGGGCGATCTGGAGCGAACTGGGCGGCAGCATCCAGGGCAAGGATCGCCTCGCCGTGGTGCCCAAGGATGCCAAGGTCCTGGCCCGGGCGTTCTCGCCGGACCTGGCGGAGATCATCCGCGACATCAACAAGTACAGTAACAACACCATGGCCCAGCAGCTGTTTCTGAGCCTGGGCGCCAAGTACCGCAACGAAGCCGACGGCGACGACGCCAAGGCAGCGCAACGCGTGGTCCGCCAGTGGCTGGCGAAAAAAGGCATCACCTCGCCGCACCTGGTGATGGAGAACGGTTCAGGGCTGTCGCGTGCCGAGCGCGTCAGCGCCCGGGAGATGGCCGGCCTGTTGCAGGCCGCCTGGAAAAGCCCGTACGCCGCCGAGTTCATCAGTTCGATGCCGATCGCCGGCATGGACGGCACTATGCGCAAGCGCCTCAAGCGCACGGCCATGTCCGGTGAAGCCCACATCAAGACCGGCACCTTGAACACGGTCCGTGCCATCGCCGGCTACAGCCGCGACGACAACGGCAATACCTGGGCAGTGGTGGCGATTCTCAACGATCCACAACCCTTCGGCGCGTCCTCCGTATTGGACCAGGTCCTGCTGGACCTGTACCGCCAGCCCAAGCTGGCCAACAGCGCCTCGGCGCTGTAAGCCCGGCACGAACGGTGGCGTCACGACACGCCACCGTTCGTGCTCAAGCCTGCTCGGGCTCTACCCGATCGCGCCCGGCCTGCTTGGCCGCATAGACGCCCGAATCGGCCCGCAGCAACAAGCCATCCGCCCCTTCGCCCTCACGCCAGCTGGCAATGCCGAAACTGGCGGTGACAATCCCTACCTGCTCGATCGACGCACTGCGCAGGCCCTGCCACAGTTCCTGGGCCAGGATCAGCGCCTGTCGGCCGCTGGTGCCGGGACACAGGATCATGAATTCCTCGCCCCCCAGGCGGCAGAACACATCGGTACGTCGCAGGCGTCGACCGATGCGCTCGCATACGCCACGCAGCACCTGATCGCCCACGGCATGGCCGTACTGATCGTTGATCCGCTTGAAGTGGTCGATGTCCAGCATGATCACCGCCATCTCCCCGCCGCTGCGCTCCAGGCGCTGCATTTCATGCTGCAACTGTTCCTGGAAATACCGTCGGTTGTGAATCCCGGTCAGGGCGTCGGTGACCGATAGGGCGCGCAGTTCCTCCTCGACCCGCTTGAGGTCGGAGATGTCCGAGATATAGCCGTGCCACAATACCCCGCCACCGGGCAGGCTTTCCGGGCTCGCGGCGCCACGCATCCAGCGCAGACCGCGCTCCGGCAGGCAGACCCGGTACTCCTCGCGCCACGGGCTCAGATCTTGTGCCGACAGCGCTATCGACTCCCTCACCCGTTCCACATCTTCGGGATGAATGCGCTCGAACGCTGGCGCTGCATCCTGTTGCAATTGCTGCGGATCGATCTCGTAGACCTCGCGGATGCCATCGCTGGCATAGGTGAAGCTGGAGTGCCCCTCGGCATCCAGCTTGAACTGATAGATCCCGCCTGGAACGTGGGCACTGAGTCGCTTGAGCAGCCGATCACGGGCTGCCAGGGCCTCGTGCACTCGCTTGCGCTCGGTGATGTCGATGCAGATCGCCAGGTGGCCGATCCACAAGCCCTGGTCGTCCAGCACCGGGGTTGCCAGCATGTTCACCGGCAGATGGCTGCCATCGCGACGTACCAGGGTCCACTCCCGGGTTTCATGACCGCCCACCATGCCCTCTTCCACCAGCATCGCCTGGGACACCGGGATCGGCTTGCCGTAGCGCTGGCTGAGGCTCTGGGCCCAGCTCTCGAGTTCCTCGGGCAGGTGCAGGCTTTCGAGGGTCAGCAGGCCCACGACTTCACTGTTGCTATAGCCGAGCATCTGCTCGGCCCCGGCATTGAAGGTGGTAATCACCCCTCGCAAGTCGGTGGCGATGATTGCCACCTGGGTCGCGGCATTGAGCACGCTACGCAGCTGGCTGTGGGTGCCGCGCAGCTCGTGCTCGCGGCTGCGCAACTCGGCGGTGCGCTGCTCCACCAGGGTCAGGGCCCGCTGCCGCTGGCTCACCAGTACATAAAGCAACGCACTGAGCAACAGGCTGAGCAGGCCGCCGAGGATCACCAGGCTGTTCAGGGAAGAATGATTGGCCTGCAGGAAGGCCGCGCCGGGGCGGATATCCACCTGGTAATCGCGATCTGCCAGGCGCAACAGGCGGCTAGCGGTCAGATGGCTGCTGATCGGCGGATTGTTCGACTCGTAGAGCACCTCATGCCGGCCCTCGCTGGACAGGTCGAGGATGCGCACCGAGAGATTGTCGCTGGCCGGCATCGGCAGCCCGTCGGCCACCAGTTGCCGCAGGCTGATCACCGCCAGCACGTACCCGTCGGGCCGCGACTGCTCCTGGCCATTGTGCGCCGCACGCCGGACCGGCGCGGCCAGCACCACGCCCCGGGCATAGGCCGGATCGACCGCCACCAGGTGCACCGGTGGTGAAACCGCCATGCCGTCCAGCGCCCCGGCGCGCTCCAGGGTCGCCCGGCGCAGGGGGTGGGCCAGCAGGTCATAGCCAAGCGGCGAGCCCATGGGGCTCTGGGTCTGGCTGTAGAGCACCGGGGCATAGCTCTCGTGCTCGCCGGCCGGCTCCATCTGCCCGGCGGTATTGAGTTGCAGGATGGAAAAACCCGCCACGCCCTGGTCCCGTACCGACTGCTCGAAGGCCGGACGCTGGTCACGACTGATCAGCGGCGCCCAGGCATAGGCCTGGGTACGACGCAACAGAGGCTTGGCATAACCATCGAAGTCCTGGCGAGTCACCAGGTCGGAGTTGACGAAGAATCGACGCAGGCCATCCAGGCGTTGCTCCTGGTCCTGGAAGCGCTCCTCGATCCGGCTGTAGCGCTCGCTGGCCAGCAACTGGAAGCGCTGGCGCAGTTGCTGCTTGTTGACGCTATAGGTGGACCAGGCCAGGAGCCCGGTCAGGATAGCGCCCGCCAGCAGCACCAACAGGGCCACCAGCCAGGCGGAAACTTCTTCACTGATGAAACCCAGGATTTTCGGGCGTACCACATGCAACGGCATAAGTAGAACTCATCACGCCAGCGAGTTTGGGTGTCATTCGAACGTGCTGAGAGTTATAGCCATTAGCCATTAATTTGACCAGCATCAAGCCACTCCGAGACCTGAAAAATCAGGCCCCGGGGACTTGTCGAGCCTTCAGCGGACGCTGATCTTCCAGGCGCGGTGGATTTTGCCATTGCGGGCGAAGTCCGGGTCGATGGTGCTCGCCGTGATCTCCTCGACCTGATATCGCGCGGCGAGGTTTTCATCCAGCTGGAACTTGCGGAAGTTGTTGGAGAAATACAGCACGCCGCCGGGCGCCAGGCGCGCCATGGCCAGGTCGAGCAATTGCACCTGGTCACGCTGCACGTCGAACACACCTTCCATGCGCTTGGAGTTGGAGAAGGTCGGCGGGTCGATGAAGATCAGGTCGAACTCATCGCGGCAGGTCTCCAGCCAGGCCATCACATCGCCCTGCTCCAGGCGGTTCTTGTCGGAAAAACCATTGAGCGAGAAGTTGCGACGCGCCCAGTCCAGGTAGGTTTTCGACAGGTCGACGCTGGTGGTGCTGCGGGCTCCGCCCTTGGCCGCGTGCACACTGGCGGTCGCGGTGTAGCAGAACAGGTTGAGGAAGCGCTTGCCCGCCGCCTCCTTCTGGATGCGCATGCGCATCGGCCGGTGGTCGAGGAACAGCCCGGTATCCAGGTAGTCGGTCAGGTTCACCAGCAGTTTGATCCCGCCTTCGCGAACTTCGGTGAACTGGCCCTGGGCACTCTGGCGTTCGTACTGGCGGGTGCCGCTCTGGCGCTCGCGGCGCTTGATCACCACCCGGCTCTTGTCGACGTTCAGTGCCTGGGGAATCGCCGCCAGGGCATCGAACAGGCGAGCCTGGGCCTTTTCAGGATCCACCGACTTGGGCGCCGCGTATTCCTGAACGTGCACCCAGTCCTGATAGAGGTCGATGGCCAGGGAGTACTCGGGCATGTCGGCATCGTAGACCCGATAGCACTCGACACCTTCACGCCTGGCCCACTTGCCCAGTTGCTTGAGGTTCTTCTGCAGGCGGTTGGCGAACATCTGCCCGCCCTCGCTCAGGCGTGCCTGCTCGACCACCGGCGCCGGAGCCGGAGCCGGCTTGATCGGATTGCCATTCTTGTTGTACTGGCGCACTGGAGGCTCGTCCACCACGGCCAGGGCCTGTTCGCGCTCCAGTTGACGCTGCTCGGGGCTGCGGCGCTCGCCCGTGACGAACTGGTCGGGCAGCACCTTGATCAGCAGCAGCTTGCAAGGCAAGGCGCCGTTCCAGAACGAGTATTGCTTGTGGCTGCGAATCCCCATGCGCTTGCCCAGGTCCGGGGCACCGGTGAAGACCGCTGCTTCCCAGTTCAGGCAGGCCTGGCGCAGGCGCTCGCCGAGGTTCTGGTAGAGGTACAGCAGGCTGGCTTCGTCACCCAGGCGCTCGCCGTAGGGTGGGTTGCAGATCACCAGGCCTTTCTGGTTCTGGTCCGGGCGCGGCTCGAACGTCGCCACTTCACCCTGGTAGATCTTGATCCAGTCGCTCAGGCCGGCACGCTCGACGTTGTTGCGGCCCGGCTGGATCAGGCGCGGATCGGCTTCATAACCGCGAATCCACAGCGGCGGCTTGGCCAGGCCAGCCTGGGCCCGGGCCTGGGCCTCTTCGTGCAGCTTGCGCCACAGCGCCGGGACATGCCCGAGCCAGGCGGTGAAACCCCATTGTTCGCGCTTGAGGTTGGGAGCGATATCCGCGGCGATCATCGCCGCCTCCACCAGGAAGGTCCCGACCCCGCACATCGGGTCGGCCAGGGCGCCGCCGTCGGCAGCGATGCGAGGCCAGCCGGAACGGATCAGGATGGCCGCCGCGAGGTTTTCCTTCAGCGGCGCGGCGCCCTGCTGCAGGCGATAACCGCGCTGGTGCAGGCTATGGCCGGACAGGTCCAGGGAGAGGATGGCTTCGCCGCGGTCCAGGCGCAGATGGATGCGCAAGTCCGGGTTGAGCTTGTCGATGGACGGACGCTCGCCGGTGGGCGTGCGCAGTTTGTCGACGATGGCATCCTTGACCTTCAAGGCGCCGAAATGGGTGTTGTCGATGCCCGAACCATGGCCGCTGAATTCCACCGCCAGGGTGCCGTCTGCCAGCATGTGGTCCTGCCAGTCGACGTCCAGCACGCCGTGATAGAGGTCGTCGGCGCTCTTCATCGGGAAACGCTTGAGTACCAGCAATACCCGGTTGGCCAGGCGCGACCACAGGCACAGCCGATAGGCCGTCTCCATGTCGGCCATGCCGCGTACGGCGGAGGTGTGTTCACGCGCTTGCTCAAGGCCAAGCCCGACGGCTTCCTCGATCAGCAGGCCTTCGAGGCCTTTGGGGCAAGTGAGGAAGAGTTCGTAACGATCCGACATGGGAATACCAGGGCCTTAGGCAAATAAGTGAACGGACAACGCATTGTCCGCCCGGTTTTTAGTCAAGCGCTTTTCTTCAAGAGCGCTCGTGTGGCACGAAACCGTGCCGTCCCACCCCGGCAAGCAGGCTTTCTTGCAGGACAAAAAAGCTTGGAGTCCGGGACAGATGAAAAGTCAGGGCAACAAAATGACATAAGTCGACCCTTCGTCGAATAGTAGTTGAGTGCAACCGCTCGACATTCTCACTAAAGCATTAACCTCATCATCTAGTCAGAGGCTTGTTACAGCAGGCTTTGCCAGGCAGAACCGGCGAAGGAACCGCTCTGGCTTATGGCCTGGATAGCACTATCGTTACGTCCTTATGACAAAACGATCATTCACTTGCTGTGACCTATTGGTTAGAACTCAACACAGGTTGGCGACGCAATGACGCCAACATCGAAGCTCGCGACGCCGGCAGCGAGCACCAACGGCAGAAGCATTCTGCCCGACCTCAATGAAGGTCGACGGGACATATACAGTCAACAAGTGAGGGAAACACCCTATGAGAAGACTAAAGCGTGATCCGTTGGAAAAAGCATTTTTACGCGGATATCAGTATGGCGTTAATGGCAAGTCCCGTGAGCTTTGCCCATTTACTCTACCGTCGGTACGCCAAGCCTGGATCAACGGCTGGCGAGAAGGACGCGGCGACAACTGGGACGGTATGACAGGCACTGCGGGTATACACAGACTCAACGAACTTCGCGCTGTCGGCTGATCAGGGCACATTCCGACACCTAAAACTTGAATAGATGATGACTTAACCACGCGCGCCCCATCCGGGCGGCGGGCTTCGGCCCAGGGGCTCCTTCGAGGAGCCCTTTTTTATGGCCGTCGCACACGTCCGCCTGCCTGTCAGCCCATGGCCGCGATGGCATCCACCGATTCGCGGATCAGCGCCGGGCCCTTGTAGATGAAACCCGAATACAGCTGCACCAGGCTGGCGCCGGCGGCGATCTTCTCGGCCGCATGCCGGCCTTCGGTGATACCGCCTACCGCGATGATCGGCAGGCGGCCGGCCAGTTCGGAGGCCAGGACCTTGACCGTGTGGGTACTCTTTTCCCGCACCGGTGCACCGGACAGGCCACCGGCCTCGTCACAATGTTCCAGGCCTTCGACGCCTTCACGACTGAGGGTGGTATTGGTGGCGATCACCGCGTCCATGCCGGCCTCGAGCAGTGCCCGGGCCACCTCCACGGTTTCTTCATCAGTCATATCGGGAGCGACCTTGATCGCCAGCGGCACGCGCCTGCCGTGGATCGCGGTCAGTTCCTGCTGGCGCCGGCCCAGGGCCGCCAGCAGTTGCTTGAGCGACTCGCCGAATTGCAGGCTGCGCAGGCCCGGGGTGTTGGGGGAGCTGACGTTGACCGTGACGTAGCTGGCCTGGGCGTAGACCTTGTCCAGGCAGATCAGGTAGTCATCCACGGCCCGCTCCACCGGGGTATCGAAGTTCTTGCCGATGTTGATCCCCAGCACGCCCTTGTACTTGGACGCGGCGACCCGTGCCAGCAGGTTGTCGACCCCCAGGTTGTTGAAACCCATGCGGTTGATGATCCCTTCGGCCTCGGGCAGGCGGAAGATTCGGGGCTTGGGGTTGCCCGGCTGCGGACGCGGCGTGACGGTGCCGATCTCGACGAAACCGAAACCCAGCTGGGCGAAACCGTCGATGGCCGCGCCGTTCTTGTCCAGGCCCGCGGCCAGCCCCACCGGGTTGGCGAACTCCAGGCCCATGACGGTCACCGGCTTGTGCGCCGGGGCCTTGCACAGCAGGCCGTTGAGCCCCAGACGCCCGCCCGCGCCGATCAGGTCCAGGGACAGATCGTGGGAAGTTTCCGGGGAGAGTTTGAACAGCAGCTGGCGGGCCAGGGTATACATGGGCGCGATGGACTCGGTGGACGGCGAAATGGGGCGCCGATTATAGCCGGGCCCGGGGCTTGCAAGCGAGGCGCATCGGCAAATCCGACCAGCGCTGGCACATGCCTTGCACCTGCCGTGCCATTCCCCCGCGGCCAACGGCGGCCCGGGTCGAAGGACAATGCTCTGGTCTGCGCCCGGCATTACCGGCGCGGCTAGGCCACTTCAAGCAAGGTGCCCCCATGACAGAACACCCCCGCCTGCCACTGGCCTGGGTCAACGGTAGCGATGCCCCGGAAAAGCCCGAGCTGGACCTGGGCTTCATGGCCCTGACCGATTGCGCCTCCCTGGTGGTCGCGGCCACCCAGGGATTCGCCCAGCCCCACGGCCTGACCTTGAACCTCAAGCGCCAGAGTTCCTGGGCCAGCCTGCGGGACAAGCTGGTGAGTGGCCAGCTGGACGCTGCCCACAGCCCGTACGGCCTGGTCTACGGGGTGCACCTGGGCATCGGCGGCACAGCCCCCTGCGACATGGCGATACTCATGGGGCTGAACCAGAACGGCCAGAGCATCAACCTGTCCCGGGAGCTGCAAGCGCTCGAGGTGACCAGCCCTGAAGCACTGGATCGCCACGTGCACCAAAGCCGGGCGCGCCTGACCTTCGCCCAGACCTTCCCCACCGGCACCCATGCCCTATGGCTCTACTACTGGCTGGCCAGCCAGGGTATCCACCCATTGGCAGACGTCGACAGCGTCGTGGTACCTCCACCACAGATGGTTGCCCATCTGCAGGCCGGGCGCATCGACGGCTTCTGCGTCGGTGAACCCTGGAGCGCCAGCGCGGTACAGCAGGATCTGGGCTTCACCCTGGCCACCAGCCAGGCAATCTGGCCGGATCATCCGGAGAAGGTCCTGGGCTGCACCCGCACCTTTGTCGAGCAGTACCCCAACACGGCCCGCGCCCTGGTGATGGCCACCCTCGAAGCCAGCCGCTTCATCGAGCAAAGCCCGCAAAACCGTCGCGGCACCGCACAGTTGCTCAGTGCCAGCGATTACCTCGACGCTCCCCTGGCCTGCATCGAACCCCGGCTGCTGGGCGACTACGCCGACGGCCTGGGCAATCGCTGGCAGGACCCCCACGCCCTGCGCTTTCACAACCATGGCGCGGCGAACCAGCCTTACTTGTCCGACGGGATGTGGTTCATGACCCAGTTCCGCCGCTGGGGCCTGCTGCGCGAGGACCCGGACTACCTGGCCGTGGCGCGCCAGGTCCAGCAAGTACAGCTTTACCGCGAAGCGGCCAGTGCCCTGGGGATCGCTACCGGGCCGGACATGCGCAGCAGCCAGCTGATCGACGGCAAGGTCTGGGACGGCACGCAACCGGCCGCCTATGCCCGCAGCTTCCACCTGCACGCCCTGAACGACACCCCTGCCCTGGTTGCCCAGCGCTGAGCGGAGCCTGCGAACATGCTGCGAATCCTGTTGATCAATGACACCGCAAAAAAAGTCGGGCGGCTCAAGGCGGCCCTCAGTGAGGCGGGCTTCGAAGTGATCGATGAGTCCGGCCTGACCATCGACCTGCCCGGACGCGTCGAAACGGTGCGCCCCGATGTAATCCTGATCGATACCGAGTCGCCCAGCCGCGATGTCATGGAGCAAGTGGTCCTGGTCAGCCGCGACCAGCCTCGACCCATCGTGATGTTCACCGACGAGCACGACCCGAGCGTCATGCGCCAGGCAATCAAGTCCGGGGTCAGCGCCTATATCGTCGAAGGCATCCAGGTCCAGCGCCTGCAGCCAATCCTCGACGTCGCCATGGCCCGCTTCGAAAGCGACCAGGCCCTGCGCGCCCAGTTGCAGGCGCGGGACCAGCAACTGGCGGAGCGCAAGCGCATCGAACTGGCCAAGGGCCTGCTGATGAAGATGAAGGACTGCGGCGAGGAGCAGGCCTATACCCTGATGCGCCGCCAGGCCATGAGCCGGCAGCAGAAGCTGATCCAGGTGGCGGAGCAAATCATCGCCATGCAGGAACTGCTGGGCTGACCCCGGCCCTGGCGGCGATTGGCCCGGCTCTTGCTATCGGATAAGCATCGGTAACCAACGGCGGTTGCCCCACCCACGACAAAGACGTCGCGTACCCTGCTCGCCCTTCGCGAACCGGGTGCCGGCGTCTTTTCGTTCTGGCCCCACTGCACGGGGCCGGTGGTGCGGCCGACGTGTCGCCCCACCGCAAGCCCCATGACCCCTCCCCCGATTGCTGTCAGCTGAGGTGCGCGATGAATTCAAGCTTCTGGAAATCCGGCCACACCCCGACCCTGTTCGCGGCCTTTTTATATTTCGACCTGAGCTTCATGGTCTGGTACCTGCTGGGCCCGCTGGCAGTGCAGATTGCCGGCGACCTGCAACTGACCACCCAGCAGCGCGGCTTGATGGTGGCCACGCCGATCCTGGCCGGCGCCGTATTGCGCTTCATCATGGGCCTGCTGGCCGATCGCCTGTCGCCCAAGACGGCCGGCCTGATCGGCCAGGTGATCGTCATCGGGGCCCTGCTGGGCGCCTGGCAGCTGGGTATCCACAGCTATCAGCAGGCCTTGCTGCTGGGAGTGTTCCTGGGCATGGCCGGCGCCTCCTTCGCGGTGGCCCTGCCCCTGGCGTCGCAGTGGTATCCGCCGCAGCATCAGGGCAAGGCCATGGGCATCGCCGGCGCGGGCAACTCCGGCACGGTGTTCGCCGCACTGCTTGCACCGGCGCTGGCAGCAGCCTTCGGCTGGAGCAATGTGTTCGGTTTTGCCCTGATCCCGCTGCTGGTGACCCTGGTGCTGTTCGCCTGGCTGGCGCAGAACGCCCCCGATCGCCCCCGGGCCAAGTCCATGGGCGATTACTTCAAGGCCCTGGGTGACCGCGACAGCTGGTGGTTCATGTTCTTCTACAGCGTCACTTTCGGCGGCTTCATCGGCCTGGCCAGCGCCTTGCCCGGTTACTTCAATGACCAGTACGGACTGAGCCCGGTGACCGCCGGCTACTACACGGCGGCCTGCGTCTTCGGCGGCAGCCTGATGCGTCCCCTGGGTGGCGCCCTGGCCGACCGCTTCGGCGGCATCCGCACCTTGCTTGCGATGTACAGCGTGGCGGCGCTGTGCATCACCGCCGTCGGTTTCAACCTGCCCAGTTCGTACGCTGCCCTGGCACTGTTCGTTTGCACCATGCTCGGCCTGGGCGCGGGCAATGGCGCGGTCTTCCAGCTGGTGCCGCAACGCTTCCGGCGAGAAATCGGCGTGATGACCGGGTTGATCGGCATGGCCGGCGGCATTGGCGGTTTTGCCCTGGCGGCGGGCATGGGGGCGATCAAGCAGAGCACCGGCAGCTACCAGCTGGCGCTGTGGTTGTTCGCCAGCCTGGGGTTGCTGGCCTGGTTCGGCCTGCACGGGGTCAAGCGTCGCTGGAGAACCACCTGGGGCTCGGCGGCCGTGACCGCAGCCCGGGTCTGAGGCGAGTATGGCCCTGCAACTGAGCCACGCCCAGGCTACCGCCACCGGCCCGCGCACGGAAAACCAGGATGCCCTGCGCCGGGTGACTCCGGAACCGAACCTGGCCGCGAGCAAGGGCCTGCTGTTCGCCATTGCCGATGGCGTCAGCCAATGTGCCGACGGCGGCCTGGCGGCCCGCTCCAGCTTGCAGGCGCTGGCCCTGGACTATTACGCCACCCCGGAAACCTGGGGCGTGGCGGAGGCGTTGGAGCGCCTGTTGAGCGCCCAGAACCGCTGGCTGCAGGCCAACGGCGGGGGGCAACCACTGCTCACCACCCTCAGTGCACTGGTGCTGCGTGGCCAGCGTTTCACCCTGGCCCATGTCGGTGACTGCCGGGTCTATCGCTGGCATCAACAGCGTTTGCAGCGCATCAGCGAGGACCATGTCTGGGAGCAGCCGGGCATGCAGCACGTCCTCAAACGGGCCCTGGGGCTGGACCAGCACCTGGTGCTGGATTTCCTCGATGGCGAGTTGCGCCAGGGCGAAAGCTTCCTGCTGCTCAGCGACGGCGTCTGGGCCACTCTGGGCGACACCGCCATCGCGGCCATCCTGCGTGACCAGCCGGACCCGCAGAGCGCCACCCGGACCCTGGTCAGCGCTGCCCATCTGGCCGGCAGCCAGGACAACGCCAGCGCCCTGCTGGTCAGGGTCGATGCCCTGGGCGAGAGCAGCATTGGCGATGCCCTGCTGCACCTGCGCCAATGGCCCCTGCCACCGCCACTGAAGCCAGGCCAGCCGTTCGAGGGCTGGCAGGTCGAGGCGCAGCTGGGCCAGAGCCGCCAATCGCTGCTGTATCGCGTTCGCGACGAGCAACAACAGGCCTGGCTGCTCAAGACCCTGCCTGCGGCCCTGCACGACGATCTACCAGCTTGCCAGGCCTTGTTGGCCGAGGAGTGGCTGCTGCGCCGCGTCGCCGGGCGTCACTTTCCCCAGGTCCACGGTGGCAGCTCGCGCCAGTACCTGTATTACCTGATGCGCGAGTATCCCGGGCGGACCCTGGCACAGCTGTTCCAGCAGCACGGCCCCCTGCCCCTGGACCAGTGGCAGGGCCTGGCCGAGCGCCTGCTGCGGGCGACTGGTTTGCTGCACCGGCGGCAGATCGTGCACCGGGACCTCAAGCCGGAGAACCTGCTACTGGGTGAGGATGGCGAACTGCGCATCCTGGACTTTGGGCTGGCCTACTGTCCCGGGCTGACGGTGGACCCGCAGCACCTGCTGCCAGGCACCCCGAGCTTCATCGCCCCGGAAGCCTTCGACGGCGAGCCTCCCGACCCTCGACAGGACCTGTATGCCGTGGGTGTCTGCCTGTACTACCTGCTCACCGGGCACTACCCCCATGGCGAGATCGAGGCCTTCCAGCGTCCCCGCTTCGGCGTGCCGACCAGCCCTGGACGCTACCGCCCAGACCTGCCGCAATGGCTGGAAGAGAGCCTGGAACGCGGGGTCTGTGCCAATCCGCAGCACCGCTACGAGACCGCCGAGCAATGGCTGCTGATACTGGAGCAAGGTGAACGCCGCAGCCTGAGCCACAGGCCTCGACCGTTGCTGGAGCGAGAGCCGCTGAAAGTGTGGCGTGGCCTGGCCCTGGGGGCGCTGGCGCTCAACCTGGTGTTGCTGTGGCTACTGCTGGGAGGCTGATGTTTGCGCCCCGACCACCAGCCCACCGCGTGTCGCCGTTGCCGCAGGCTGCGCACGACTGCGTAGCGGGCGCAGAAATTCCACAACGACAGCGCTGCCCAGTTGTCGTAAGGCCCTGCGGGCCTTGTCGCAGCCTCGCAAGCTCGACAGCGGCTGCAGGACCACAGCGTAGTCAGGCAGGTCTCGAAACGGGGCAGGATGCGTCAATTCGGTGCAGGACCTGGCCCGAATCTGCACGGGATTGCCTGAACACCCCGAAAATACGGGGCCCAAGCAACTTGGCACAGGCGCTGCATTGCTCCTGGCAACAGACATAAAACCCGGCCTTCAACGACGAAGACGGGTTTCCCGAGAGAACGGGATCGGACAAAGGCGTCCTCGTCAGGCCACTGACGGGACGCCTTTTTTGTTTGCGCGCATTTTGTCGAGCCAGGCCCCAAGTCCTGCCTGCGCTCCCGGAGAAGTCCATGAAAAAACTCAAGCTGGTGATGATCGGCAACGGCATGGCCGGAGTCCGGACCCTGGAAGAACTGCTCAAGCTGAGCGAGGAGCTGTACGACATCACCGTCTTCGGCGCCGAACCCCATGCCAACTACAACCGCATCCTGCTGTCGCCGGTGCTGGCCGGCGAGCAGCAGTTCGAGGACATCATCCTCAACGACCTTGGCTGGTACCAGGAACACGGCATCAAACTGCTGCTCAACCGCAAGGTCGTGCAGATCGATCGCATCCGGCGCCGGGTGATCGCCGACGACGGCACCGAGGCCGAGTACGACCGCCTGCTGATCGCCACCGGCTCCACGCCGTTTATCTTGCCGATCCCCGGCAACGGCCTGCAGGGCGTGATCGGTTACCGGGACATCGCCGATACCCAAGTGATGATCGACACCGCCAGGACCCACCGCCACGCCGTGGTGATCGGTGGCGGCTTGCTGGGCCTGGAGGCCGCCAACGGCCTCAAGCTGCGAGGCATGGACGTGACCGTGGTGCACCTGGGTGAGTGGCTGCTGGAGCGACAGCTGGACCAGACCAGCGGCCAATTGCTGCAAGGCGCCCTGGAGAGCCGCGGCCTGAAGTTTCGCCTGTGCGAACAGACCCGGGCCCTGCTCGATGCCGGCAATGGCCGGGTCGGCTCGGTGCAGTTCAAGAACGGGGACATCGTTCCCGCCGACCTGGTGGTGATGGCGGCCGGCATCCGGCCCAATACCGAACTGGCAGAACGGGCTGGCCTGCCCTGCAATCGCGGAATCCTGGTCAACGACACTCTGCAGACCTACGACCCGCGCATCTACGCCATCGGCGAATGCGCCAGCCATCGCGGCATCGCCTACGGCCTGGTGGCGCCACTGTTCGAACAAGCCAAGGTCTGTGCCAATCACTTGGCCCAGCTGGGTTTTGCCCGCTACCAGGGCTCGGTCACGTCCACCAAGCTCAAGGTCACCGGAATCGACCTGTTCTCGGCTGGCGAGTTCATGGGCGGCGAAGGCACCGAGACCATCACCCTCGCCGACCCCATCGGCGGCGTGTACAAGAAGCTGGTGATCAAGGACGACGTGCTGGTGGGGGCGTGCCTGTACGGCGACACCGCTGACGGTGGCTGGTACTTCCGGCAGATCCGCGAGAACCACAACGTGGCCCAGATCCGCGACCACCTGATGTTCGGCGAGAACAGCATTGGCGACGTCGGGCACCAGGGCCAGAACAGCGCGGCGAACATGCCCGATACCGCCGAAGTCTGCGGCTGCAACGGCGTGTGCAAGGGCACCATCGTCAAGGCCATCCAGGAGAACGGCCTGTTCAGCGTCGACGAGGTCAAGAAGCACACCAAGGCCGCCAGTTCCTGCGGCTCCTGCGCCGGCCTGGTGGAACAGATCCTGATCAGCACCGTGGGTGGCGCGGCCGACGTCAAGCCCAAGAGCGAGAAAGCCATCTGCGGCTGCAGCGACCTCAACCACGGTCAGGTGCGCCAGGCGATCCGCGAGCACCACCTGATCACCCTTGGCAGTGCCATGCGCTTCATGGACTGGCGCACCGCGGACGGCTGCGCGACCTGCCGTCCGGCGCTGAACTACTACCTGATCTCCACCTGGCCGGGCGAGGCCCGGGACGATCCGCAGTCGCGCCTGATCAACGAGCGGGCCCACGCCAACATCCAGAAGGACGGCACCTATTCGGTGGTGCCAAGGATGTGGGGCGGCGTGACCAACCCGTCCGAACTGCGGCGCATCGCCGACGTGGCGGACAAGTACCAGGTGCCCATGGTCAAGGTCACCGGCGGCCAGCGCATCGACCTGCTGGGCATTCGCAAGGAGGACCTGCCGGGAGTCTGGAAGGACCTGGACATGCCGTCCGGCCATGCCTATGGCAAATCCATCCGCACGGTGAAGACCTGTGTCGGCAGCGAGTTCTGCCGCTTCGGCACCCAGGATTCCACCCGGCTGGGCATCGACCTGGAGCACGACCTGTTCAACATGTGGGCCCCGCACAAGGTCAAGCTGGCGGTCTCTGGCTGCCCACGCAACTGCTCGGAGGCCGGGATCAAGGACGTGGGCATCATCGGTGTCGACTCCGGCTGGGAGATGTACATCGGCGGCAATGGAGGGATCAAGACCGAGGTGGCCGAGTTCTTCGTCAAGCTCAAGACCGCCGACGAGGTTCGCGAATACAACGGTGCCTTCCTCCAGCTGTACCGCGAAGAAGCCTTCTACCTGGAGCGCACCGTGCACTACCTGCAACGGGTCGGCATGGAACACGTTAAGCGGGCCGTGCTGGAGGACCCTCAGCGGCGCCAGGCACTGAACGAACGCCTGCAGTTTTCCCTGTCCTTCGAGCAAGACCCCTGGCAGCAACGCCTGGCCGAACCACAGTTGAAAAAAGAGTACGAGACCATCCCCGTCAAGCAACTGGAGGTGCCGGCATGAACTGGCTGGATATCTGCGCCCTGGAAGACATCAATACCCTGGGCTCGCGCATCATCAAGGGACCTCGTGGCGATATCGCGATCTTTCGCACCAGCGACGACCAGGTCTTCGCCCTCGACGATCGCTGTCCACACAAAGGGGGCCCGCTGTCCCAGGGCCTGATCTATGGCAAGCGGGTGGCCTGCCCGCTGCACAATTGGCAGATCGACCTGCAATCGGGCGAGGCCCAGGCACCTGACATCGGCTGCGCCCACCAGCACCTCGCCCGGGTGGCAAGTGGGCGGGTGCAACTGGCCCTGCGGGATGCCGGGTGATGGAGCGCCAGAGCACCGCCTCGACCTGTTGCTATTGCGGGGTCGGCTGCGGCGTGCTGATCGAGCATGACGGCCGGCAGATTCTCGGGGTCAGCGGCGACCCGGCGCACCCGGCCAACTTCGGACGCCTGTGCAGCAAGGGCGCCAGCCTGCACCTGACCGGTGACCCAGCAGCTCGTGCGCATTACCCGCAGTTGCGCCTGGGCAAGGCCCTGGCCCGCAGCCGCTGCGATTGGGACAGCGCCCTGGACCATGCTGCCGACGTCTTTGCCCGAACGATTGCCGAACATGGCCCGGACAGCGTGGCGTTCTATCTCTCCGGGCAATTGCTGACCGAGGACTACTACGCATTCAACAAACTGGCCCGGGCCCTGGTGGGCACCCACAACATCGACAGCAACTCGCGGCTGTGCATGTCTTCGGCAGTGGTAGGCTACAAGCGCAGCCTGGGGGCCGATGCGCCACCGTGCAACTACGAGGACCTGGAACAGAGCGACTGCGTGTTGATCGTCGGCAGCAACATGGCCTACGCCCACCCAGTGCTGTTTCGTCGCCTGGAGCAGGCAAAAAGCCTGCGCCCGACGATGAAAGTCATCGTCATCGACCCGCGCCGCACCGACACCTGCGACCTCGCCGACCTGCACCTGGCGATCCTTCCCGGCACCGATGTCGCCCTGTTCCACGGGATCTTGCACCTGCTGTTGTGGGAAGACTGGATCGACCGGGATTTCATCCAGGCCCACACCGAGGGGCTGGCTGAACTCAAGGCCCTGGTCCGCGACTACACTCCGGCCATGGTGGCGCAGTTGTGCGGCATCAGCCTCGAACACCTGCATCAATGCGCACAATGGATCGGCACCGCGCCGAGCTTCCTGTCGCTGTGGTGCATGGGCCTGAACCAGTCCAGCGCCGGCAGCGCGAAGAACAGCGCCCTGATCAACTTGCACCTGGCCACCGGGCAGATTGGCCGGCCCGGCGCAGGCCCCTTCTCTCTCACGGGTCAGCCCAACGCCATGGGCGGGCGGGAAACCGGCAGCCTGAGCAACCTGCTGCCCGGCCACCGGGAAGCCGGCAACCCCGAGCACCGCGCCGAAGTGGCGGCCTACTGGGGGGTGGAACAATTGCCGGAAACACCGGGGCTGAGCGCCATCGAATTGTTCGAGCATCTGCACGGTGGGCGCATCAAGGCCCTGTGGATCGCCTGCACCAACCCGGCCCAATCGCTACCCGACCAGAATCGCGTGCGCGCGGCCTTGCTCGAGTGCCCTTTCGTGGTCTTGCAGGAAGCGTTCGCCACCACGGAAACCGCAGCCTTCGCCGACCTGCTGCTGCCAGCCGCCAGCTGGGGCGAGAAAGAAGGCTCGGTGACCAACTCCGAACGCCGGATATCCCATGTGCGCCAAGCGGTGCAGCCTCCTGCGGAGGCCCGGGCGGACTGGGCGATTACCGTGGATTTCGCCCAGCGCCTGGAACGCCGCCTGCGTCCCGGCCAGCCCAGCCTGTTCGCCTTCGACAGCGCCAGCCAACTGTTCGATGAGTACAAGGGCCTGACCTGTGACCGTGACCTGGACCTGTCCGGCCTGAGCTACGGCCTTCTGGATCGGCTTGGCCCACAGCAATGGCCCTTTCCCGCGGGAGCCTGCCAAGGCACCCCGCGCTTGTATGGCGACGGCCTGTTCCCCACTGTCACGGGACGGGCACGTTTCATCAGCGATCCTTACGTCGCCGCCCGGGAGCAGCGCGATGCGCGCTATCCACTGACCCTGATCACCGGTCGCCTGCGGGATCAATGGCATGGCATGAGCCGAACTGGCACCGCAGCGCAGCTGTTCGGCCACGTGGGCGAGGCGCTGCTGAGCCTGCACCCGGAGGATCTGCGCCGCCAGCGCCTGCACGCTGGCGACCTGGTGAACCTCAAGAGCCGGCGCGGCAGCGTGATAGTCGCCGTTGGCAGCGACGACAGCGTGCGCCCTGGCCAGGCCTTCCTGCCGATGCACTGGGGCGACCGCTTCCTCAAGGGCGGAGTCAATGTCGTCACTCAGCCGGCGTTCGATCCGCTGTCCAAGCAACCGGAACTCAAACACAGCGGCGTACGCCTGGAGCCCGTGCATTTGCCATGGCAGCTGTTCGCCCTGGTCGAGGGTGATGTACAAGCCAGGTTCCAGGCCCTGCGACCTCTCTGCGAGCCCCTGGCCTATGTCAGCGTCAGCCTGACCGGCCGCGAACGCCCCGCCCTGGTGATTCGCGCAGCACACCCGGAGGCGCCACCTGCCCAGTTGCTCTTGGCCATCGACCGACAGCTGGAGCTCGATAGCGGCTCGGTGCTGGCCTATGACGACCCACGCCGGGCCATCGGCAAGCGGGTGCGCATCGAGCAAGGCCGGATCACGGCAATCCGCCTGGCCGGGGAAACCCTGGCCCAGCACTGGTTGCAGCAGCTGTGGCTCGAAGGACGTGCCGACGAACAACTGCGGCGCTGGCTATTGGCGCCCCTGAGTACACCGCCGGCGGCCTGCGGCCTGGGCGAACCTGCGGACCGCACTCTGTGCAATTGCAAAAACGTCAGCTATCGCGCCGTGCGCACCGGCATCGCCGCAGGCCTGGACCTCGGACAACTGAAACAACAACTGGGTTGTGGCAGCCAATGTGGCTCCTGCGTGCCGGAGATCAAGGGTCTTCTGGCAGCCGCGGCGCAACCTGTGGCCATCTCCGTGCAAGAGGAAATCACATGAGTGCAAAAGTCTGGCTGGTCGGCGCGGGCCCTGGCGATCCGGAGTTGCTGACGCTCAAGGCGGTACGCGCCCTGGGTGAAGCCGATGTGGTGCTGATCGATGACCTGGTCAACAGCGCCGTGCTGCAGCACTGCCCCGGGGCGCAGGTCATCGCCGTCGGCAAGCGGGGTGGTTGTCGCTCCACACCCCAGGCATTCATCCATCGCCTGATGTTGCGTTACGCCCGCCAAGGCCGTTGCGTGGTTCGTCTGAAGGGCGGCGACCCGTGCATTTTCGGGCGTGGCGGCGAGGAGGCACAGTGGCTCAGGAATCAGGGTATCGAGGTGGAACTGGTCAACGGCATCACCGCCGGCCTGGCCGGAGCCACCAGCTGCGATATCTCCCTGACCTTGCGTGGCGTGGCCCGTGGCGTGACATTGCTCACCGCCCACACCCAGGATGACAGCCCTCTGGACTGGCAAGCACTGGCCAAGGGCGGAACGACCCTGGTGATCTACATGGGAGTGGCGAAACTGGCGGAGATTGGCGAACAGCTACGCATTGCCGGAATGCCCGACGAGACACCCGTGGCGATGATCGAGAACGCCTCGCTGCCGCATCAGCGTGAATGTCGCAGCGTGCTGGGAAACATGCAGCGGGATGCTCTGGATTTCGGCCTCAAGAGCCCTGCAATCCTGGTGATAGGTGCAGTAGCGAAGGCCGTTGGCGCCAACGAACCCTGCCTGCTCCAGGCCTGAAGCAGGGACAAAATCCAGGCAAAGAAAAACCCGGCCTAGGCCGGGTTTTTCCAAGCTACAGGGCTAATTACTTAGCTTGAGCTTCTACCGAGGCTTCTACGCGACGGTTCACAGCACGGCCAGCTTCAGTTGCGTTGTCGGCAACTGGGCGGGACTCACCGTAACCAACGGATTGAACGCGGTTAGCGCCAACGCCGTACTGGTTGACCAGAACTTGTTTAACGGCGTTTGCACGACGCTCAGACAGCTTCTGGTTGTAAGCGTCAGGACCGACGGAGTCAGTGTGACCTTCAACAACGGTGGTGGTCTGTGGGTACTGATTCATGAAATCAGCCAGGTTTTTGATGTCAGCGTAGCTGTTTGGCTTCACGACCGACTTGTCGAAGTCGAACTTCACGTCCAGCTCAACACGTACCACTTCAGCAACTGGAGCTTCTGGAGCTGGCTCTGGAGCCGGAGCTGGAGCTACTGGAGCTGGAGCGACCTTGCCAGCGTTGCCGCCGAAGTTCACACCCAGGCCGACCAGGGCAGAGTAGTCCCACTTGCCGTTGTCCATGCCGTAGTCGGCTTCAACGCCAGCACGGGCGAACAGGTTGTCGGTGAAGTAGTACTTAACACCAGTACCGATGATGGCCTGGGTAGTCTTGTCACGACCGCTGTGACCGTCAGCTTCTACGCTGCTACGGCTCTGGTGACCGAAACCACCGGAAACGTATGGACGCAGGGAGTCTACGCCAGCCTGACCGAAGTGATAGGTAGCCAGCAGGCTGGTGGTATCACCCTTGATCTTCTGGTTGCCAGTGCCATCGTTGGAACGGGTGTGGTTGGTCTTGTCGTAGCTCAGATCCAACGAAAGATCGTCGGTCAAGAAGTAACCAATCCGAGCGCCCGGGTTGAAGCCATCTTCGATGTGCTTAACGCTGTCGTTGTACTGTTTTTTGTAAAACAGTTCACCCTCGACCGCGCCTTGGCCTTGCGCCAGAACGCCGAACGAAGTCACGGCAACAATAGAACCAATGGCAATGCCCAAGGTGTTTTTCAGTTTCATCCGTTAAATCCCCATCTGGTGATTGTAAAGCAGTCCCACATACCGGGGGACAACTCGGCGGTAAGTCTATCAGAACTCACCTAGACGTAAGAGATATTTGCGCCGAACTAAGTTTCAGCAATGCCTGCAAATTTCTCACGCAATTTATCAAGAGCACGTTTGTAACGCATTTTTGTAGCACTCAAACCCATATGCATGATGTCTGCAATCTCTTGAAATTCCAGTTCTGCGACAAACCGTAGCACCAGAATTTCCCGATCGATCGGGTTCACATGCACCAACCAGCGGTCAAGTCCGCCCTTCTCCTCAGGTTTCGGCGCCTTCTCTTCAGACGCCTCCTCGAGGGGATCAAGACTCAACGCGTCCATCAACCGCCGCTTGCGTCGCTCCTTGCGATACTGCGTGATGCATTCGTTGTACGTGATGCTGTATAGCCACGTCTTGAACTTCGATTTGCCCTCAAAGTTCTTAAGGCCATACAACACCTTCAACATCACTTCCTGACAGACATCATCGGCATCCCGATCGTTCCCCAGATAACGTGCACAAACATTAAATAGAGTCCGTTGATAGCGTCGCATCAACTCTTCATAGGCGCGTGTTACGTGAAACAGCTCCGTATGTGAACGCGCAACCAACTCCTCATCAGAGAGCTCACGGGGGTCATAGCGCGTGGATAGCGGTTGGGTTTTATTCAAAACGAGTCGTGCCGACAGTCAGGTCAGTGTCCGCCGCAGCCCTGTGACGGGCATTTTGCGGCGGCATACATTAGCAGGGTGCCGGGGTTAGCGGCTACTTACATGCTGCTCCAGCAGGATCCGATTGGAGAGAGAGACTAGCTCACCCTCATCGGTCAGCAATGTAGTTTTAACCGTGCCAATCTCTTCAATCTGGCCTTCGACCTCGCCAACACGCACCTGTTGACCAACCTGATACAACTCACGCACATAGATTCCCGCAAGAATCTGACCGGCAATTTCCCGGCTTCCCAATCCCATCGCCAGCGCAACTGCCAGACCAACGGTAATCAAAACGATCACGATCACGTGGTTGAGCAGGTCGGTTTTGACCTCCAACTGGCTGATCGCTACGGAAATGCTGATGATGATCACCAGTCCCTGGGCGATCCGCCCCACGCCGCTGGCATAATCCAGCCCCACACCTTCCGCCGCGCCCCGCACCAGCCCGTTGGCCAGTTGCGCCAGCAGAACCCCCACCAGCAACACCAGCGCAGCGCCGAAAACCTTCGGCAAATACAACGCAAGCATGTCGAGCGTAGCCGAAACTCGCTCAAGGCCAAGGGATTCAGCAGCAGAAACCAGAAAAATCAGCAGGACGAACCAGTAGACGATCTTGCCGATCAGGGTCGATATAGGGACTTGAAGGCCCGCACGGGACAACAACTTGGTCAAGCCGGTCCCACCCATCAGGCGGTCCAGACCCAGCTTGGCGAGCAATTTGGAAAGCAGGGTATCGAGCAGCTTGGCCACCACGAAACCCAGCAACAGCACCACCAGTGCACCGAACAGGTTCGGAATGAAGTTCGCCACCTTGGTCCACAAGGCGGTCATCGCTGTGACGAGGCTCTGCGTCCAGAGATCAAGTTCCATATTCAATCAGCCTTATCAGCAGTGCGAGCAGTAGTTTTAAGACGGGAAACCGGCGCGATGTGGGCCGATCCGTTATTCAGGGCGATCATCAGGGCCGGAAGCCAACGGCCCAGCAGGCTGAACAGGTCACCCGCGCCCACCTGGCGGTTGGCGGTTTTTAATACGCGACCCAGGCAGGCATCGTCATCGCGGCTGGATGGCGAGGCCTTGAGCATGTCACGCAGCGACTCTTCAAACGGATCGTGCATACGCACCTCTGGTGATGTTTGAAAAAGACGCGATCAGAGTTATTCGGGTCACATGAGGCCTCGTCATACCCAGCGCAAACGTCGGAACAACCACCATTGACCCAGCGCCACCGCCGCCAGCAACAGGCAGGCGACGATGAAGCCATAGGGGCTGGCGGAGAATGGAATGCCACCGACATTGATCCCCAGCAGCCCGGTGAGAAAGCTCATCGGCAGGAAGATCCCGGTGATCACGCCGAAGCGATACATGGTGCGATTCATGCGCAGGCTCAAGCGCCGGTCTTCGGCCTCAAGCGCAAGCCCCACGCGCTCCCGGGCCAACTCCAGCTCCTCCAGGTAGCGGGTCAGGCTGTTGTGCAATTCGTTCCAGTAGTCACCATCATCGGCGGCGAACCAGGGCAGTTTTATCCGGCTCAATTGGGCGAAGATATCCCGTTGAGGCGCCAGGAAGCGCTTGAGTCCAGCAGCCCGTCGACGGATCTGCAGAATGCTGCCATGTTCCGGGGTATACCGTTCGTCGGCATCCAGTTTTTCTTCTTCGCCATCGACCACTTCCGAGAGGTCGCTGACCAGGTTCTGCACCTTGTGGGTCAGGTATTCGGCCATGTAAAGCAGCAACTCGGCGGCACTCTTCGGGCCCTTGCCTTCCGCCAGCTCGAGTAACAGCTCATCGGTGGCCCGCAGAGGGCGCAAGCGCAGGGAGATCACCCGCTGCGCACTGGCGAAGATGCGCACCGAGACCATGTCTTCAGGCTCGGCCCCCGGATTGAGATTGATGCCACGCAAGAACAGCAACAATTCGGAGTCGGGCAGCGCCAGCAGGCGCGGCCGGGTGTTTTCTTCCAGCAGCAGGTCGCAACTGAACTCGCTCAGGCCGCTGGAACGGCGCAGCCAGGTCTGGGTCTGCGGATGACTGCGATCCCAATGCAACCACAGGCTCTCATGGGGCTGCAGTTGCAGATCATCGAGCTCAGTCCGAGCAATCGAACGCGCACCGCCTTTACCATCCAGCACCAGGGCATGCACCAGCCCCCACTGCGCGTTTTCTTCCTCGAACATCCTCACCCCTTGTCTGGCCGCTGGATCATTCAGGCATTTTCAGTGGGCTGGGCGAAACGATCACGCCGTTGTTGTCGGCATAGACATACTCGCCCGGACGGAAGGTTACCCCGGCAAAGGCCACGGCCACGTTGAGGTCGCCAATGCCGCGCTTGTCGGTCTTCATCGGGTGGCTGGCCAGGGCCTGGACCCCAAGATCGGTCTGCGCAATGACGTCCACGTCACGGATGCAACCGTAGATCACCAGGCCTTCCCAACCATTCTTCGCCGCCTTTTCGGCCAGCATGTCTCCCAGCAGCGCGCGTCGCAGGGAGCCACCGCCATCCACTACCAGCACCTTGCCGTTCCCGTTGAGTTCAACCTGTTCCTTGACCAGAGAATTGTCTTCGAAGCACTTGATGGTAACGATTTCACCCCCGAAGGAATCGCGACCGCCAAAATTGCTGAACATGGGCTCGACCACCTGAACCAGGTCCGGGTAGGCATCGCACAAGTCGGGAGTGAGGTAATGGTTCATCGAGAAGCTCCTGTAACAGAAAGAACACGATCGAAGGTGTCGGTCATTCCGGGGCCAGCAATGAAAAAACGAGCCCAGCCGGCAGATGTTTAGCCCGCCGCCCTTGAGCAGCCCATCGGCCTGGCCGGGATTTTCGCAGGTCTGCCAGCAGAACGGAAAATCGACTCAGCAACTGAATATGACCAGAACAGCGCAGCGCGTCATATCTTAGCCGCAAGCGTTATTGAGCGAAATGCCCTTGTCAGAGCCCGCGCATCAAACGGTCGCCAACTGTTCAGTAGCGCAAGCCAGTAACGGCGCTTGCTGATCCTCAAGCCAACGACGCACCAGTGGCCAGACCTCGACCTGCGCCGCCTTGCTCACCAGCATCTCGACATGACCGAAATTGCCACTGAAACCCTGCTCGCGTCCTAGGCAGATAAATTGTTTCTGCTCACTTCCCAGCTGTTCGAACAGCTTGCGACAAGCCCAGGTCGGGTCCTGGTGATCTCCAGCCGCGCTGACCGCCAATGCCGGCACAGTCACCTCGGCAAGGCCAGCCCACCAGTCCTTGTCGGCATCGCCAAAACGGCCGAACAGACCGTGCCAGCGCATGCTTTCCAGGGCCAGGCCGATGGGTTCGTCTTCAGGACCCCGCTTGAGCCGGGAACCGGACAGCTGGGCAAACCGCTTGATGACCAGGCGCCCTCCCCACTCCACCAGGGGAACCTTCAAGGGCCAGTAGATACGGCTGACCTGGCTGCCAAAAAATGCCACCGAGGCCACGCCGGCCTGACCCAGGTACTGGCCGCCCAACGCTGCCGCCAGGGTCGTGCCGCCCAGGGAATGGCCAATCCAGTGGGGAACCTGCCCACTCTGCTCACGAACGAAGGCAGCAATGGCCGGCAGGTCGTAGCGGGCGTAGTCGGCCACTCGGTTGCCACGGTAGCCCGTGTTGCGCCGCGAAAGGCCATGGCCGCGCATTTCCGGGATCCATACATCAAAACCGGCCCGCGCCAGGTAAGCCCCCAAGCCGATGCCCTTGGGCGAGTACCAGAAACGTCGATTGGAAAAGCTGCCATGCAACAGGACCACGGGCACGCCCTGGGCTTCAGGCGCATCGGCCAGCCCCAGTCGAGTCACCGCCAGCTCCACCGACGAGTCGGGGCTGTTGCCAGGTTTCAAGCGATAGACGTCTTCGCTCAGATCGCCTCGACGCTCGGCACTGATCAAGGCGACGGGAAATAGGTTGCTGCTGCTTTGCATATTCTTCTTGCACAAAAAAGGGCGGCATCCGGAAGAGGCGCGCCCTGCTTGAATCTACAAGGCCTGGCCAGTCTCGCGACCGGCCGGGCCTGCACTCATCGATTATGCAGCGCCCTGGCCCTCGGCCAGGAAGAACCAGGTCTCGAGTACCGAGTCCGGGTTCAGCGAAACACTTTCGATACCCTGTTCCATCAGCCACTTGGCCAGATCCGGGTGATCCGAAGGTCCCTGGCCGCAGATGCCGATGTACTTGCCGGCCTTGTTGCAGGCGGCGATGGCATTGGCCAGCAGCTTCTTGACCGCCGGATTCCGCTCGTCGAACAGGTGGGCGATGATGCCGGAGTCACGATCCAGGCCCAGGGTCAGCTGGGTCAGGTCGTTGGAACCGATGGAGAAACCATCGAAGTACTCGAGGAACTCCTCGGCCAGGATCGCGTTGGACGGCAGTTCGCACATCATGATCACGCGCAGGCCGTTCTCACCCCGCTTGAGGCCGTTTTCAGCCAGCAGCTCAACCACTTGGCTGGCTTCGCCAAGGGTCCGCACGAACGGCACCATGATCTCGACGTTGGTCAGGCCCATCTCGTTGCGCACGCGCTTGAGCGCACGGCATTCGAGCTCGAAGCAGTCGCGGAAGGA